>NZ_JAMYSJ010000011.1:0-193752 GCF_040321855.1 Mesorhizobium sp. M0227 | reverse complement strand
CCCCGGGCCCTTATTTCCCGCATTGGGCCTTACCGCCCTCCCCCCCACACCCCTTTACCCCCCCGGCATCGCCGCCAGGGAGGTCGGTTCTTTAACGGCCGGGGCCGGGCCCGTGCGGCAGGGCCGCGTAACCGTTCGGTCGCTTAGGCCGCGAACGCTCTGACCCTGACGCCGCTTGCCTCAAGCCGTCTCCTGACATGCGCGGCGATGGCGACGGCAGCCGGCGTGTCGCTGTGGACGCAGATCGAATCGATCGGCGTCCGCAGCATCTGCCCGGAAAGCGTCTCGATGGCGCCTTGCTTGACCATTCGGACGACCCGTTCGGCTGCCCTCTCGGCGTCGTGGATGACAGCGCCTTCCAGCTTGCGCGAAACAAGGAAGCCTTCCTCCGTATAGGCGCGGTCGGCGAATATCTCGGACCTGACCGTCAGCCCAGCGTCGCGCGCGATCCTGTCCTGGAAGCCGAGCGCAATGACCAGGCAGATCAGGCCGGGATCGACGGCCTTGACCGCGCGCGTCACCGCTTCGGCGACGCCACGATCGGTCTGGGTAAGATTGCCTAGCGCGCCATGCGCCTTCACATAGTGGATCGGGTGGCCGGCATAGGCGGAAAGCGCCTGCGCCGCGCCGATCTGGTAGGCGACCAGCCTTTCGATCTCATCCATGGAATGCGGAATGATGCGGCGTCCGAACCCCCACAGATCGGCGAAGCTCGGATGCGCGCCAACGGCAACGCCCTTGTCGCGCGCCATCGAGAAGGTGGCAGCCATGATCTCGGGGTCGCCGGCATGAAAGCCGCAGGCGACATTGGCGGAACTGACGATGTCGAGGATCGCCGCATCGTCGCCGAGCCTGTAGGCTCCAAAACCCTCGCCCATGTCGGAATTGATATCGACCTGCAATCCTTGGGCCGCCATGGCGCTTTCCTCAGTGGTTCGAACCATCGCCTTTGCTTCACACCAGCTCGTAGAGCGGCGTGCCGTAGCCGACGACCGCTCCGTCCTCGATCAGCGCCGCGCCCAGCACGCCGTCTACCGGCGCGAGCACGGCCTTCAGGCATGGGCCGACCTGCAGGACGCCGACCGTCTCGCCCTTGCGAACCACCTGGCCAGGGTCGGCAACCGGCCGACCGGTCGTTGGATGATCGAGACGGAACACGCCGACGCCGGGCGCGCGCACGCCTTTGAAGACCGTTTCGGCCTTCGGGGCTTCGGCCGCGGGTGTCGAGGGAACAACGGATTGCATGTGCAGGCGCAACGAAAAGCCGGCCTCCGACACTTCGATCTCGCCGATGCCGGCGCTAACACACCAGCCGGCCAGCCTTTCGAGCTCCTCAACCGTCATCGCCGCCTCGTCCCTGGAGCAGACCGCCTTCAATGAGACGTTCAAGATGATGGATATCGAAGCCGCCGGCGGCAAAGCCGGGCTCCTCCATCAGGAGGCCGTGGAGCGGCGCGTTGGTGGCGATGCCGACAGCCTCCATCTCGCCCAGCGCGCCGCTCATGCGCCGGATCGCCTCGGCCCGCGTCGCGCCATGCGCCAGCAGCTTGGCCACCAGGGAATCGTAGTGCGGCGGCACGGTGTAACCGGAGTAGAGATGCGATTCGACGCGGATTCCCGGGCCGCCGGGCGGCGTCCAGCGCTCGACCCGGCCCGGATGCGGGCGAAAGCTGTAGGGATCTTCAGCGTTGATGCGGCATTCGACGGCGTGGCCCTGGATGCGGATGTCTTCCTGGCTGAACGACAGGGCTTCGCCCCGGGCGATGCGGATCTGCTCGCGCACGATATCGATGCCGGTGACAAGTTCCGTGACGGGATGCTCCACCTGCACGCGGGTGTTCATCTCGATGAAAGAGAAGCGCCCGTCCTCGTAGAGGAATTCGAACGTGCCCGCGCCTGTATAGCCGATGGTTAGGCATGCGTGGGCACACAGCTCGCCGATCTCGGCAATCGCCTCGCGGGCGATGCCGGGCGCCGGCGCCTCCTCAATGATCTTCTGGTGGCGGCGCTGCATGGAGCAATCCCGCTCGCCTAACCACACCGCCTTGCCATGCTTGTCCGCCAGAATCTGAATCTCGATATGGCGCGGGTGCTCAAGGAATTTCTCCAGATAGACTTGCGGGTTGCCGAAGGCCCGGTCCGCCTCTTTCACCGCCATCGAAACGGCTTCCAACAGAGCGCGCTGCTCGCGCACGATGCGCATGCCGCGCCCGCCGCCGCCGCCCGCCGCCTTGACGATGACCGGATAGCCGATGGCCTCGGCAATGGCGCGCACTGCCTGCTCGTCCTGCGGCAGCGCCCCCTCCGACCCTGCAACGCAGGGAACGCCGGCAGCGATCATCGTGCGCTTGGCGGAGACCTTGTCGCCCAAGGTGCGGATCGCCGCGGCCGACGGCCCGATGAAGGCGAGGCCGGCATTTTCGACGGCCTCGGCGAAGGCGGCGTTTTCCGAGAGGAAACCATAGCCCGGATGGATCGCGCCCGCGCCGGTGAGTTGCGCGGCCGCGATGATCTCGGCGATATTGAGATAGCTCTCCGTCGCCGCAGCCGGCCCGATGCAGATCGCCCTGTCCGCCAGCGCGACATGGCGAAGGCTCGCGTCGGCTTCCGAGTGCGCTGCCACCGTCTTCAATCCGAGATCGCGGCAGGCGCGCAGGATGCGCAGCGCGATTTCACCGCGGTTGGCGATAAGGACGGTGTCGAACATCGCCGCTAGCCCAAATCTTCGAGAACGAACAGCACATCGCCGGACTGCACGGCGGCATGGTCGTCCAACGCGATCTGGACGATCCGCCCAGCGCGATCGGATTCCACGACGTTGAACGTCTTCATGGCTTCGAGGACACCGACCTTCTGCCCTTCCACGACCACATCGCCAACCGAAGCGAGCGGCGGTTCGCCTTCGGTGCCGGAACGGTAGAACACGCCGGTCAGCGGCGCGCGGATCGAATGCCGCGCGATGGGCGGAGCTGTCGAAGCCGGATTTGTGAAGACGGCAGGGCCGGCGGCTGACCCCGACTGCGGCGAAGGCTGCGACGCGGATTGCGCCAGCACCCCCTGCCTGGACATGCGGATACGAACGCCATCGCGCTCGATCTCCAACTCGGCAATGGGCGAACGCGAGACAAATTCGATCAGCTTCTGGACGAAGTCGAGATCCATCGCCGGCCCTACCGCAGCGCTTCGACAGCCTCGGCGATACGCCCGATCGCTTTTTCGATCAGGTCCATCGACGTGGCTATGGAAATGCGGAAATGCGGCGACAGGCCGTAGGCAGAGCCCTGCACCACCGCGACCCGCGCCTGATCGAGCAGGTAAAGCGAGAAGTCGTCGTCGCTGCCGATAGGAGTGCCGTCCGGGCGGCGACGACCGATCAGGGCCGAGCAATTGGGATAGAGATAGAAGGCGCCCTCGGGCGTCCGGCAGGTGAGACCGGGAATCGCGCGCAGCAGATCCAAAGCGCGGTCGCGCCGTGCCTGGAATTCGAGCGCCCGAGGGCGAAGAAAGTCCTGAGGACCTTCCAGTGCGGCAATGGTCGCGGCCTGCGAGATGGATGACGGGTTGGACGTGCTTTGGCTCTGCACGGTCGCCATGGCGCGGATCAGCGGTTCCGGCCCGCCGGCATAGCCGATCCGCCAGCCGGTCATGGCATAGGCCTTCGACACCCCGTTCACTGTCAGCGTACGGTCCTTCAGCCTCGGCTCGACGCCGGCGATGGTATGGAAGGTTCGTCCATCGAACAGGATATGCTCGTAGATGTCGTCGGTCAGAACGTGCACATGCGGGTGATCGAGCAACACCCCCGCCAGCCCCGCAAGTTCGTCGCGGCTGTAGACGGCGCCTGTCGGGTTGGAAGGCGTGTTGAGAAGCAGCCATTTGGTGCGCCCGGTGATCGCGGCTCGCAGGGCTTGCGGTGTCAGTTTGAAGCCCTGCGGCTCCGTGCAGGGAACGACCACGGGCTTGCCTTCGCCGAGCAGGACGATGTCGGTGTAGGAAACCCAATAGGGCGCTGGGACAACCACCTCGTCGCCGGGGGCCAGCGTTGCCAGCAGGGCGTTGTAGATGATCTGCTTGGCGCCGCCCGCGACACTGATTTGCGAAGGCTTGTAATCGAGGCCGTTCTCGCGCCTGAATTTTCCGGCCACCGCCTTCTTCAGCGCGGCGGTGCCGTCGACCGCCGTATAGCGCGTCTCCCCCCTGCGCATCGCCTCGTAGGCCGCCTCGACGATGTGCGGTGGCGTTGGAAAATCCGGCTCGCCGGCGCTCAGGCTGATGACGTCGATGCCGGCCGAACGCATTTCGATTGCCCGCGCGGTGACCGCCATGCTGGGGCTTGGCTTGATGACGTCGAGACGGGGAGCGATGAGGCCCACGGGAAATCCTCGGCATGGCTGCCGCGACGTTGCCGGGCAGGTGATATCTGTTACAAATTGGATAATGTATTCTGTTTTTCACGTCAAACCTCTTTTTCTGCATCGAAGACCGGGTTATGTCTCGTTTTGGACGTGGACCGATAGAGGAAGATATCCAATCCTTGTCGCCGCGGATGATATTCGAGATAGGGAACGCGATTGGTATGGGCACAAACTATGATGTGGTGATCGTCGGCGGCGGCGTTGTCGGCAGCTCGATCGCCTACTTTCTGTCAGCCAATCCGGATTTCGATGGCAGGATCGCGGTGATCGAGCGGGACCCGTACTACACGGCGTCCTCGTCTTCCTTGTCGACCAGCGCCATCCGCCAGCAGTTCGGCACGGCGCCCAACATTGCCATGTCGAAGTTCAGCATCGACTTCCTGCGCCAGGTAAAGACGCGGCTTGCCATCGGCGACGAGTTGGCCGACATCGGCCTGCATGAGCCCGGCTACCTCGTGCTGGCGACACCCGAGCGGGCCGACGCGCAGCGTGCCAAGAACCGCGTTCAGCGCGGCATGGGCGTCGACGCCGAACTGATCGAGCAGGCCGATCTGGCGCGACGCTTCCCATGGCTCAACACGGACGATCTCGCCCTTGGCTCGCTCGGCCTTGGCAGCGAAGGCTGGTTCGACGGCCCCGGCCTGATGCAGGCATTCCGCCGCAAGGCACGCACGCAGGGCGTGGACTATCTTGCCGCGACCGTGACCGGACTGACCATGGCGTCTCCCGGCAAGGTTGGCGAAGTGGTTCTGGACAATGGCGACCGGCTTGCCGCCGGCACGGTGATCAACGCGGCCGGGCCATGGAGCGCGGGCATTGCCAGGATGGCCGGCGCCGACCTACCGGTCGTCCCGAGCAAGCGATGCGTCTTCGTCTTCGAAACACCGGCAAGGATCGAGAACTGCCCCTTCATCTTCGACACAAGCGGCCTCTGGCTGCGGCCGGAAGGTCAGCTCTTCCTGTGCGGTATTCCACCGGTACGCGAGAACGACCCGGACGATTTCGGCCTGGATGTGGACTACGACCTGTTCGACGAGTTGATCTGGCCAGCACTCGCCTATCGTGTGCCAGGCTTCGAACAATTGCGCATGCTGCGCGCCTGGGCGGGGCTCTACGAGTACAACACCTTCGACCACAGCGGCATCATCGGCCGGCATCCCGAGATCTCGAACTTCGTCCTGGCCACCGGCTTCAGCGGCCACGGCATGATGCACGCGGCGGCGACCGGGTCGGGCGTCAGCGACCTCATTGCCTACGGCGAGTACCGATCTGTCGACCTCTCGGCCTTCCGCTACGAACGGATCGCTGGCAATCAGCCTATCGAGGAACATGTCTACTGAAGCGAAACGGGCGACATGGCATCGCAGTGACAACGGTGCTATGCGTCCACTTCTTCAATCAAAACGGCGCCAGTCAACAAACACGGCGGCCGCCTCAGGCTGATTCATGCTCGTACAGAAGAAAACCATCTCGACCCAGGTCGCCGATGCCATCAGGCAGAAGATCCTGATCGGCGAATACGAGGCCAACTTTCAGCTGCGGCAGGAGCATCTGGCCACCGAGTTCGGCGTCAGCCGAATTCCGGTGCGAGAGGCGCTGCATCAGCTTCATTCGGAAGGCTTCGTCACGCTGGTTTCCCACAAGGGCGCCGTCGTTACCTCCATTTCCCTGGACGAGATTCTCGAGCTCTACGAATTGCGAGCCCGGATCGAAACATGGCTGCTAGCCCTGGCCATTCCAAGGATGACGGAGGCAGACCTCGCGCTGGCCCGCGAGCGCGCAAAGCAGCACCAGGAGCAGGGCAAGACAGGCGAGTACTCGAACCAGCTCAACTGGAACTTCCACGCCGCGCTCTACGCGCCGTCCGGCCGCAAGGCGACGATCGAACTGGTCGGGCGCATCTACCAGCAGCTGGAACGCTACACGCGCATGATGGTGACGCTCACCGAAATCCAGGCCCAGTCCGACCGCGACCACTGGCAGCTCATCGACCTGTGCGAAGCCAAGGATACGCTGCGCGCCGTCGGCCTTTTGGAAATGCATATCATCACCAGCGGCAAATTCCTGGTCGACCGGCTTGAGGAATTGCGGGGCAGCTGATCAGTCGCCCCGTCTCCTTGTCCAGCCCCAATCCTTCGCGCGAAGATCATTTGCCGGGCAGATTGGTCGCCCGGGTCAGCAGGATCACGCCTGCCTTGTCGGCTGTGTCGTAGTAGGTGAAGCCGGTGCGGTTTTCCCGGCGCCCGCGCATCAGCACGGCAAGTCCGTCGGTTTTCGCCTTGGTTTCGGCTGCGTCCGCATCACGAACCTCGAAGCCGATATGGAAGACACCTTCACCCTTGCTGTCGAGATGAATTCGCTGCGGTGAAGGATCGCCGTTCGGCTGGCACAGCTGCAGCTGAACGTTCGGCAAGTTGCAAATCCGATATTGCATCGCCTTGAAACCCTCGGGGCTTGGGACCTGCAGTTCTTCGTATTCAGCCAGCGGCGGATAGGGCTCCCATGGCCCGATGCCGATGGAGTCGTAGTAGGCCTGCGCCTTGTCGATATCGTGCACGACGATGCAGATGTGATGCAGCTTTTCGAAATTACCCATGTCGTCACTCCCCATTCTTCTCACTCCTTGATCGGGACCGTATAGTTCAGCACGCGGCGCCCCCCGTCGGGGTAGATCGTCTCGCCGGTGATGTAGGAAGCGTCGTCGCTGGCCAGGAACGCCACGACCGAGGCGATCTCGGCTGCCGTGCCGAGGCGCCCGAGCGGTGTACGCGAAAGGACCGCCCGTCTCATTTCTTCCGAATCGATGAATGTCCCGTCCATGACCATGTCCGTGGCGATGGTGCCCGGGCCGACACCGACCACACGGATGCCATGGGGAGCGAAGGCGACGGCCGCGGTGCTGGTGACCTGGTTCATGCCGCCCTTGGAGATCGCGTAGGTGGCGACACGCGGGTTGGCGAGGCCCGAATTGATCGACGACATGTTGATGATGACGCCGCCTCCACCTTGCGCGATCATCTGGCGGGCGGCCGCCTGGGTGCCCATGAACGCGCCCTTCAGATTGACGGCGAGAACCCTGTCGTAGTCCGCCTCTGTGATGTCGAGAAAGTCCTGGACCGGAGCGATGCCGGCATTGTTGACCATGATGTCGACACGGCCGAACTTCGCCACCGCCGCTGCAATCAGCCCATCGATCTGTTCCTTCTTGCTGACATCCGTAACGACCGCCAGGACGCTGTCGGTGGTGCCGATTTCAGCGGCACATTTTTCTAGCTCCACGGCATTGATGTCGCCGAGCACGAGCTTCGCGCCTTCGGCCAAAAAGCGTTCCGCGCAAGCGCGTCCGATGCCGCGCGCCGCGCCTGTGACAACCGCCACCTTGCCTGCCTGTCTCATGTCCAATCCTTCGATCATTTGTAAGTCGGCCACCGTCTCAAGGAGTATGGGCCGAGCTTGGCTACGGATGGGGATTCTCCCACCGAAGCCTAGCCTAGCGGATAACGAAGGGATTGGCGGTCTTGCCGGCGGTGTCTATCCACACCGTCTTGGTCTGCAGATAGGAATTGATGGCATCCTGCCCGCTTTCGCGCCCGATACCGCTCCTCTTGTAGCCGCCGAAGGGCGCCATGTAGGAGACGGCACGGTATGAATTGATCCAGACCATCCCCGCCTCCATTGCGGCCGCGCCGCGCAACGCCCGGCCCATGTCGCTGGTCCATATTCCTGCCGCCAGCCCGTAGGGGCTGTCATTGGCAATGGCGAAAGCCTCTTCCTCGTCGTCGAACGGAATGACCGAAAGGATCGGTCCGAACACCTCTTCGCGCGCGATCCGCATGGTGTTGTTCACGCCAGTGAAGATGGTGGGCTCGACGAACCAGCCCTCGGCCAATTCACCCGAGGCCGGCTTGCCGCCGCCCAGCACGCAAAGCGCACCCTCGCGGCGCGCGATGCCGAGATAGGACAGCACCTTCTCGCGCTGGGCTTGCGTGGTGATCGGCCCGACCTGCGTCTCTTGCAGCGCCGGATTGCCCAGTCGAGCGCTGGCCGCCAGCGTTATGACGCTCTCCACGAACCGGTCGTGGATTTTGCGATGCACCAGCAGCCGCGAACCCGCGATGCAGGTCTGGCCACTGGCGGCGAAGATGCCTGAGATCGCGCCGTTGACCGCGCCCTCGATGTCGGCGTCGTCGAAGACGATGTTGGCCGATTTGCCGCCGAGCTCCAGCGTGACGACTTTTAGCTGTTCGGCAGCCGCTCGATAGACCGCGATCCCGCCAGGCTCACCACCGGTGAAGGCGATCTTGGCGACGTCGGGATGAGAGACGAGTGGCGCGCCGACATCAAGCGGCATGCCGGTAACGGTGTTGACCACGCCGGGCGGGAAGCCTGCCCGCGCAAACAGTTTCACGAACTCCAGCGTCGAGGCCGAGGCGTGTTCCGACGGCTTGATGACGACAGTGTTGCCTGCCGCCAGCAGCGGCGCGAGCTTCCATGTCAGGAGTAAAAGCGGCGAATTCCAGGGCACGATCGCTGCAATGACACCCAGCGGCTCGTGGCGGGTGAACGCGAACATGCCAGCCTTGTCGATCGGCAGCACCGCACCTTCGATCTTGTCGGCAAGACCGCCGAAATAGCGGAACCATTCCGGGATATAGCGCAGCTGTGCCGTCATTTCGGTGAGCAGCTTGCCATTGTCGCGCGTCTCGATGGCGGCAATGCGATCCGCGTTCTCCGCGATCAGCTCAGCCAGCCGCACGAGCAGCTTGCCGCGCGCGGTGGGCGTGATCCCGGCCCACTCCTTCGACCGGAAAGCAGCCTTGGCGGAGGCTACGGCGGCATCCACCTCGGCCTGTCCATCGCGCGGAATCAGCGCCCAGGGCCTGCCGGTGAACGGATCATGGCTCTCGAATGTATCGGCTGTCGATTGCAACCGACCGCCGACCGTGTTCTGGAAACTGACCAGCGCCATATCGGTCCTCAACAGGTGGTAAAGCCCAGATGGGCGCGAAAGCGGTTCTTGACCTCGACCGCGTCGCGCGGCGGCAGCGAGCGCGGCAGGTTCTCGGCGGTGATTTTCAGCACGAAAAGGCGCGGACCGTCGGCCGGATGCCGAAGCTCTTCACACAGCGTGTCGACCTCCTCCAGCGTACGCAGCTCGGCGGTCTTCAAAAAACCGCAAGCGGCCGCGACCTTGTCGAAACCAATGCCCTTGCCGGTATGGCTGGACTGCATGCCGGTCTCGCCGAAATGCTGATTGTCGAGCACGATCAGGTCGAGATTTTTCGGCCGCGCCACCGAGATCGTCGCCAGCGAACCGAACGCCATGAGCTGTTCGCCATCTCCGGTGATCACCATGACCCGCTTCTGCGGCTGGGCCTGGGCAAGCCCCAGGCCGATCAGCGCAGCACCGCCCATGGCGCCCCACAGATAATAGTTGTCGTTGCGGTCACCGGCAGCATGCACGTCGTAGCTCGGCGAGCCGAGACCGGTCACGACCAGGGCTCCGTCGCGGGCGTCAAGCAGCTTCTTCACCGCAACCCGGCGGTCCATCGTCGGTAAATTCATGTCGCTCACCACTTCTTCTTGCCGAGCAGCCGCTGCCCGATCAGCACGGCAATCTGCTGGTCGGCGTCGAAAGCCATCAAGGCTGCCTGCGCCACCGTCTCCACGAGATCGGGACCGGTCTCGGCGCGCAGCACCCTGAGGCCGATCGCCTTCAGCGAGGCCTCCGTCGCCTGCCCCATTGGCACCTGCCACGGATTGAACTCGGCCCACTCGCCTCGCATCGTCACCAGGACGAGCAGGGGAAAGCGCGCCTGCACGGGAAGCGACAGCATGTTGATGCAATTGCCGACGCCTGAGGATTGCATGAGCACGACGCTCCGCTTGCCGCCGAGCCAGGAGCCTGCGGCAATGGCGATGCCCTCCTCCTCCGTCGTCAGCACATTGGTGACAACCTCGGGATCCGTGCTGAAGCGCTCAATCAATGTGGTGTGGCCTGCGTCGGGCACGTAGGACATCTGGCTGATGCCGGCGGCCTTGAGCACGTCATAGACCGGATCCGGCCACTGCTTTTCAGACGCCGCCGGAGCGGCTGCAAGTGCTGCCGCTTGCGGATGTTTTGCTTCTATGCTCGCCGTCACCTTGGACCCCCGGGAATTTGGATTGGAACCAGGTTACCTCGGCTGTCCAATCTAATCTTCGTCCCTTTATTGTGATCAGATATAATGATATTCGATAGCTCATGGAGTTATCGCAGCTACGCACGCTCATCCACGTCGCCGAACTCGGCAGCCTCAGCAAGGCCGCCGACCGGCTGCACATTGCGCAGCCGGCGCTCAGCCGGCAGGTGCGCATGCTGGAGGAGGAATTGGGCTTTGCCCTTTTCCTGCGCCATGGACGCGGCATGGTGCTGTCTGAGCAGGGCAAGGAGGTGCTGGCGCACGCCATGCGCGTGATGGCCGAGATCGACGAGATCCGCGCCACGGCCACGCCCGCCGATGCGCCGCTAACCGGCGAAGTGGCCATCGGCCTGCCGCCCACCGTTGCCGACATTATTTCGCTACCGCTGGCGGCCGCCTTCGGCAAGGCCCATCCCAAGGCCAAGCTCAGGCTTGTCAGTGCCTACACCGGCTATCTGCTGGACTGGATGCACCGCGGCGAGGTGGACGTTGCGGTGCTCTACGACCCGCGCATGGCGCGTTCGCTGCGCTCGCGCCCGCTGCTCCTGGAAAACCTGTTCCTGATCGGACCGCCGGACGCGGGTTTTTCAACCGTGCGCGCCGTATCGTTCGCCTCGCTCGCGGGCAAGCGCCTGCTGCTGCCCAGCATCAAGCACGGGTTGCGCATCATCGTCGAACGCTGCGCCACGGATGCCGGCATCACGCTCGATGTCGGCATCGAAGCGGACTCATACTCCGCGCTGAAGGACCTAGTGCGCAACGGCCATGGCTGGACGATCCTGCCGCTCGCTCCTATCCATGCCGACGTGACCGCCGGGCTGCTCACCGCCGCGCCGTTGATCGATCCGGTGCCCGTGCGCCGCCTGATCCTTGCATACCCGGCGGACCGGCCTGCCTCGCGGCTGGCGCGGTTTGCCGGACAAGCGATCGAGGACATCGCCAAGGATCTTGTCGGGCGGGCCGTCTGGGTTGGCCAGCTTCTCGGTCCTCCGCCATAAGCATTTGAATTTCGTTATATCTGCTCACGCCTGCCTTGCATTGCGGATAGGGCGTCGAGGCGCGATAGTGAGGCCTGCAGCAAGACGAAAAGCCGGACAAACCTCATGGAACACTACCAGGACATTCGCGATGCCGTCGCCAGGTTGTGCGCGCGCTTTCCCGGAGAATACTGGCGCGCACTCGACAGGGACATGACCTACCCCGGTGAATTCGTCGCAGCGCTGACGCAGGCCGGTTGGCTCTCGATCCTGATCCCGGAGGCCTATGATGGCTCGGGCTTGCCGCTTTCGGCCGCCGCTGCCGTGCTGGAGGAAATCCAGCGCGCCGGCTGCAATGGTGGCGCCTGCCATGCCCAGATGTACACGATGGGCACGCTTGTTCGCCACGGCTCGGAAGCCCAGAAGCAGCGATATCTGCCGAAGGTCGCCACAGGAGAATTGCGCCTGCAGGCCTTCGGCGTCACGGAACCGAGCAGCGGCACCGACACCGGCGCGCTCAAGACTACTGCTCGCCTCGACGGCGATCATTTCGTGGTCAAGGGCCAGAAGATCTGGACCAGCCGTGCCGAGCATTCCGATCTGATGCTGCTGCTGGCGCGGACCACGCCGCTGAAGGACGGCATGAAAAAGACCGACGGCCTCTCCGTCCTCATCGTCGACATGCGCGAAGCCGTCGGCAACGGCCTCACAATCCGGCCGATCCGCACCATGATGAACCATGCCACCACGGAAGTCTTCTTCGACGATCTGCGCGTGCCGGTCGAAAACCTGATCGGCGAAGAGGGAAAGGGATTCCGCTACATCCTCTCGGGCATGAACGCCGAGCGTATCCTGATTGCCGCCGAGTGCATCGGCGATGCGAAATGGTTCATCGAAAAGGCCAGCACCTACGCAAAGGAGCGGCATGTGTTTGGCCGGGCAATCGGCCAGAACCAGGGCATCCAGTTCCCGATCGCAAGGGCCTACGCCAACATGCGCGCAGCTGAATTGATGGTGCGCCAGGCGCTGAGCCTCTACGAGGCCGGCAAGAACCCCGGCGCTGAAGCCAACATGGCCAAGATGCTGGCGGCCGACGCTTCGAACGAAGCCGCCAATGTCTGCATCCAGACTTATGGCGGGTTCGGTTTCGCTGAAGAATACGATGTCGAGCGCAAGTTCCGCGAGACGCGTCTCTATCAGGTCGCGCCGATCTCGACCAACCTCATCCTGTCATACCTTTCCGAGCACGTGCTTGGACTGCCGCGTTCCTACTAGGAGTCGTCCGTGAACGTCCTCATCGTCTACGCCCACCCGGAAGCAAAATCCTTCAACGGCGCCATGAAGGATCTCGCCGTGGAAACCCTGACCCGCGCCGGCCACGACGTGGTTGTCAGCGACCTCTATGCGATGGGCTTCAATCCTGTCGCAGGGCCGGGCGACATATCGGGCGAGCGCAACGATCCAGACTTCTTCAGCCTGCCGCGCGAGCAGACCGCCGCCTACGAGGCCGACGCACTCGCGGCCGACATAAACGCCGAGGTCGAAAAGGTGAAGCGGGCGGATTTCGTGCTGTTCCAGTTCCCGGTCTGGTGGTTCGGAATGCCTGCAATGCTCAAGGGCTGGGCCGATCGCGTCTTCGCGCGCGGTTTCGCCTATATGCCGGGCCGCAAATACGACACCGGCATGTTCAGGGGAAAGCTCGCCATGGTGGCCGCCACCACGGGCACGTCGGCCGACACCTACGCGCCCGATGGCATCGACGGCGACATCCTCACGGTGCTGTGGCCGATCCACAATGGTCTGCTGCGCTATTCCGGCTTCGACGTGCTGCCGCCCTTCGTCGCCTATATGCCGGGCCGTGTCGGCGACGATGGCCGCAAGGCCTATCTGGAAGCCTACCGCAAGAGGCTTGAGGACATTGATGGCACGCCGCATCTGTTCTTCCACGCAGCCGAGGACTACGGCAAGAACGAGCGGCTGAAGCCTGGTGTGCTGGCGCGCTCGGGAGTGCAGCGCAATGTCTGACGGCGCCCGCCCACTGGAGGGCCTGTTTGTCGTTTCGATCGAGCAGGCCGTCGCCGCTCCGCTCTGCACGGTCCGCCTTGCCGATGCCGGCGCACGCGTCGTGAAGATCGAGCGCCCGGAAGGCGAAACCGCGCGTCACTACGATTCCGCAGTGGAGGGCATGTCCGCTTACTTCGTCTGGCTCAACCGCGGCAAGGAGAGCGCGGTGCTCGACCTGAAGACCGAGCACGACCTGGCTCTCCTGCACCGGATGGTCGCGCGCGCCGACGTCCTCGTGCAGAATCTCGTGCCGGGCGCCATCGACAGGCTCGGCCTCTCGGCCGATACAATCGCGAAGGAGTTTCCTCGGCTGATAGCCATCAACATCGTTGGCTACGGGCAGGACACGCCCTACGCGGCCATGCGCGCCTACGACATGCTGGTGCAGGCCGAAAGCGGCATCTGCGCCGTTACCGGCACACCGGACACGCCGAGCAAGGTCGGGGTTTCCGCCGCCGACATCGCCACCGGCATGAATGCCCATGCAGCGATCCTCGAAGCCTTGCTCGCGCGCCAGAAGACTGGGCGCGGTCGCATTGTCGAGATTGCCATGTTCGACGCCATGGCCGATTGGATGACCGTGCCGCTGCTGCACTACGAATATGCGGGCCGTGAGACCCAGAGATATGGCCTGGCGCACGCTTCGATCTACCCCTATCGACCCTATGCCTGTCGGGATGGCAGCGTGGTCGTGTCCATCCAGCAGACCAATGAATGGAAGCGCTTCTGCACGCTCGTGCTGCAAAGGCAGGATCTGTTCGCCGACGAACGCTTCGCCACCAATGCCTGGCGGGTGGCCAATCGCACGGCACTCGACGCCGAGATCGAACCGATCTTCGCGGCAATCGACTGCGAAGTGGCTATAAACCGTCTCAACGAGGCGCAGATCGCCTGGGGCCGGGTGAGCGCAATGAACGACCTGCCGCACCACAAGGCGTTGCGCCGGACAGAGGTGGCGCTGCCGGACGGCAGGCGCATCTCCGTGCCGATGCCGGCAGGGCGGTCGGAGGGGTTCGCAACGGTCCCCAGCGTTCCCGCCCTTGGCGCCGATACGGACCGGATCCGGTCCGAATTCGCCGCCTGACGAGGACCTGATGAGCCTGGACATAACCACGCTGCAGGAATGGGTTGGACGCACACACACGGTCGAGGACATTGTCACCCCGCGCCTGCTGGCCAGCTTTGGCGCCACGCTTGGGGACCACGCGGCGCAGACTGCCGAGGGCGCGGCCCCGCCAGGACTGCACTGGTGCCTGACGCCGGACATTGCCGCCATGCGTGAACTCGGACCTGACGGGCACCCGGCCAAAGGCGGCTTCCTGCCACCGGTGCCGCTTCCGCGCCGCATGTGGGCTGCCAGCGACGTGCGTTTCATGGCGACGATCCGCTCCGGCGACCCCATCCGCCGCCGCTCGACATTGACCGCCATAGAGGAGAAGCATGGCCGCAGCGGCCCCCTCACCTTCGTCACGGTCCGGCACGACATTGCCAACGATTCCGGTCCGGTGATCGAGGAGGACCAGACCATCGTCTATCGCGCCGCCGAAGCTGCTGCGGCGACCCCTGCCCCGCCGGCCAATTCGCCCCTGGCCGCATCGCACGAGCGCACGATCAACGTCGATCCCGTGCTGCTCTTTCGATATTCCGCGCTGACGTTCAACGGGCACCGCATCCACTATGACGCGCCCTACGCCACGACGGTCGAGCACTATTCCGGGCTCGTCATCCATGGCCCGTTGCAGGCGACGCTGCTGATGAACTTCGCCACCGCCATTGCCGGCACGTCGCCGCGCCGTTTCTCGTTCCGCGGCGTGCATCCCGCGACCGGCCCGCAGCGCCTGCTTTTGAGCGCAACATCCCGAGGCCAAGATGGCATGGCCCTCGAGGTACGGTCGGCCGACGGCCATGTGACGGTGAAGGCCACGGCGCAATGGTGAGCTTCGTCACGCCTGTGGTGCCGCTCTTCGTACCCGGCTCGCGGCCGGAGCGCTTTGCCAAGGCCGACAGCAGCGGCGCGGATGCGGTCATTCTCGACCTCGAGGATGCCGTCGCCCCTGGCGACAAGGAGCGCGCCCGGGAAGCAGTCGTTGCCCATGCAGCCGTGCTGACATCCGCGGTCGTGGTTCGCATCAACGCCGTCGGCACACCCTGGCACGAAGTGGATATCGATGCCGTGCGGCGCCTCGACGGCGTCTCCGTCATGCTGCCCAAGGCCGAGCGGCCGGAAGACATTACTGATATGACCAGGCACATGGCACGCAGCGTTTCCGTCATCGCGCTGGTCGAGAGTGCTGTCGGCCTTGCCAATCTGCCGGACATATTGGCCACGCCCGGCGTCGTTGCCGTCGCCTTCGGCTCGGTCGACTTCTCGCTCGATCTCGGTTGCGCGCATGATCGGCTGATCCTGCTTGCGGCTCGCAGCGAAATCGTCTGGCGCTCGCGCGCCGCTGGCCGGGCCGCGCCGATCGACGGCGTAACGACCGACCTGAGCAATCCTGAAATCACGGAGGATGACGCCCGCCACGCCATGAAGATGGGTTTTGGCGGCAAGATGGCCATCCATCCGAGGCAGATCGAGCCGATTCGCAATGGCTTTCGCCCGAGCGAAAATGACATCACATGGGCACGCGACATCATTGGCGCGGCCTCATCAGGCGAAGCCAGCCAGGTGAACGGCGAGATGGTGGATCGGCCGGTCATCGAACGTGCAAGGCAGGTCCTGCGCCGGGCCGCTTTGGTCTAAAGGGCATGCCAGAGGAGGAGCAACAGATGAGCACGGACACCGCCGATTGGCCGACCGCCAGGCTCTGCTCGTTCATCGCCGAACTCGACTTCGAACAGATCCCGCCGCGCGTCGTTCATTTCGCGAAAGGACTGATGATCGACTGGCTCGGCTCGGCGCTGGCCGGCAAGGGTGCGCACCAGGTCGAGATCATCGACGGCTTTGCGCGTGCCATGGGGCCGGCGGACGGCCCAAGCACCATCATCCCGACGCGGCGGCGCACAAGCCCCTATTTCGCGGCGATGGTCAATGCGGCGGCCTCCCATATCGTGGAACAGGACGACGTTCACAACGGCTCGGTCTTTCACCCGGCGGCCGTGATCTTTCCGGCGGTCCTGGCGGTTGCCGAGGCTGAGGGGAAGACCGGCCGCGACGTCCTGACTGCCTGCATCGCCGGCTATGAAGTGGGCATCCGCGTAGGAGAATTCCTCGGACGCTCGCACTACGAGATATTCCACACCACCGGCACCGCTGGCGCTGTCGCCGCGGCCGCGGCGGTCGGCAGATTGATCGGACTGGACGCAGCCGGTCTCAACCATGCTCTCGGCTCCGCCGGCACCCAGGCGGCAGGGCTCTGGGAATTCTTGCGCGATGCCGCCGATTCCAAGCAGCTTCATACGGCGCGAGCCGCCGCCAACGGCCTGTTTTCTGCCTATCTGGCACGCGATGGCTTCAAGGGGGCCGCGCAGATCCTCGAAGGGAAAAAGGGCATGGCTTCAGGCATGTCCAGCGACGCCGATCCGGCCCGCCTGACGGACGGCCTCGGCAGCCGTTGGGCAACCGAGGAGACCTCCTTCAAATGGCACGCCGCCTGCCGGCACACCCATCCGGCCGCTGATGCGCTGCAGCTTCTCATGCGCGGCGAGGGGCTCGGTCCGGACGACATCGCTGATGTGGTAACCCATGTCCATCAGGGAGCCATCGATGTCCTGGGCGCGGTGGTCATTCCACAAACCGTCCACCAGGCGAAGTTCTCCATGGGCACAGTGTTGGGCCTCATCGCCGTCCATGGCGTCGCCGATCTCGACGCGTTCGAACACCAAGCACTTGCCGACACGCGCGTCGCCCGTTTCCGCGCCAAGGTGCGGATGGAGTTCGACGCCGAGATCGACAGACTTTATCCCAAGCAATGGGTCGGCAAGGTGAGCGTCATGACCATTGACGGCCGCAAACTCGATACCCGCGTCGACGAGCCCAAGGGCGACCCCGGCAACACGCTTGCGAAACAGGAACTGGAAGCCAAGGCCATACGCCTTGCCGAATTTCGAGGCGGCGCCACCGCCGACGAGATGCGCGCGTGTATAGCCCGCATCTGGAGACTCGATCAGCCCGGAAGCACGGCGCATATATTTGCTGAGAGTTAGCCCGCTATCGCGCCGAAGGACTGCATCCGCCCGAACGGATGGAGAATTGCCCGCGGCCGGTCGTGCTATGGGGCGTGCGCAGGAGCGACCGCAGTTGACTTCAGAGGCGATGTCAGCTTTCGGGAGATCACCCAGTGTCGAACGGCCGACTTGAAGCGCATTGCTGCCATTTGCGAAGATTGAACAAACGCTACTGAATTTGGGTCGTCAATTGCGAACGAGCGCATAACGGGCAGTTCGATTCCTTTCGCGCCGCCCTGTGTTGTAAAGCAGTTTGACGATAATGGTGGGCCCGGAGGGCATATTAAAATCCTTGGTTCTGTTGAGTTTTTCGTGGGCCAGAATCTGAAAGCTTCCCGTATCGTTTCGTATGCTCCCGCGACCCCAAACTGCCGACCATAGCTGACCTCGTTTTACGAACGTTGGGAGCAGGGTCCAGAACGGCGGAAATGGGGCCGGAACCCGACTGACAGCTTCGCGACTTCGGGATGGCCCTAGCGGACGTTTTACAAGTCTGGCATGTCCCATCGGAGACTCGACGACGTCGCTAGGCGAGAAGCGCCGAAACGCTTGTCCAATTATCCCCGGCCCGTTCCGCTTCGATCGCCTCATCAGGAGGCCTCTGGTCGCGCACCAACTTGACGATCTGTTAGCCATGGCAATTGTCGACTAGTATACTTAGCTGGAGTGTTCATGCTGAGGTTCTTGTCAGCGCGCCGCAGTCGCTAGAAATCCGGCCGGGCGCCATGCCACAGCCCGGCGCCAGCGAAGTGGTCGTTCACGTCAGCCGTGCCGGCATCTGTGGCTCCGACATTCACATCCTGCATGGCTCCAATCCGTTCGCCGTTCTATCCGCGCGTCATCGGCCATGAGTTCGCGGGCACCGTCACCGCGCTCGGACGCCATGTGACCGGCGTTGCCGTGGGAGGAGGCCGCGCGGTGGTCGACCCCGTGGTGTCGTGCGGCCACTGCTATCCCTGCCGGATCGGCCGTTCCAATGTCTGCGCCCACCTCGAAGTGATCGGCGTCCATCGCGACGGCGGTTTCCGTAACTTCGTCGCCGTCCCGGCGCATAATGCCATTCCAATTCCGGCCGACATGCCGTTCAGTCTGGCGGCGCTGGCCGAACCGATTTCGATTGCCGCCAACGTCCTCGACCGCACCGGCTGTGGCTCTGTGATACTGCTGATCAGGGTGCCGGAACCGTCGGCGTCACGGTGCTGCAGGTTGGCAAAATGCATGGTGCCCGCTGCATCGTGGCCGACATCGATGAAGCTCGCCTCGAGCGGGCGCTACGCTTCGGTGCCGACAAGGTGATCCACTCCGTGCGCGATCCCGTGCCGGCTCGCGCCTGAATCGCCGGCTGTTGCCACGCGTCGTCGAATGGCTGGCCGACAAGCGGCTCGATCCGCAAGGCATGATCAAGTAGCCTATAACTCATTGAAATTGCACTAAAATATCCCTATAATCCCAAAAGAGACCGACACCAGAGCCGTCAAAAAATTACGCTTTTGGTTTTAAAGGGAATTCGCCGCAAAGAATTTTCGAGGGTTCACCAACTATCGGGACCAATCGGGCGATTTTTGTACCTCACGACGTTCGACGGCCTGCCCAAGCCGTTTAAAGAAGTACCGTCACCGCTCCAATAAGGCATTGGCATGGGCCATAACGATCGACAAGCAACCGGTGTCGCACACACCCTGCAGCGGGTGGTGTGTTGCGACCGCGCTGGCATCCACTCGATTTTTGCTGAAATTCCGGCTAGCTTGGCGACAGATGGCTCAATTTCTGGTCGGTGAATCACAATGAGACCGCCCGTCAAGAGAATAATGGGCGGCACCTTTGGTCCCGAGGCGAGTGCAATGGCGCACGAATGAGTTCTACAAGAATGCGCCGTGCGACGCCAGCGACCTTGTCCTTTCGTATACCGATCAAGCAATTGGCTATATGGGCAAGATAGGGGAATTTCACCTTTACCAGTCCGGATTGGAATCAAGAGGGATGATTTCTGCCGATTTTTTTGACATCGCTTTCCTCTTCGATCCATCCCACAATATAACAGGAAGTCTCTGCTCACACCCGCGCGGCGATATTCGCCAACCCATCTAGTCTCGGACTCGCGATCAGAAAGCATATCTGAACGGCATTCCATAGAAGCAATATAAAATTGAAAATTGCGGCCAAACCCAGGATGGTTTCGAAGCCGGCGGGCCACTCACGGTGTCAAGGCGAGAATTTTAAGAGACGTTCAAGAATGACCCAGCACGCAGAAAACGCACGAATTCTCATGTACAGCCACGACACGTTCGGGCTCGGCCACTTGCAGCGCTGCCGGACTATTGCGCATTCGCTAGTCGAGGATTTCCGTGGGCTTCAGGTGCTTATCATTTCGGGTGCGACTATCGCTGGCGCCTTCGACTACCGCGCCCGTGTCGACTTCGTGAAGATCCCCAGCGTCATCAAGCTGCGCAACGGCGAATACACCTCGTTGGAAAAGGACATCGATCTGCATGAGACGCTAAGGATGCGTCAGTCGATCATCCGCCACACAGCCGAGACCTTCCGGCCGGATATCTTCATCGTCGACAAGGAACCGCTCGGCCTGCGCGGTGAGATTGAGGACACGCTGTCCTACCTCAAGACGCGGGGCACCACGCTGGTGCTTGGCCTGCGCGAGGTGATGGATGCACCGCATCTGCTCGAAGCAGAGTGGGCGCGCAGGGATGTGATGCGCAAGATAGGCCTGTTCTACGACAAGGTCTGGGCCTATGGCCCGCCGGATTTCTACGATCCGTTGACTGGCTTGGATGTGCCGCCGGCTGTCAGGGCAAAAATGAGATTCGTCGGTTTCCTGCAACGGAGCCTGCAGCGGAACCAGTTGCCCGGCCACCGGCCAGAGGGCGACTATATCCTGGTTACCACCGGTGGCGGCGGCGACGGCGCCGAATTGATTCACGACGTCATCGACGCTTATCAGCAGGATCCGAAATTGCAGCACAAGGCGCTGATCGTGCTTGGGCCTTACATGCCGGCTCGCAAGCGCAACAAGTTGCTGAAGAAGGGGGCCACGATCCCCTACATCAAGATTATCGAGTTCGACAACCGCATGGAAGACCTGATTGCCGGCGCCAAGGCGGTAGTGGCGATGGGCGGTTACAATACTTATTGCGAGATACTATCTTTCGACAAGCCGGCGCTCATCGTGCCGCGCATCGAACCCCGCCAGGAACAACTGATCCGCGCGCGGCGCGCAGCCGAACTGGGCCTCGTCGAAATGCTTTTGCCGGAGGAAGCCAAGGACTCCCAGCGATTTGCCGATGCACTGGTGGCGCTGCCGAATCGGCCTCGTCCATCCCAGAGTAATCCACATCTGACCCTGGAAGGGCTCCCTCATATTTCCGAAATCGTCGCGGAACTGCTCGACCGGCAGGCTGGCCCTCACCTTTCGGTTATTGAAGGCATGAACTGAGTTGCAACATCGCAAGATCGTCGTGGTTCTGAAGGGTTATCCGCGGCTCTCGGAAACCTTCATCGCGCAGGAACTGCTCGGACTGGAGCGTGCGGGGTTCGATCTGATACTCGTCGCGCTCAGGCGGCCGACCGACGCAAAACGCCACCCCGTGCATGACGAGATCAAAGCGCCCGTCCATTATCTGCCGGAATATCTGCATGAAGAGCCGCTGCGCGTGGTTCGCTCGCTTTCTGCTTGTTTGCTGCGGCCGGGCTTCTGGCGTGCACTGGGATCGCTGGCCGTCGATATGCCGCGCGACTTTACGCGCAATCGCGCGCGCCGTTTCGGGCAAGCGCTCGTGCTAGCGGCCGAATGGCCCGAAGACGCGGTATGGCTGCATGCGCATTTCGCGCACACGCCGGCATCGGTGACGCGCTATGCCAGCCAGCTTCTTGGTCTGCCCTGGAGCTGCTCGGCCCATGCCAAGGACATCTGGACTTCGGCGGATTGGGATCTGGCCAGCAAGCTTTCCTCGGCGCGCTGGACGGTAACTTGCACGAAAACCGGCTTCGACCGTCTGAAAAAACTCGCCGACGGCAACTCGTCAGTGCATTTGAGCTATCATGGGCTCGACCTTGATCGCTTCGGCATTTTCGGCGAGGCACGAAAACAGCATGACGGCTCGGCGCCGGACGAACCGGTTATCGTTCTGAGTGTCGGGCGCGCCGTTGCAAAGAAAGGTTACGACACCTTGCTGGAGGCCCTTGCCCTCTTGCCCGGTGATTTAGCGTGGCGTTTCGAGCATATTGGCGGCGGCGAGGAACTGGAACGGCTCAAGGCGTTGGCGCAAAAGCTCGGACTGGATGGTCGCATCTCTTGGAAAGGCGCGCTCGCGCAGGAAGAGGTGCTTGAGCACTACCGCCGCGCCGATATCTTCGCCCTGGCCTGCAGGATCACCGCAAATGGTGACCGCGATGGTCTGCCGAATGTTCTGGTGGAGGCGGCCAGCCAGCGGCTTGCCTGCGTGTCGACCGATATTTCCGGCGTGCCGGAGCTTTTATCGCCGGATGAAACCGGGCTGCTGGTTCCGACGGAAAACCCAATTGCCCTGGCACAGGCGCTGGAGCGGCTGATCCGTGATCCCGTGCTGCGTGCCCGCCTCGGCGACACCGCAGAGGCGCGCGTGCGCGGCAATTTCGATCACATAGCAAGCATTGGACAGCTCAAGGAGCTGTTCGAACGGGAGTGGCGGGCCGCCGAATGAAGCGGCTGCGCGCGTTCTTCTATGTCCAGCACCTGCTCGGCATCGGCCATCTCGCGCGCTCCAGCCGCGTCGCGGCGGCTCTGGTCGATGACGGGTTTGACGTAACCATCGTCACTGGCGGAGCGCCGGTCGCGGGGTTTCCGGGATCGGGGGCAATATCTGTAACCCTGCCATCTGTCACCTCCGGTGATGAAGGATTTTCCGGTCTTGTCGACCTGCAGGGCAAGCCCATCGACGATGATTTCAAGAAACGGCGTTCAGAGATGCTGCTGCAGGCATTCCGGGATTGCAGGCCTGATATCGTCATTGTCGAGGCGTTTCCATTTGGGCGCCGGCAGATGCGTTTCGAACTCTTGCCGCTGATCGAGGCCATCGACGCGGCGTCGCCCAGACCGCTGCTGGTGACGTCAGTCCGTGATATCCTGCAGGAGCGCGTCAAGCCGGGCCGAAACGAGGAAACGGTCGCTCTCGTTAACAGGCATTTTGACCTTGTCATGGTCCATGGCGATCCGGCTTTCGCAACCATCGACAAGACATTTCCACTGGCGGGAGCGATCAGGGCCGAGGTTGCGTACACGGGGCTCGTTGCCGCGCCACCAGCGCCCGCGGCCTCCGAGCGTTTCGACGTTGTGGTGTCGGTTGGCGGCGGGGCCGCAGGAAAGAGCCTTGTCCGATCCACCATCGCATTAGCGCGGAATGCCGACAACGCCTGGAAATGGTGTCTGATCACCGGCCCAAACCTGCCGAAGGACGAATTTGACGCGATTACACGCGATGCGACGCCGGGCCTGTCCATCTTCCGGTTTCGCGAGGATTTCGCCAGCTTGCTGACCGGCGCCCGCCTGTCGGTCTCGCAGGCGGGTTACAACACTGTCTGCGATGTCCTGCGCGCGCGCTGTCGCTCGCTGCTCGTTCCCTTTGCAGCCGGCGGGGAAACGGAACAGACGGTTCGAGCCCTTATGCTCGAAGAGCTCGGTCTTGCAACGGTGCGGATGGAAAAGGACCTGACGCCTGAGTGTCTGGCGCAAGCGATCGAACAGGCGCTTGCGGGACCGGCGCCAGCGGCGCATCGTCTCGATCTGGAAGGCGCCCGTCACTCTGCGCAAATCCTGCGCGAGCGGCAACGAACCTGGTCCTCGAAATCCTAACGCAGGTCGCATCTCGTTGGATTCGCGAAACGCGCTTCAAACAGTTCCAATCAGCATGAAGCGCGTATATTTTTTTGTCGGCAGTTCGCCGGAGAACCTGATCTCCCGTAGCGCCGCCATTGCTTCGAAGGCTGCAAGCGAAGCCACGCAGTTGATGTGCGTCGGCTCGCTGAAGTAATCGTTCGATTGCAGCAGCACATTCGTGCCCCGCGGAAGCAGGGCAAGCCAGGCACCCAGCTCGGCTATGTGTTCGCAGCTCGTATTGACCACTAGGTCGGGCCGCCCGGCGGCATAGTCGAGTGCGTACATATCTTCCGTCAGCGCCCGGAAGCGGTCGCCGGCTTCCCGGTTGAGGGTCCGGGCGACCGGCCCGACTTCCGGATCGATGTCGATGCTGTCGATCGCCGCAATGTCGAAACGGGCGTCGTTGAAAAGCATTGCCGGCAATACGCCGTACCATCCACCCAGCACCCATATACGCCCGAACCGGCCGCCGCAGCTTCCAAACAGCTCGTCGAGCGCCCACATCTTGCAAGCGACCTGCTTGTGGTTGAAGGCGTTGGCGATGTCGGCCGTCGGATGCTTGGCGATGACGCGCGCCAGCCCGGCGACGAGAGGGTGGTCGACATAGGCGGCAATTCCCCGGGCGAGATCCAAGGCTTGTTCGTGCCCGCCGGCATTGCGTGCTTGTGTGACATCCATCATATTCGTCCTCTATGTTGGGATTTCGGGCGACACAACGCAATATTGCCTCACGCGAGCCTGTTCGACTTGCGGATAAGACGATGCCGCCAGCCGTTTCGCCGTTGCACGGTGGCGAAGGGGGCCGATTGCGTCTGTCCCGACCAGCGGCGTCCATCCGCGAAGACATTGCCGATACATCGTTTGCCAGCAGGTGCTTTCACCGCCTGCATCCTCCAAACTGACAGTCGCATATGGAACCCAGCCTAGCCCGCTATATCTGGACGCACACCCGGAAGCAGCAGATCTGGATATTGATGATCGTCCTGCTTTCGATGATCCCATATTTCATGTCCTTCGACCTGCCGAAGCTGATCGTCAACGGCCCGATCCAGGGGAAGGGGTTCGAGCAACCCGGCACGACCCTGCCCTTCATGAGATTGCACTATAACCTGCCGTTCATTGGCGAGGTCCAGTTCTTCTCCGGTTTTCAGCTTGACCGCAAGGAGACGCTGCTTGCCCTGAGCCTTGTGTTCCTCTTGCTGGTCGTCATCAACGGCCTGTTCAAACTCTACATCAACACCTACAAGGGCCGCCTCGGCGAACGCATGCTGCGGCGTATTCGCTTCGATCTGATCGATCGTGTGCTGCGGTTTCCGCCGATTTACTTCAAGCGGGTGAAATCCGCCGAAGTGGCGACCATGGTGAAGGATGAGGTGGAGCCGCTGGGCGGCTTTATCGGCGATGCCTTCCTGCAGCCGGTGCTGCTCGGCGGCCAGGCGCTGACGGCCATGCTGTTCATCATGGTCCAGAACGTCTGGCTCGGAATGATAGCGGTGGTGATCGTGATCATCCAGATCGTACTCATCCCGCGGATGCGGCGGCGGCTGCTCGTGCTTGGGCGCCAACGGCAGTTGACGGCGCGCGCGCTTTCTGGCCGGGTTGGCGAAATCGTTGACGGCATCGGCGCGGTTCACGTCCACGATACGTCGAACTACGAGCGCGCCGACATAGCTGCTAGGCTAGGGCTCATCTTCAAGATCCGCTTCGATCTTTACCAATGGAAATTCATGGTAAAGTTCCTCAACAATTTTCTCGCACAGCTCACGCCCTTTCTGTTCTACATGATCGGCGGGTATCTGGTCATCGGGGGCCGGCTGGACGTCGGCCAGCTCGTGGCGGTGATCGGAGCCTACAAGGACCTGCCCGGACCGATGAAGGAACTGATCGACTGGGATCAGGATCGGCAGGATGTCCAGGTCAAATATCAGCAGGTCGTTGAACAGTTCACCGTCGAGGATATCATTGCGCCGGGAATCGCGGCACTGACGATCGACGATCCCGGTCCGATGACAAACCCGCTGTCGGCGGTCGGTCTCTCCATGGCAGACGATGGCGGTGCAATGCTCCTCAACCGTGTCTCCATGCAGGTCAAGCCGGCTGAGACGGTGGCGCTGGTCAGCACCCCGACAGGCGGAGCGGAGGCGCTAGCAGAAGCCTTCGCGCGTCTGAACTGGCCAGAGAGTGGAAAGGTCGCTTCGGGCGCCGATGACCTGCTTGAACTCCCCGAAGCCGTGACCGGCCGGCGCATGTCCTACGCCTCGTCGGATGTTTTCCTGTTCCAAGCAAGCCTGCGCGATAACCTGCTCTACGGGTTGAAGCATGCACCGCTGACATCGGTGACTTATGACGGCGCCGCGGCAGACCAGCAGCGCTGGAACATGGACGAGGCGCGCCGGTCGGGCAATCCGGATTTCGACGTCCATAGCGACTGGATCGACTATGCTTCCGCCGGTGCTACCGGCCCGCACGACCTCTTTGAAGCGGTGCGCCGGGTGCTCGACGCGGTTCTTCTGTCGCGCGACATTCTGGATCTTGGCTTGCGCTCTTCGGCCGACCTCACGCGTCACACGAAGCTCGCCGGGCGGATCGTCGAACTGCGTGCAGCGCTGCGAACCCGGCTGGAACAGGAAGGGCTGCGCGAACTGGTGGTTCCTTTCGAGCCGGGCGCTTACAACACGGAAGCGACGATCGGCCAGAACTTGCTTTTCGGCGCCGCCGCCGGCCCCGAACTGGCCGACAAGGCTCTGGCGGCCAATCCCTACTTTGCTTCCGTGCTGAAGCAGGCCGGCCTCGACAGCACGCTCTACGAGATGGGCATGGAGATCGCCGAACAGGCCATCGAGCTGTTTGCCGACCTGCCGCCAGATCACCAGTTCTTCCAGCAGCTCGCCTTCATGAGCGCCGAGGAGATCCCCGCCTACGAGACCTTGCTGCAGCGGCTCAAGAACCGCCCCTACGAGGCGGTTTCGGAGGCCGACCGCGCCATGATCATCACCTTGAGCTTTGCCTATATCGAGCCCCGGCACCGCTTCGGCCTGCTGACCGACGAGTTGATGAGCAAGATCGTCGCCGCACGCAACCAGTTCTATGAAAACCTGCCGCCCGAACTGCACAACGCGATCGAACGGTATGATCCTGCCAAATACATTGCCGCGGCCACCGTCATGGACAATGTCCTATTCGGCCGTGTGGGAAACAACCATCCCGACGCCCCGGACCGCATACGCTCCATCGTCTATGACATTCTTGACGAGCTGGGGCTCTATGCCGAGCTTCTGGATGTCGGCCTGGACTTCAACGTCGGCGCCGGTGGAAGGCGGCTGACCGGCGGACAGCGACAGAAGCTCGATGTTGCCCGGGCTCTGCTCAAGCGTCCCGATTTTCTCATTCTCAACCGGCCGCTGTCGGCGCTCGACCAGCGCATTCAGGACAAGGTGCTGCGAAACGTGCTCGAGGAAGCCAGACGCGACGGCCATTCGCCGGCAATTGTGTGGGTCGTGACGAGTCCGGCAATGGCGATGATGTTCGATCGCGTTATCGTCTTTGACTCGGGTCAATTGGTGGAAGACGGTACACACGAGACACTTTTGGCAGAGAACGGTATCTTCAAGGAACTTCTGTCATAGTCTGGCAGACGCGAATTTAGGAAGGTTTGCGACAATGCTGCTCAAGGATGAAGTTGGAATGCTGCAACGCGTTCCCTTGTTCTCTGGCATTGAGCCGGCAAAGCTCAAGCTGCTCGCGTTCACATCCGATCGCGTGAATTACAGCGCCGGCCAGATTCTTTTCCGGCAGGGCGACGAGGCAGACGCTGCCTATGTCATCCTTTCAGGCAGGGCGGATATTCTGGTCGATTCCGACAGCGGGCCGATGAAAGTTGCCGAACTGCTGCCAAATTCGATTGTCGGCGAGATCGCCATATTGTGCAACAGCTCCCGCACTGCCACCGTCAGCGCGGCAAGTGATCTGGAGGCCTTGAGAATCCGCAAGGATCATTTCCTGAGGCTTATGAAGGAGTTCCCGGAAATGACCATCGAGATATTGCGGGTTCTTGCCGATCGGCTAAGCCATACGACCGCGGATCTGATCGACGCACGAAGCGCCTAGAGCTATGATGGGCGAAAGGTAGCATGGACGACGATTTTTTCCTGGTCAGATTTTGGGGCGTGCGCGGCAGCATTGCTGTATCCGGGCCAGAATTCGCTCGCTATGGCGGCAACACAATCTGCATTGAGATGCGATGCGGCAAGCATACGCTTCTGTTCGACGCAGGCTCTGGCCTGCGGCCTGCCGGCAGGGCGCTTCAGGCGTCGGATGTGACCGATTTCGACCTGCTTTTCACCCATTGCCATTACGATCACATCATCGGGCTGCCGGCTTTTGCGCCTATCTTCGACCCGAGCGTCAAGCTTACGCTTTGGTCCGGGCATCTTGCAGGACGCATGACGACCCGGCAGATTATCGATGAGTTCATACGGCCGCCGTGGTTTCCGGTGAAAATGAACGTCTGCAAGGCAAATCTCGACTGCCGCGATTTCGTATCCGGAGACGTGCTTCGGCCGCGCGAAGGGGTGGTGGTTCGGACCGGCAGTCTCACCCATCCGGGAGGCTGCATAGGCTACCGGATCGAATGGGGCGGCCGCGTCGTGGCGGTGATCACCGACACCGAGCACGAGCCGGACAAACTCGATCAGTCGGTGCTCGACCTGATCGAAGATGCCGACCTCGTCATTTACGATTGCACCTACACCGAGAAGGAAATGGAACGCCGCCGCGGTAACGGTCACTCGACATGGCAACAGGGCGTCAAGCTCTGTGAGGCGGCCGGTGCACGGGCGCTTGCACTGTTTCACCACGATCCGACACGCACCGACGAGCAACTGGACGAGATGGAGAAGCTGGCCAAGGACAGGTTTGCCGGCGCTTTTGCCGCGCGGGATGGCCAGATGCTCAAGTTCCCGGTCTCATCGCACAGAAAGCGCTGAGCTATTTTCCTTTACCCGCGTGGCGCCCGATCAATGTCCTGATCGGAAGCCATGCACAGGGTTCAGCCTGTGCGGTGACTGTCAACAATCGTTCGAGGAAAAGCCAGGCCGATTCATCATGTACAAGATGGTGGGTGAGCAGGCCGATCGGCTCGCCGTCGGATGCATGCTGCAGGTGTGCGATGATAGCCTGGACCAATACACCATGATCGCGGCAGCCGCGCGTGCCATGCCAATCCATGATGTCGACATTGCTGTTGATGACCGCCAATGAAGCCGGCTTCGGCGGCCCATAGACTGACAAGGCCGCAAAACCTATCGATCCAAGGTCGGATACCACGCCGGCGTCGATCCTGTTCCAGGGCGGCACCAGCATCGGAACGGCACGTGCGCCGTGCAGGCCGGTTACTCGCGACAGTCCGCGAGCCAGATCATCGAGCACCGCCTCGCGTGGCCGATGCGCGCCGAGCTCCTGCTTTTTCTGGTCCTCGGGCGCATGAGTCCGGTGCGCCCAGCCATGGATGGCGACCGTGGCATACGGGGCCTCGTCGAGCCGGGCGACAAGCTTCGCGTCGGTCAGGGCCGGAATGACGGCCAGAGTGACCGGAACCGCGAATTCACCGGTGAGGTCGAGCAGCCGATCAAGCGCAGGCGTCGGATACACGGCGTCGTCGTCGCGCAGCCAGAACTCCGCCTTTCGGCCCGCCCGTTGCAGGCGCGCCAGCTCTTCCACCAAGGGCTGCCAGATCGGATCGGACGTCATGAGACCGGGACCTTCGCAATAAGTTCGGCCAGACGCGCAGCTGCGCCACCGAGGGAACGTTCTTCGAGAACGAAACGCCGGGCTTCCGCGGCCATGATGGTTCTTTCGTCGTCCCGGGCCAGAAGCCTTTCAATGGCGGAAGCGAACGCCGCGACATCGCCCGGCGGGGTGAGAAACCCGGTCTGGCCATCCCGCACGACCTCCGGCACGCCGGCGATGTCCTGGGCCACCACCGGAAGGCCGGCGGCCTGTGCTTCAAGATAGGCAACGCCGTAGGCCTCGCCATAACCCGGCCAGACATAGATTCCCCCGGTGTAAAGGACATCCGGCACGGCGGCAGGCTCGATCGAGCCGATCCATTCGATACGATCGGCGGGCAAGCCGGCGAATTGCGCTTCGACCTCGTCGCGAGCTGGCCCGTCTCCGACGACCGACATGGTCCAGGGCATATGGCCGATCAAGCCGAGCGCTTGCGCCAGCATGCGATAGCTGCCCAGTTTGTCGCCCGGGCGCATCATGGCGACGGTAACGAGGCGCGTCGGACAACCCCGTGCCGGGATTTCCCGGAATGCCGATATGTCGATGAAGGGCGAAAGCATACCGAAAGCGGCCTTGGGAATAGCATCCGCCAGTCCCTGACGATCCCTTTGGGTGAAGCAGATGTTCAGAGCCGCTTGTTCGATGGCTCGCGCCACCAATGCTTGGCTATCGGCCCACAAGCCGGCATTGCGTCGCCTGGAATAGGAGGCTTCCGCTGTCACATAGGGGACAGCAAAGGCCGACGCCAGCTCCGGCCCGATCAAGTCGGGCGCCTTGTAATAGGGATGGTAGGTGAACCAGAGATCGGGCTTGCCGTCACGATCCCAAAGCTTGGTCAGCCGCGCGGCTTCCTCTGCGGCCTCGATCTTGAGTGCCTCGAAACTTTTCGACTCCGGCTGGCGTAGATAGAAGCGCAACTCAGATGCCAATTCGACGCTATGCCCTCCGTACTCCAGCGCTTTGACAAGCATCCGTGCCATCTGGCGGTCGCCGGAGACAACGGGATGATTGGGTGACTTCAGCGGCGCGTAGAAGGCAATTCGCATCGCGCGACCCTATCATCGGAAAGCCTGCGCAAGTCAATTTCCAAGCGTGATCGACTTCACCTTCAAGTCGTGGAATGTGCTATCTGATGGCCATGGAAACAGCTGTCGCGTCCGACCCTTTTGTCGCTTCTTTGCCGGTCTTCGCAAAGTTCGAAAGCGTTGCCGATATCGATAACTATCGGCCCCTCCCCGATGGCTGGGCGCTGGCCACTGCCGACATTGTCGGCTCGACCAAGGCGATCGAGGCGGGGCGCTATAAAACCGTCAATATGGCCGGCGCAAGCGTCATTTCGGCGCTGCTCAATGCGCTGGGTCGGCAAGATCTCCCCTTTGTCTTCGGCGGCGACGGCGCACTCGTGGCGTTTCCCGGCTCGGCGCTGGAGATCGCCCGCAACGCGCTGGCGGCCGTCCAAAGATGGGTGGCGGACGAACTGGGCCTGACCTTGCGCGCCGCGATCGTGCCGATAGGGGACATAAGGGCGCAGGGCCTCGACGTTCGCGTGGCGAGGTTCCAGGCCTCCGAAGCGGCCTTCTATGCCATGTTCGCCGGCGGTGGCGGCAGTTGGGCGGAAGCTGAGATGAAAGCGGGGCGCTACCGCATCGATCCTGCGCCGGTCGGCGCGCGGCCGGATCTGACCGGCCTTTCCTGCCGTTGGAACCCGATCGAAGCACGGCATGGCGAAATCGTCTCGATCATAGCCACACCGGGGGCGTCGCGCGACTTGCGCGGGTTTCAGTTTCTGGCTTCCGACATCATCGCCCTCGCCGGCAGGCAGGAGCGCGATGGCCACCCGGTGCCGGTGGACGGCCCGGGCTACAGTCTGCTGCCCGCCGGCCTGGATGTCGAGGCGCGGGCGATGGCCACGGCAGGATGGCGGTGGCGGTCGAAGCTGTGGATCGTGTTCCTGATGACGCTTACGGCTGTAACCGATCGATTTGGCTGGACGATTGGCCGTTTCGATCCGAAGGTCTACAAACGCGAGGTGGCCAGCAATTCGGATTTCCGAAAGTTCGACGACGGCTTGAAGATGACCATCGACGTTGACGCGGATGTGCTGCATCGGATCCAAGACCGGCTGAAGCAGGCGGAAGAGGCGGGCATCTGCAATTATGGCCTGCACCGCCAGAAGTCGGCCTTGATGACCTGCCTCGTCATCTCGCCGCTGCAGCGCGATCATGTTCATTTCATCGATGGCGCCGCCGGCGGCTACGCGATGGCTGCCGCAAGCCTGAAGGCGAAGGCGCCGGTCTGCTGACTGCTTGCGGAAATCGATTTCCGCAATATGCCCTCACTCATGGTTCTTGGCACCGGTGAGCCGCGCCATGGGAGCGGGTAGCCTGTCCGAATTGACGGGAAAGCAGATTTTTGGACGCCTAACGATCAACATATGACCGTCTTCTGAACCGGATTTCGAGGTGCGTCGCGCAAGTCGGCGTGATCGGACCGAGCTATGTCGGGTTGCCGCTGTCGGTTGCGATCGCACGCGCCGGGTTCCCGGTTTCCGGCTTCGACATCGAAGCCCGGAAGGTCGATGCCTGAGCAACGGCCAATCCTACTTGAGGCAGTGACGTCGACAGCCGTGCCGGCCGGGCGGTTCCGCACCACTGCGGATTTGCCGAACTAGCCGTCTGCGATGCCATCATAATCTGCGTTCCGACACCGCTGACGAAACACCGGGAGCCGGAGAGGATCCCCGAAGGATCCGATGCTGTCGTGTGGCAACCTACCACGACGCGATCGACTATCAGGCGATCGCTGATCACGCTCCTCTGGTCGTCGACACACGCAATGATTTTGGCCGCCTCGGGCTGGTCCAAGCGACAGTGGTGGTGAAGGCCCGACGATGTCTGAGACGGCGAATTCTTTGCCCGATGTCAGGATCGAGATTGCACTCCGCCGGAAGCCTCGCCACATAGGGTTCCAGGTGATAGATGCTGTTTACGCCTGCTTCCTTCCTGCAAGGAGTTATTTAGGAAATTCTTCGCCGGCTTTCGTCGCCGAAGCCGGCTTCACTGCCTTCACTTGTGTGGCGGATCAAAGGAGATGGCTCGTCTTCGACGGGTTTGAGATAGCATGAGCACAGCGCAAGCAGAAGTTTCCACCATTCTCATGGATAAAGTTGCCGACTGGCTGAGCCAATCGGCGCTGGCGGGCAACGACCTGGAAACATTGGTAAAGGGCTTTTGTGAACGGTTGGCTGCTGCCGGCCTGCCGCTGAAGCGGGTGCATTTGAGCTTTTCGATGCTTCATCCGCTCTATGACGCGCTTGGTTTTACCTGGCTTCGCGGCCAGGGCCTGGAAGTGGAAGGCTTCCGCAGTGAGAACGGCGTTCATTCCGACAGATTCCTGACCAGCCCATACTACCATCTGCTCAGCAACAAGCTCGACCACCTGCGGCGCCGGCTTGACCCCTCGGTGCGGTCGGAGTTTCCTGTTTTCGACGACCTCAGGCGTATGGGCGTCACCGATTACATGGCATTCGTGCATCCCTTCAACGGCGATACCAGCCAGGGCATGATGGGGTCGTGGTCGACCGACAGTGCGTCTGGCTTCAGCGACGGCATGATTTCGGCGCTATTGCGGATCCAGAACTATCTCGCTATCGCCACCAAGATGGCGGTGCTCACCAAGCTCGCCGACAACATGATGACCACTTATCTTGGCGGCGACGCCGGCAGACGTGTGCTGGACGGCCAGATCAAGCGCGGCGAGGGTGACACAATCCGGGCCGCACTGGTCATGGGCGATATGCGGGGGTCGACAAGGCTTGCCGAAACCTCCGGTCGCGAAATCTACATCGATACGCTGAACCAGTTTTTCGATGCCATCGCTGCACCTTTCAATCGCAAAGGCGGGCAGATCATGAGTTTCCTGGGGGATGGCTTCATCGCCGTCTACCCCTGCGAAAGGCATCGCTCGCAGTCCGAGATCGCCTGCCAGGCTGCTCTTGCGGCAGCGCACAAGGCCAGCGCGCGCATGATGGAGCTCAATCTGCGCAGAAAGGAGCAGGGGTTGGGCGACATAAAGTTTGGTATCGGCCTGCATGTCGGCAATGTGATGTTCGGCAACGTCGGACTTACCGACCGGCTGACATTCTCTGTCTTCGGCTCGGCTGTAAACGAGGTCCAGCGTCTCCAGACCCTGACCAAGAAATATCCGCACAGCGTTCTCGCCAGCAAGGACTTCGCCAGCTATTGCGGCGACAACAGTTGGCTGACGCTCGGCACGGAGGAACTGGCGGGTATCAAGCAGAAGCTGACGGTGCTTTCACCCGATTTGTCGGGTGCTCTCGCGCTCGATGAAGACGCTGCGCCGATTCAGGACCGGATATCGGACGCCGAGCAGGTCATGCTGCTTCATCGCGATGCCGCGCGGTTGTCGGCAAGCGACCGGAGGAAGCTCCAGTAACCGACACGATCCGGTCCGAAAGCCTTGGTGTGCAGCCCGGTCGCCGGTTCCGTCGCGGAATTCGATTCGAATCCAAGTTGCTCTAGGCTGGCAATACGCTAGTCTCGCTTTTTGGGTCTGCCGCCCGGCAGACTGCCAGAGTGGGGCTGGTGTGAGGATGAATTCGGGCATTGATCTGCTGCGGATCGAGGATCTTGGCATCTCTTTTGCCATGATCGGGGGACCGTTGCATGCCGTCAGACGCGCAAATCTCCGCGTCCTGCCCGGCAAGGTTACCGCGCTTGTGGGCGAGTCCGGTTCCGGAAAATCGGTTCTCAGCCAGGCAGTGATGGGCATTTTGCCGAATACGGCCCACGTTCGCGGCCGTATCCTGTTTTCTGATCCTGAAAAGCCTGGCACGACGCAAGACATCCTGCAGATGCAGCGTGACGGAACCGAAATCCGGGCGTTGAGAGGCAGCCGCATCGGCAAAATCTTTCAGGAGCCAATGACATCGCTCTCGCCGCTGCACACGATCGGCAACCAGGTCAGCGAATCCTTGCAGATTCATACGCCTATGGCTCGGGCGGAGCGCAAGGCGCGGACCGAGGAAATGCTCGGCCTTGTCGGCTTCCCCAATCCCAAGCGCGCCTACGACATGTATCCATTTGAACTTTCGGGAGGATTGCGGCAACGCGCCATGATCGCCATGGCGCTTATCTGCCGGCCTGCTTTGTTGATCGCCGACGAGCCGACGACGGCGTTGGACGTCACCATCCAGGCGCAAATCCTGCAATTGCTGCGCGGGCTTCAGACCAAGCTGAACATGGCGATGCTGCTGATCACGCACGACCTCGGCGTGGTCGCCAATGTCGCCGACGAGGTGGTGGTCATGTACCATGGCGAGATCATGGAAATGGGGCCTGTCGAGGCGATATTCCGCCGGCCGGGCCACCCTTACCTGAAGGGCCTAATGGCAGCCGTTCCGCATTTCGACCTGAAGCCCGGTGAAAGGCTAAAGGCGCTCCGCGAGGTGCCGGTGAATGTCGGGAACCTGCTCGGCAAGCAGACTGCCCCGGCATCGAAGGGGCCAGACGACATCCTGCTGTCGGTAAGGGATCTGACTAAGACCTTCACCATCCGCAAGTCAGGATGGTTCAGCGGGGGTCATCAATCCTCTGTTCGCGCCGTGGACGGCGTGAGCTTCGACATCAGGCGGGGTGAGTGTCTGGGTCTGGTCGGCGAAAGCGGCTGTGGCAAAACAACCGTCAGCAAGATCCTCATGCGGGCCATTACCCCCAGCGGCGGTTCTGTGATCTTCAACGGCCGCGATGGACCGACCGACGTCCTGGGCGCAGAGGGAGATGCCCTGCGCATATTGCGCGCGAAAATCCAGATGGTCTTCCAGGACCCGGTTTCGTCGCTTTCACCTCGCATGACGGTGGAGAACATCTTGAGCGAGCCGCTGGAGATCCATGAGCGTGGCAATGCGGCGTCCCGACTCGCCACGGTCAAGAGCCTGATGCAGGCAATCGGGCTCGATCCGCGCTTCATCAAGCGTTATCCGCACAGTTTCTCCGGCGGGCAGCGTCAGCGCATCGGCATCGCGCGCGCATTGGCGCTGGGGCCTGAACTCCTGATCTGCGACGAGCCGGTTTCGGCGCTCGATGTCTCTGTCCAGGCGCAGATCCTGAATCTTCTGAAGGACCTGCAAAAAGAACTGGGCCTGACCTACCTGTTCATATCCCACAATCTGGCGGTGGTGGACTACATGGCAGACCGCATCGCGGTGATGTGCGGCGGGCGTATCGTCGAGCTTGCGCCGCGCGAAATTCTGCTCAGGAAACCAATCCACCCCTACACGCGCTCCCTGGTCGCCGCGGTACCTTTCCCCGATCTCGACCGGCCGATGGATTTCAAGACGCTGAAGCTCGGCGGCGCTTCTGACACCAGCGCATGGGGACCACAATTCCGCGAAGAAGGCGACGAGGATGTCCTGGCGCCGCTCGATCTTGGCGGCGGCCACCTCGTGCTGGCCCGACGTTCGGCCGATGTCAGCGAGTTACGCCATTGATCAGCCGTCGCACCGTCCTTGGCTTGATGGCTTCGGCACTCCTGCCGGGCACGTCGCGCGCTGGCGACCTGGAGCCGGAATTTCTTCGGCCGCAGCTGACGGCCAGGGCGCTGCCAGCACTCACCGAGCGCCTGCCCAAGAGCCCGCGCGCCTTGAATCTCGCCACGATGGGCCGGCAGCCGGGCCAATATGGCGGCACGCTGCGTACGATCATCGGCAGCCAGAAAGATATCCGGATGATGACGATTTACGGATATTCTCGCCTGGTCGGCTACGACGAAAAGCTTAGCTTGCAGGCCGACATTCTCGAAAATTTCGACGTCGCGGATGATCGCATCTTCACGTTCAAGATACGGGAAGGACACAAATGGTCCGACGGCAGCCTGCTGACGCCGGAGGATTTTCGCTATTGTTGGGAAGATGTCTGGCTGAACGATGAGCTTTCGCAAGGCGGGCTCGCCCCGACCCTGATGGCGGACGGCAAGCCGCCACGCTTCGAGATCGTCGATCCGTTGACGGTGCGCTATAGTTGGGATGCGCCCAATCCCGACTTCCTGCCCAAGCTCGCTGCCGCTTCGCCGATATCGCTTGTTCTGCCATCCGCCTATCTCAAGCAGTTCCACAAGAAATATCAGGATCCATTCCGGCTCGCCGGCCTGATGAAGGAGAACCGGACCCAGAAATGGACGCTCCTGCATATCCGTATGTCGCGGCAATATCGCCCGGAGAACCCGGAACTGCCGACGCTCGACCCCTGGCAGAACCGAACCAAGCCGCCGGCCGAGCAATTCATCTTCGAGCGCAACCCCTTCTTTCATCGGACAGACGAGAACGGCCGGCAACTGCCCTATGTTGACCGAATCATCATGAATGTCAGCTCATCGGCGATCATCTCCGCGAAGACCGGGGCGGGCGAGAGCGACCTGCAATGCATGGGAATTGACTTCAGCGATTACTCCTTCCTGAAGGACGCGGAGAAGCGCTATCCGGTGAAGATGCACCTGTGGAAACGCACACAGGGTTCTCGGCTGGCGCTGCTGCCGAATCTGAATTGTGCCGACCAGGTGTGGCGTGGCCTTCTGCGTGACGTGCGCGTGCGCCGCGCACTTTCGCTCGCCGTGGACAGGCGCGAGATCAATATGGCCGTGTTCTACGGATTGGCGCAGGAAAGCGCCGATACGGTTTTGTCCGAGAGCCCGCTCTACCGGCCGGAATTCGCTAAAGCTTGGGTTGCCCATGATCCCGACCAGGCCAACGCGCTGCTCGACGAGGTCGGGCTTCTGGCACGTGACGATGACGGCCTGCGGATACTTCCCGATGGACGCTCTGCCCAGATCATCGTGGAAACCGCCGGCGAAAGCACGCTGGAAACCGACGCGCTCGAACTCATCACCGATCACTGGCGAAAGATCGGCATCGCCCTGTTCATCCGGACTTCGCAGCGCGACATCTTCCGCAGCCGCGCGCTTGGCGGCCAGATCATGATGTCGATGTGGTCGGGCATCGACAACGGCGTGCCGACCGCCGACATGAACCCGAGTCAGTTGGCCCCCACAATCGACGATCAGCTGCAATGGCCGCTCTGGGGTGCTCACTACTTGTCTCATGGCAAGATGGGCGAGGCGCCCGATCTTCCTGCAGTGATCGAGTTAATGGTTTTGCTCAAGCGCTGGAACGCATCGACCGAAGCGACAGAGCGCGCCGAAATCTGGAATTCGATGCTGTCGATCTACACCGATCAGGTGTTTTCGATCGGGACCGTGAACGGAACGCATCAGCCGATTCTGGTGTCCTCACGGCTGCGCAATCTGCCTGACAAGGCGCTCTTCGGCTACGATCCGACCGCCTATTTCGGTGTCTACATGCCGGATACATTCTGGCTTGGAGAGTCCTGAGCGTGCTTCGATATATTGTCTGGCGCATTACTGTGATGGTTCCAACGCTGCTGGTGATATCAGCGCTGGTGTTCACGATCATCGAACTTCCCCCCGGCGACTATTTCGACAGCTATGTCGCCGAGCTTCGGGCACAGGGCGAAGGGGTGGATTCCGATCGCATCGAGATGATGCGCAAGGAATATGGTTTCGACAAGCCGCCGATCATTCGTTACTTCTATTGGGTCGGCGGGATGCTGCACGGCGATTTCGGCTATTCCTTCGAGTATGAGTTGCCGGTTCGCGACGTCGTCGGGGACCGAATGTGGCTGACTGTGCTGGTTTCCTTCGTCACGATCATCTTCACTTGGCTCATCGCCTTTCCGATCGGCATGTACTCCGCGACGCATCAATACAGTTGGGGCGATTACGGCCTGACCTTTTTTGGCCTCCTAGGCCTTGCCATTCCGAACTTCATGCTGGCGCTGATCCTGATGTATTTCGCCAACATCTGGTTCGGCACGTCCATCGGCCATCTCATGGACCCGCAATATCTCAGCGAGCCGATGAGCTGGGCCAAGGCGAAGTCGATACTCTCCCATCTCTGGATCCCGGTCTTGATCATCGGCACCGGCGGCACGGCAAGCATGATCCGGCGGCTGCGCGCCAATCTGCTCGATGAGCTACACAAGCAATATGTGGTGACCGCGCGCGCCAAAGGTCTTCATCCGTTCAGGGCGCTGGTCAAATATCCGCTGCGCATGGCGCTCAATTTCTTTATTTCCGACATCGGCTCCATCCTGCCGGCCATCATCTCCGGCGCCGAAATCACCGCGATCGTGCTGTCTTTGGAAACGACCGGGCCAATGCTGATCAAGGCGCTGCAAAGCCAGGACATGTATCTGGCGGGGTCGTTCCTGATGTTCCTCGCCTTCCTGACGGTTATCGGCGTCCTGATTTCCGACCTGGCGCTGGCGCTGCTGGATCCACGAATTCGTTTGCAGGGCGGCAGCACCAAATGAAAACGGATTCGCCGCTCCCCGCTCCGAGTGCTCCACTAGAACACTATGTTTCCAGCGCGCCCTTTGACCTGCAGTCGGTCGAGGCGATGACAGTGGAGCAGTCGAAGGTCTTTCAGGCGTCGCAGTTGCGGCTGATGTGGTGGAAATTCCGCTTGCACCGGCTCGCCCTTGTATCCGGCATATTCCTGGTAGTGCTTTATTTCGGGATATTAATCTGCGAGTTCCTGGCGCCCTACAACCTGCACACGCGCAACATGGACTACATCTATTCGCCGCCGCAGCAGGTGCACCTGTTCCACAACGGCCAGTTCGTCGGGCCGTTCGTCTATGGCCGCCAGATGACGCTGGACATGGACACGCTCAAGCGGAACTACATCGACAACCAGGACGATGTTCAGCGGCTCCGTTTCTTCTGCAAGGCCGATCGTTACCGGTTCTGGGGCCTGATCGAAGGTGACAGGCATTTTGTCTGCGCTGCCGAAAACGGTCAGCTTTTCCTGGCGGGCACCGACCGGCTGGGGCGCGACGTGCTCTCGCGCATGATCTATGGCGCACGCATTTCACTGACAATCGGCCTCGTCGGCATCAGTTTCAGCTTCCTGCTGGGCATCGTCATCGGCGGACTGGCCGGTTATCACGGCGGTATCTTCGACCTGATCGTTCAACGAATAATCGAAGTTCTGCAATCGATTCCCAGCATTCCGCTATGGTTGGCCCTGGCGGCGATCATGCCGATAACCTGGAGCCCAATCCTGATCTATTTCGGCATCACCGTCATCCTCGGAGTGCTCGACTGGACCGGACTGGCGCGGGCCGTGCGTTCAAAGCTTCTGGCCTTGCGCGAGGAAGATTACGTTCTCGCCGCGCAGTTGATGGGCGCCGGAAGCAGCCGCATCATTAGGCGGCATCTCATTCCCGGCTTCATGTCGCATCTGATCGCGACGGCGACGCTCTCGATTCCTGGCATGATCCTGGGCGAGACGGCGCTGAGCTTCCTCGGACTCGGCCTGAGGGCGCCGATAACCAGCTGGGGAATCCTGCTCACCGAGGCGCGCAGCGTCAGCGTGATCGCGTTCTATCCATGGCTTCTCCTGCCGATGCTCCCCGTCATTCTCGTCATCATGGCGTTTAACTTCCTCGGTGACGGCTTGCGGGACGCCGCAGATCCCTACAAGTGAGGTCGTTATTTTGCCGCGCGCCGTGCCGCCTATTCCACCCGGTATGATCCTTGCCGGCTGCCTGTACGGTTGTTGCAGTGTTCATCGTCCGCCTCTATATGTTCCGACACGTGATCGAGCACTACGCCTTCGGGATACACCCGTGAACAGTTCTTGTCGGAGGCATTGCCGATCTTGAGCTGGTTCAGGACACACAAAGCATATGAGTCGCCTTGAGAATTTCATCAGCAGGATGACCGCACAGCGCGACATTCTCGACCAAGTCTGCGTCGAGGTGGCGAAGATGGAGGGGCTTGTGCTCGAGCTCGGCCTCGGCAACGGACGGACGTTCCACCATCTGCGCGAGCGCCTGCCCGGGCGCCGGATCGTGGTGTTCGACCGCGAAGTCGGTGCACATGCCAGCTCAATTCCCGAAGCCGAAAACCTCGTGCTCGGCGAAATACGCGAGACGGCCCGCAAGTTCATTGGCATCGAAGCCGCCCTTGTTCATGCCGACATCGGCACCGGCTATGACGATCGCGATGCAGTGACTGCTACCTGGCTTCCCGATCTGATTGCGAGCCTGCTTCGCGTCGGCGGCTTCGCGGTCAGTGGCACGCCGCTCGATCACCCGCTGCTGCAACGCCTCCCGGCGCCGACTTCAGAGCCCGCCGATCGTTATTTCCTCTGCAAGCGCGTGTGAGCGGCCGAGAGCCCTCATCTTTTCACGCAAACGATGCTCTACCGCAATTCCAAGGGAAAGTGCTAGGCGCTTTTTCCGAAAACCGTTTACACTTCCTTGGAATTGCTCTGGACGGCCCAATTGCTCAGGGGATTGTATACACCGCTATCTCCCGCTCGATGCCGCGCAGCGAGACTTCGTGAAGCACGGGCGTCAGAGCGTTCCTGCGCAACAGATCGGCGGTGAGATTGTCGTCGACCACTGCACGGGTGGCGAAGATAGCCTGTGCGTTGGCCAGGTTCTGGACCCGTGAAGCAATGTTGACCGTCTGGCCGAAATAGTCCTGTCGCTCGTTCATGGACACGGCGATGCAGGGGCCGGCATGGACACCGATCTTGAGCAGCAGATCCTCGCGCCCGCTTCTGTCATTGAGCGCACGCATGGCATCACGCATCCTGAGGGCCGCAGCCATCGCGCGATCAGGCGTCGCGAATGTCGCCATCACCGCATCACCGATGGTCTTCACCACCGCGCCTGCCTCCGCCGCGACGATCTCGTGCAGAACCTGGAAATGCACGTGCACGAGATCGAAGGCTGAAAGGTCGCCCACCCGCTCGTAAAGCGCGGTCGATCCGCGCAGGTCGGTGAACAGGAAGGTGAGGCTGGTGATCTTCAGGCGCTGGTTGATGTCGAGCGTATCCGTACGATAGAGGTCGCGGAACGTCTGGTTGGTGAGCAGGCGCTTGGCGGTCAGAAAAGGCCGGCGTTTGCCCAGGAGATTATGCAATGCCTCGCCGGCGATGAAGACTGCCGGCAGCACGCGGGTGTCGGTCCTGTTTTCCAGCGAAATACGCAGCGGACCGGGTAGCATTTCCAGTGTCTGGTTCTGGACATGGTCGCGGTCGAAAGCCAAAGACAGGCTTCGCCGCTCTTTTGTTGGTTTGCCCTTCGCGTCGATGAACTGCGCTGAATGGGTGACCGGCTCGAAGACGATGATGAATTCGGGCGGAAGCTGTATAAGCAGGACGGCCTTTTCACCCGGCGCCAGCTCGATATCCTCCAGCGAGAACGCTCCTATGTTTTTCGCCAGATCCTCTTCCGGCAGATCGACGCCGGATCCCCAGTAAATCTGGCGAAAATATTCCACCAACGGCAGTTCGTGTGGATTGTGGGCGGCAATCCTGCGCACGCGAGGGCTGACGGTGAATGTCACCTCGACCATCTCATCAAGGGTCGGCGAATAGCCTTCGGAGCATAGCGCGCAGGTGTATTCGTCCTTCTGCAGGGTTTTCAGCGTAGCGTTGGTGTCGAGCACGCCGCCACAGCCGGGGCACAGAACATTCCATGAAATGTCGAAGATGCCCACCCGCGCCGCATGGAGGAAGGCGCTTATGGCGCGTTCCTCGTCGAGGCCATGCTTGCTGGCGAAAGCCGGCACATTGATGCGGCAAAGTTCATAATCCTTGCCTTCCGCGATGGTCCGCCGGATCGCGTCGATTGCCTGGAGATCGACATCGGTTGATTGCCGCAAAAGCGAGAACAGATCCTGAATTTCGGTCATCGTGCAGGCTCCGGAAAATGCGCCCCCTAGGTGGTTCACCGGAACCGGTCTTTGTTCCGAGCGCTCCATCTTACTTCGAAACGGATCGTACGGCCATTCGAATGGCAAAGCCCGCGCGACGGTTCAATTTCCGTCGGGATTTTCACCGATCGCAAGCGGCACTATGGTGAGTCCATGGGGTATTCATCTTTGGGACTTTCTCCCGCGCCGACACCCGGCAACCCGCCATTTCCCGCGGCCCTGCGGCTTTTCTCGGCGGGGGTCATCATCGTCCTGATCGTCGGCGCCGGCCTGTTTTTCGCGCCTGCGCTGGTCAAGCCGCGCTGGCCCTGGGCCGTCACGCCGTTCAATGCCCGCTTCCTCGGCGGCTTCTACACCGCCGAAATGGTCGTGATGGCGGCGCTGCTGGTCTGGAACCGCTGGTCGCCAGGCAGGCTCGTGCTTGTCATGGCCTTCATCTTCACCGTCATCGTGTCGGCGGCTTCGTTCTTCAGTCTCGGCTATTTCAACTTCGAGCGCAAAGCGCCCTGGCTCTGGTTCTTGGTCTATCTTGCTTCGGTCGCGGTATCCGGATCGTTCCTTTGGCGGGCCAGGGGCCGTCCTTCCGCAAAGGGCGTGACCTTAAACTCTGCATGGCGCGGCTACATGTCGATGGAAATGGTGATCCTCGGGCTCTATGGCGTCGGTCTGTTGCTGTTTCCCCTGACATTCGGCGGCTTCTGGCCGTGGCCGATCGACGCCTTCCACGCTCAGGTCTACAGCGCCATCTTCCTCGCCGGAGCGGGCGGCACATATCTCGTCAGGAAAAGCGCGCCGCGCGAAGAGCTGCTGGTGCTCGGTCTGGCGCAGTTTCTGGTCGGCTTGTTTGCCATCCTTGGCCTTGTCATCACCGAGGCCGCAGTGCACCGGATCGACTGGACGGCGACGGGAACATTGTGCTGGCTCGCCCTTTTCGGCTGGATCGGAATCAGCGGCATCTTCAAACTCTACGCCGTCTCCTGGTACTTCAGCGCGCAATCGGCATCATAGGATGATGAGATGGCTGGATTTTCAGATGATGTCCGGTGCATCGTGCCGGGCCCATTGCCTTTGCCGGGAAAGCCATGACCAGCACGACCTCGCCATTCGCAAAGAAAATCCAGCCGCAACTCCGGGCCATTCGGCCAAGCGATGCGGAGGCGCTTTGCGCCATCTTCAACATGCCGGGCTTCCGCTGGGGCACGCTCAGGATGCCATTCGAGATGGTGGAGCAGGTAGAACGGCGTATCGCCAAGTCCGGCCAGGAAACCACCTGGATCGTTGCCGAGCTGGACGGCAAGGTCGTCGGCCATGGCAGCCTGGTCGTGCAGGGTTCGCCGCGCCGTTCGCACATCGGCGAGATCAATATCGGCCTTGACGATGGCTTTGTCGGCAAGGGTATCGGCTCTGCCATACTTGGCGCGCTGCTTGACGTGGCCGACAACTGGCGCGCCCTGAAGCGAGTCGAATTGACCGTCTATGCCGACAATGAACCGGCCATCCGCCTCTACACAAGCCACGGCTTCGAGGTCGAAGGCCGGCATGTGAAGGCCGGCTTTACCGAAGGGCGGTATCACGACCTTCTGAGCATGGCCCGGCTGCGGTTCTGATGACCACGGACTTTGATCCGACCCTTAAGGCTCCGGTGGATGTTCTGGCAGTGCTATCACTGCTCTGCCCGGAAGTCGTGCGTGACATCGAGCAGAACTGGAATGCACCGGTTTCCGAATACGCCCGCCATCTGTGGCGGCCGGTGGCAAGGCCTGCATCGAGTCCGGCGATCGCTGCCCGTTCGATCCTGCTTGATATACTGCATCAGCGCCTTGATTTGATCATGCAGCCTGAAGAGGTCGGCAAGGCCCTTGAAGAATTCGACCACAGACCGGTGATTCAGTCCGGCCTCCACTGCCTGCTTCTGATGGACCGGATCACCTTCGATGCCCTCCTGTTTGCCTGGCTCGGCGCGGTCGAAAACGGGCTGTCGGCCTTCGTCGGCTTCATGGGAACGACGATGACCATGGAGACAATTGGCCGGGAGGGGCCGGGATGGCTCGATGTCGGCGACGACAAGGTCAACTTGTTTGGCATGGGGCGCCACAAACTATGCCGCAAAAGCGCCTGCGCGGCCGGCCCGGTCACCCTCAACAAGCGGGCGCTCGAAGCGGTGGGCGACGAAACGGATGCCAGCCGCTGGCTGGGCACACTGCTCGCCAGCCAGGACAAGGTGTTTGGAACCGCCGCCGATGCACTGACAGAACTCAACGAGGATCTGGTCGCCGATTGGGATCGTTCCGGCATGGCTCGGCCGGTGTTCATCGATGACCGGCTCGCGGCTTCCGTCGTGGCGCGGCATCTGGACCATGACAGCAGCCTTCTTTCCAAGCTGCTCCTTGAGCCCGCAAGGCGTCAGCGTCTCGAACGTACCCTGCAAGAGACCGAATCGAGCCCATTTGGCAGATTCCTGCCCAATGCCACGGCCTATTTCTGGGGCATTCGCGAGGAGCGCGTGCGCAAGCTCGTCCTCGAGAACGGGCACCTGATCGAGCCTGAAAGGCCGAATGGTCTTTCCATCCCGTTCGAGCGGGCGCATCTCAAGCAGGCGCTGCTGGACGGCGTGCTGCTGCCGAACTTGTTCCTGACGTTCCTCGTTCTTGCCATATTGCCGCGCGTGCGGGTCGTGGGCGGCCTGAGGCAGATCGGTTATGTAGCGCTTTTCCATTCGATCCTGCTGGCCGCGCTGGATGAAACCGCGCCGGAAGAGCGCGGTCTGGCTGCCGAGTTGCAGGTTCGGGAAAATGCCTGGGGCACCCGGGTCATCGATGAAAAAATGTCGGTCCGCGAACAGGTTGCCGGCCTGCCGGCAGGGAGGCTGTTTCCTGACCTGCTCGGGCACTACCGTTCGCACACCTTTGCCGAGACGACCGACGACCTGAAACTGGTTCGTGAAAACGCCCGATGGCGCAAGATAGGCCGAGCCTTTGGCGTCTGATCCGGGCCGCATGCCCTCATTTGTCATTGCACTATTCCGGCCTTGCGGAGCCCGTCGACCGTGAGTTCGATATCGGCAGGGTTCCTTGTAAGGCAAGACTTTGCGACGGTATTCCAGCGAATAGTCAGGATTGACGCGAGCAGTTCCTGCCATGCCGCCACGCGTGGGGAAAACGGCCCAGGTGGCCGTAACTGTCGTTGCGAGCCAGCCCCAAGTCGCCCAATGAGGGTCACTAGTTGGGTCAAATCTTTGCGTTGATCATTTGCGGCTTGAGATGCAGTGCGCTCCAGGATCGTCAACCGGAAATCAGGCTGGGAGCCGCCACATTCGTACACGACCTGCACCACGCAATTCCGTTTCCTCAAGTGGGTCGCAAGCAAATTTTGGCCCAAGCAGTTGGCGCGTTGCATCGGAGATACGGATTTCACCGGGCTCCGCGGACGTTTGAATACGTGAGGCGAGATTAACGGTCTCGCCCCATAGGTCATAGGCGAACCGCCTTTTGCCTATGACGCCAGCGACGATCGGTCCCGAGTGAATTCCAATTCTCAGCCTTATCGGTTCTCCTGCGAAGAGTTCGCGCTTGACCGCCTTGCGCAGTTCAACTGCATAGTGCGTGAGGGCTCGTGCATGATCGGATCGCGCGGTGGGCAGGCCAGCGACCACCATGACACAATCGCCGATAGTCTTGATCTTTTCGCAGCCGTGTCGTTCCGAGAGCCTATCCGCCGCCTTGAAGAAGTAATTCAAGATAGCGAGCGTAGTCACCGCTCCGACGCTGCGCGCTCTTTCGGTAAAACCGACGATGTCGGCAAAAAGCACACTCACCTCCGCGTGGTTGTCGGCAATTTTCTTTTGCGCTTTCAACCGCTCCGCGATCGACGCCGGAAGAATGTTGAGGAGCAGGGATTCCGCGCGCTGGTATTCACGCGACAATCCCTCCTGACTCTTCCTCAACGCCTCATTGGCCGAATGTAACTTCTCGTTGAGTTGGCGCTCCCTCTCTTGCAGAAGAGTCATTTCATAAGCCTTCTGTTGAAGCCGCTGCTTGTTGTCGCGTTCGGCAGTGGCATCAAGAAAGAGCAGCCACACGCAGTCATCATCAGCAAAAAGATGAAGGTCCGCGACACGCCCGCTGGGCAGTTCGACCATAGGCATATGAAATGGAAGCTCCGGGCAAGGCAGCAAACCTTCCATGAATTCAAGCTGGTCGGCTACAGGCTTACCGATGCGAAGGCATGAGAGCCCGTAATGTTCAACGTTACCGCCCTTCGCCGCTGTCCGCAGCTGGGCGTCAATTTTCACATACGCAATAGCACGCTCGTTGTAGAAGAAATCGTAAATCCAGCTTCCGACCTCTCTTGGCAATCTTTGCATGGTCTATTTGGTGACCATCGAAGCGAGTTTAAGAAACGCATCATCGACATGCTCACCCGAGAGCGCACTTGTCAGATAGACTTGCCATCCGCGTTGCCTCAGTTCGTCAATTTCTCTATCTGGTATTACCCACCGATCGGCCAGATCTGATTTGTTGAAAAGCAGTACGAACGGCATAGCACCGAATTCAGCCTCGACCCGCTCGCGCAGCGTGAGTGCAGCGGTAAGGGTAGCGGCGCGGGTTCCATCGACGACAAGCACGAGGCCTGTCGCACCTCGCACATGGCTGACGCGGAATGAGCCGATATCATCTTCGCCGGCCAAATCCCATAAAATCAGATCCACTGTTTTGTCCGGGAGTGCGACACTCTTTTTGTCGATTTTCACTCCCACCGTGGTCAAGTAGGTCTCTGAAAAGATGCTTTTCACAAACCTGCGAACCAGGCTCGTCTTTCCAACAGAGAACCCGCCCAACATACAGATCTTTTTTTGCAACATCTTGGGCTCCGACCTAGTCCAAGTTTACCGTAACGGAAACCCGGCGATTGGTGGAGCTACCAGCCTGACTATTTTCAGGCACCGCCGGTTCAAAGGTGCCCGCGCCCCGAACCAGCAGCAGTTCCGGGGCGACGCCGCGCTTGTTGAGAAGCGCACGAACTGTCTCGGCACGGGCGGCGCTGATCGACGCGTTGGCCGTCTCACGGCCCGTGGTGTCCGAATGGCCGGTCAACATGAACCGCGCAGTTACGCCTGACTTGCGGGCATTTTGGGCGAATTCCTTTATTTGATCCGCCAATCTGTCGAGAACCGGCGTCTGCTCTGGTCCCGGCACAACTTTGCCGGAAGAGAAGAAAATGTCGGTCGTCTGGATAGACTCTCTCAAATGATTGAGCTCTGCAAGGTCCAGCTCACGCAGTTGCGAGACATCCAGAACCACTCCGTCCGCCGAAAGTTGTTCAGCGGCGGCCTGCGCCCGGTCGATCCAGGCGGCAGGAGCCTCGCCCACGACAACGATGCGACCCTGGATGATCGAAAGTCGGACCGATTTCGGCGGCGTCAGCGACGCCGTCAGCCGCTTCACCACAAACTTCGGATCAAGGCTCTGGTAGAATTGCCACTGTGAATGAACGCGGGCAGGATCGACCTCCGTTCCGGACAGCAGAGCTTGCGGGTCGGCGGCAAGCGGGTCTCGCAGGCCGGAAATATAGAAATGTCCACCCCTGGTCGATTGTTGGGCGACGACAATTCCCGGTTGGGCCTCAAGTCGCGACACATAATACTGCCAGTGCTCCGCCGCGCGTGCTTCGGGGCTCACATCACGAACCTTGGAAATGTCGAATTCCGGTCCACCTGCCGAAAGCTGTCGGGCCGCTGCGCGCGCCCGATCTATCCAGGTGTCGGGAGCCTCGCCCTCGGCAATGATGCGATTATTGACGATCGAAAGTCGTACTGTATCCGGTGGATACAGCGACGCCGTCAGCCGTTTCAACACGAACTCCGGCTCAAGGCTCTGATAAAATTGCCATTGTGAATGAACCCGGGCGGGATCGACCTGCGTTCCAGACAACAGCGACTGCGGGTCGTCGGCAAGCGGGTCTCTCAGGCCGGCAATATAGAATCGGCCATCGCGTATTTTTTGTTGTGCAACGATGATGCCCGGCTGGGCCTCCAGTCGCGACACGTAGGCCTGCCAGCGCTTCGCCTCGAGTACTTCGGGGCTTACGTCACGAACCTTGGAGATGTCGAATTCCGGTCCGCCTGCCGAAAGCTGTCGGGCCGCTGCACGCGCCCGATCTATCCAGGTGTCGGGAGCCTCACCCTCGGCAACGATGCGCTCATTGTCGATTGATAGTCGTACTGAATCCGGCGGAGCCAGCGACGCCTTCAGCCGCTTCAGCACGAACTCCGGTTGAAGGCTCTGATAGAATTGCCACTGCGAATGAACCCGGGCGGGATCGACCTGCGTTCCAGACAACAGCGACTGTGGGTCGGCGGCAAGCGGGTCTCTTAGGCCGGCAATATAGAATTGGCCGTCGCGCGCCTGTTGTTCGGCAACGATGATGCCCGGCTGGGCCTCCAGTCGCGACACGTAGGCCTGCCAGCGCGACACATAAGCCTGCCAGCGCTGCCCGGATTGCCAGGAAAGAAAGAACCAACCGCCTGCCAGAATCAAAAACAGCAGGGCCACGGCGGCCACCAGCCACGGAAATCCCTCGTTTGATTCCTCCTGCTTCTGCTCCACGCAGGTCCGCAATTGCGCCTCTACCCCGGCCAACTGCGAACTGTCGCCGTCAAACTCTACTAAAGCCTGTGAGCATTCCTCATGGATGCGAAGCAATACATCGCGAACTATTTCATGCAATTCCTCTGGCGGATTTCCCCGGATCACCGAAACCAGGGTCGCAAACGGTCCAACTTCCGACCAGAGACGAAGGTCGCCAAAACGGATAGTGTCCAGGCCGCTCTGCTCTCTCTCGTTGAATGAATCTTTCACAAAATCTTGAATTGCACTAAGCATCGACGAAATCAGCTGGGGATCTTCGCTCGTCGCATTGTCGGCAGCTACATGCGCTATCAAAAGCCCGGAATTACGATTAATGAGAAAGGCATGCTCTACACGATAGATAAGAGAATGCTTTAGGACAACTTCCGAGAAGCTCGCACCTGTCCTCCAAGCTTCAAATCTCCACTTGAGCCCATGCCAGGTAAATATATGTCTTAAAGTTTCATTCAGTGACTGAAATGTCTGGTCGATCTTTTCCCCGATCGACTTGCGGATTGCCGGCAGAAACACCGGGTATAATATATCCGTCAGCGTGCGCGGGCTCTTCTGGATTGACCGTTGCACAGCCCGTTCGACAGCTGGCGCAAGCGCCTCGCCGAGCTGCGCATGAGTCGCTCGCGCGACCGCAATGGGAAGAACATCGCCCACCGCTGCCGCAAGCTGCTCGGGTTCGTCCAGCAGATGCGTAACTCGTGAAAGCTCCGAAATTTCGCGGCTGACCAGCAACTGGCGCAGCGTTTCCATGCGAGGATCGGCGGTTGGAACTCCGTCGAAACGCGCACGATAGTCCGGATCAACGTTCCGGGCAATTTCGACCAAAAGACGAGCCAGAGCCTCGCGATCAATTTCTGTATCGTTCGAGGCTGTTCTTTGTGGAAGACTGATTGGGTCGACGGTTGACGTCAAGGTCCCATCAACTCACTTTCCAGCTACGATCCGAGTTGCCCTTGCTGCCGACGGGATCCTGATTCAGACATTTCGCAACCTCTACAAACAGGCCAGCCAAAAGATTTCGGTCGGTCTTAACGTTGCTGAGATCGGCAAACATTTTCTCTATCAGCATCTGAACGCCTTCATTCTTCTGCTTAATTTCCTCACGCAACAAATGATCGTTTCGATTTATCCGGTCCGAAACGTCCCGCTCAAGCGCGCTCAATTGATCCGACAACGCACGCACCTGCTTTTCAAGTGCCTGGTTTTGCTCGCGAAGATTCCGGTCAATCTCCTTGTCGGCATCGGCTCGTGAGTCTTTTTCGTTCCGCAATTGCGCCGCGAGCGAATCGATCTGCTTCTTTGCATTTGACTCGTACATCTCAAGATTGCGCTTGGCTTCGGATTCGACATCCTTGAAGCGCTGCAACACCCGTTCTTCAAGCTTGGAAAAACGGCGGTCATAGTCCTGCATCTGGTTGCCGAACAGCAGATCGCGTATCTTGTCGACACCTACGGCGTCGCCGGCGCCCCCGTTTTCGCGAACCTGGGCCGCCATGAAGTTCAGCCCGCTTCCGTCTGCATTACCGATCAAATTTGCGTCCGCCTTGTTTGCGGAGGAAACGGCACTCGAAGTACTCGAAGATTCCTTGGCCATCCTTATACCCCTCTATTTGAACCACCTGCCACAGTGCAGAGACCCATAAACAGGTGAAGATGCCAGCAAAATCCGCGACCTGCAAGCCGGAATCTTCTTGGCGCAAGCCAATTTGCGTGCTCTTTTTACACGTCTTGGACCGGCCGAAAAAGCACCAGTACCGCTAGGTGTTGCTCTCGCCCCTCTCTGTGATAGCAACCATAGCCGTTTAATCTAATTGGTTATCGAGCGAAATCTACTATGAAGCCGAGTGATACAATGGCATTATGTATATCTATTTAGACAGATGTAAGTAATGAGTTTTCATTAGAAATTGCTAAAATAGCTGTTCCAGCGGGCAGCATATTGGCTCTCGCTCCGCTATATACTGCCACCATCAGCTTCCGGCGCGAGCTCAACAGTAGAAGGAGAATCTTCTTTTCACACGCGGAATCGCCGATCAAGAATGCAGCCCGGAATCGAGGTGTTTCGGTCGATAGGAGAGAGCAATAGGTCCCAATAGCTGGCAGTCATTCAACCAAAGCTTCAGTGGGCTTGCATTGTTGCGTCGTCGATTGCAAAGGACGGCAGTTTGCCATAGCCAGGCCAGGGACCGCAGCTTGTGGTCATGGCGCCGAGTTCAGGGATCGACATGAGTATGCGGCATGCTTGGCTTTGACGTGCATCTGCGACAGCCGGCGTCCGATCTCGGCGGCACGGATGAAATGCTGCGCCAGGCTTCTAACGTCGCTAGCAGGACAGGAGCAAGCTCGCACTGCAGCCAAATGGCGGCGCGACGGCTCGGAAGAGTTCACGGGAGACTGTTTGGATGCAGCATCCTCGGTGACCGTTTCCTTTGGCGGGAAATCGCCGGCTATGTCTCGGGGCTCTTGTACCTTCGAACCAGGCTTGGGTAAGACGGCATGGCGCATAATCCATTGGTTTCAATCGTGGTTCCTGCGCACAACGCAGAGGTGACGCTGGCGCGCGCACTCGATTGCCTTCTCGATCAGGAAATCGTGGATTGGGAGGCGATCATCGTCGACGACGCCTCCACGGACCGCACCCCCGCGATCATTGCCAGTTATGTGGGACAAGATTCCCGATTTCGGACGTTGAATTCTTGCGCCCGTGGCCCCGCCGGCGCGCGCAATAGCGGGATTTCGACGGCGCGCGGCCACTGGCTCATGTTTCTGGATGCGCACGATTGGGTAGACGCCAGCTTCCTCGCGAAAATGCTAGCCGCACTGGAGGCTGCGCCCGATTCAGTGGCCGCCTATTGCGGCTCCCAATGCGTGATGCCCGATGGCGAACTTATCTGGTTGAGCATCTCGTCAGAGGTTGCGATCCAGCCCTTTGAAACATTTGCCCGCCGGTGTGCCATCGCCACCCACGCGCTGCTGCTCGACCGGGAGACAATCGTCGAGTTGGGCGGTTTCGATGTGTCGCTGCGTACATGCGAGGACTGGGATCTGTGGCAGCGCCTCGCCCGTCTCGGCAGAAATTGGGTAATGGTCGACGAGCCGCTCGCCTTCTACCGGGCTAGCCCCAACTCGCTCACCCGCAATTCATCTCAGATGCTGGCCGACGCGGAAATCGTCATCGCCCGTGGCTTCTCTGCCGACTCCAGAGTCAAACACCCGGTGACTATCCACGCCAACGGAGCGAACTCGGCGGATGGCCGCACCGCTTCCGAAGCACTCGCGTGGTTCGCATTTTGGAACGCCGCGTCGGATTGCGGCGGCGGCTCGGGCTCGATCAACCCGCAGTCCCTGCGCGCGCTTCCGGCCGGACGCAAGTGGGCGAGTGAGATCGCCAAGGTAGCCATCAACGGCCTTGCGGTGGGAAGCCTGTCTGTGCCGGCGCAACTGGCTGCCAGGTGGGGAAGGTTCGGCCGCGCCATCACCGAGTTGATTACCGAACTCAGCAAGGTCTGGGACAATCCCGCAGCGGCTCGCCGCATCCAGTATCAGCTTGAGCAAATGCTTCTCGACGCCGACGATCTTGGCGCGCCGCGCAGGCTGGCGCGAACACTTGGAATCCGCGTCGACGCTCGAAATCCGACCTCGACCGAACTGCCGGAAGGAATCGACCAAATCTATGCCTACCTGATGATGGATGGCCACATCGAGGCCGTCGTACAATTCGGCGTGCTCGGGACAGTGACAAGGGATCATTGGATTGAACTGATCCGGAATTTCGCACCGCAAAAGGAGGCTGGCGCCAACACTCCGAACACGCTTCCAGCCCGGGCATTGTCAGGCACAGCCGAACGCGAGCCTGATCCCGACAGCCATTTCGGCAAACTCGCGAGATTGGCTGCGCAAGCGCGGGAGTTGGTCCGGTCGAGCGCCGAACCTGCGGAGCCTTCTGCCGCGCCGCGCCGTGCACGGCCCAGGCACGACGAGAATCGCACGTTGTTCTGGAATGGCTATTTCACGACCGAGGATCCCTGGAACTACGGTTCGTCCTATGAGCAGGAAAAATATGAGCGGCAACTCGAGATTCTGCCTGCGGGTCCCATCGGACGGGCACTTGAGCTCGCCTGCGCGGAGGGCCACTTCACGCGGCAGCTGGCGCCGCGAGTGGGCCATCTGACCGCAACCGACATCTCCGCCATAGCCGTGGGACGGGCCCGCGCGCGATGCAGCGATCAGCCGAACGTCGAATTCGGCGTACTGGATTTCTCCGCAGACACGCTGCCGGGTGAAATGGATCTGATCTTCTGTTCGGAAGTGCTCTACTATCTGGATGATCTCGCCGAGTTGCGGCGCATTGCCAAAAAATTCGCAGAGGCGTTGGCGCCTGGCGGCAGTTTCATCAGCGCCCACGCATTCGTGCTGCGTGACAATGTTGAAAGGACGGGCTTCGACTGGAACACATTCGGGGCACAAGCGATCTCAGAGGCGCTCGCAGCGACCGAAGGTCTCGTCCTCGAGCAGTCGATCCAGACCGAGCTCTATCGCATAGACCGCTTCCGCCGCCTGTCACCGCACGATGTAGTGACGGAACCGAGGATTGATCATGCGCCGATCCGCGCGCCCATCGGACTCGGGGTCGCCCGAAATATCGTCTGGGGCGGGGCGCGGGCCTTGCGCCGCGACGTCGCGCGCAGCGAGCGGCGGCCACGTATCCCTGTCCTCATGTACCACAGCGTCGCCGAAGAAGGTCCGGCTGCCCTCGCCCGTTTTCGGCTAACGCCCGCCGCATTCGCCAGCCAGATGGCATGGCTGCGCGCCAATGGCTTTCACGCGATCACGTCCGAGCAACTGGAACGGTCCATCGCCAACCGTCAGCCTTTCGCTGGCCGCCCAGTGCTCATCACCTTCGATGACGGCTTCCAGAATTTTGCCGACCAAGCCTGGCCAACCTTGCGCGCGAACGACCTGACCGCGGAAGTGTTCCTGGTGACTGACCTGGTGGGTGAAAGCGCGCAGTGGGATGCCGAAAACGGTCCGCCGACGCAGCTTATGGATGCCGGGACGGTGCGGCGGCTCGCCGCCGAAGGTGCGTTCTTCGGAAGCCATCTCGCGACGCATCGCGCGATCGATGGTCTGTCGAGCTCTGACTTGGCCGCCGAACTGCTGCGCTCTCGTATGTTCATCGAACGTTGGACCGGTCGGCCAACCTCGGCGTTCGCGGCACCCTTCTCTGTCACCGACCGACGGCTCGGCAGACTGGCCAAGGAGTCCGGCTATCGGATCGGCTTCGGCAGCAGACACGGGCCGGCGGACCTTAATTGCGATCCCATCGATCTTCCACGCATCGAGATTCGCGGGGATCGCTCGCTCGACGACTTTGTCGCCACCGTCGAGGCCATGCTCGATTAAACGGTGAACTTTGTCACGGTCATCGGTCCCGCTCACGTGCGCAAGATCGACGAAACGCTCCGCACTCGCCAGACTGCTGCGATCGCCCGATGTCACCCCGAGATCGGAATGACCTGCCCCGGCGGCTGAGTAAACACTGCCAAAATACCCGGCGCATCAGCATCTTCAAGCGCGGCATGCGTGGCACCTATCAGCCTTGCGCAAAAAAGCATCTGCACCGCGACCTCTCCGAATATGACTTCCGCCATAATTCACGCGTAGCCCCTGGCATGAACGACGATGCACGGGCCGGTCGCAGCCTCGATGGTATCGTCGGCAAGCGCCTCGCCTCGGGTTACTTCACACGGAAGCGAGCGACGGCGCTTAAGCCGAACCATAATAGGGCCTTTCGTAGGGTTCGGAGCTACCACCTGTGCAGGCTAACTGTATTCGATAGCCGCTTTTCCCGTGCAGATGGATTTCAGATTACGAGCAAATAAGTAAACGTCTCCGAAGTAATTCGGATACATTTCCACAAGCTTTTCTTTCTTATCTACCTCGACCAAGACAGCCTTCACCTCACTGCCCCTTAGCTCGATTTTTTGCTCGGTCTCTTTCAGTTTTCGCGCACCTAATATAAGCGCCCAGAACGGCTCGATGGACAATTTATGATCTTTTCCATATTGAAGCAAATAGTATCGAGTTTTGGCTGCTTTATGTACGAAGTTTTCTGGGCAGTGAGTAGTATTATTGATTTTTTCTAGTATGCCGATCGCATCTATACGCTTGTTGAGATCCCGCAATTCTCGAACCCGGTCATTGTGATCCGGAACACTTACATGAACGGGGCACTGCTCAACGTGCGCGAATTCCGCCGACATAAGCTGGAAAAGGCGAAGCCAATCCTGGTCGCCCTCTCCGTGCTTCAAATCCTGGCCCCGGAATAGCCCGACAGCCTCAACCGCAGTTGCCCATGAGTGCTGAAGCTTGGTACGAACTTGCAACTCGATGCGTCGTCCGTCGAAAGCCTCGGTGTCGGCATCTCTGGGTCGGTATTTGAAAACAATATGGTGACTTCGATACCCGTCCGGCTTCGGCTCATCGATATAGTTAAACTCCCTAGAGTGGATCTCATGGGGGAACTTGTCTCGCATCGATGCGAGAAGCGAGCGAACACCTTTGATATCGGCCATGATCGCTCGGCAACCGCCGATGTCGTTCATGGTGTCCAAATTGGTGGTGGACTCTCGAAGCTTCCGACGAATGGATGCCATGCGCTTCGGCCGGGATGCCATGTCGCCCTCCAGTCGCAGGGCTCTTATGTGATGACCGACAGAGAACCGAACGCTGCGCATCGGCAGAAAGTGCGAGTCGCGCCAGCTATTGGCGATTGAGAAGATTTCGAGTGCGTCCACATACTGGCCGACAGTGATGTCTCGTCCGAACTGAATAGGTTTTGCCAGCCGGTCGCCTGCCTTGCGAACGGCTTTCATGCTGTAGGCAAGGCGCGGGTACTCAGTCATTGGAGCCAAGAAATCAAGATAGCCCGCCTCATTCTGGACTGGCCGGACTATCGCAGGGGAATCAGATCCCAAGAGTCATATCCGTTTGGGTAAGCGAAGTACCATAGCGCGCGACATCGGATCTCCGCGAGCGATCGTCTCGGCCGTATCTGCCTAGATCGCGCCCCTGGACATGACGCGGACGTAGATGCCGTCACGGTCAGCCAGCTTATAGTTCTTTTCAGTGCTTTAAGGGCGACGCCGACAACATAGCAATTGCCTCCTGAAAGATACCTCAGGACAATTGAAGGCTTCATGGCAGGAAATTGCCTTTTCTCCATCGCATTGGGCATTAAAAAGCACCACCGTGAGCCTTATTGCTCTGATGGTGGTACCTAGAAATCCGGGTGGGCGATATGCGAAGGTTCATCAAAGCCAATCGACGTTTGAGTGGGCCTGAATCATTCCCACTCGATTGTTCATGTCGGCGACGATCAGCGTCGGTGGCGGCAGTTCATCGAGGATTGGTCTTCGAACGATCTCCTCCCCATCGGCGGTGGCGCGACCGATAGGCCGCATGTTGAGGACGGCCATGCCGAAGCCGGATGCGACGGCCGAGCGCACCGTTTCGTAAGAGCGCGTGCGAAAGCGCACCTCCGGCCGTTTCGCCAGCTCCTCGATCGGCTCTCGAACGCGTGAGGACGATGCTGGGAAATCTTCCTGAATGATCCGTGCGGAACATTGGAAACCTTCGGACGGGTTCGTTCTGGAGCCCAATGCCCTAGAGGCAGCAACAGAGACCGAAGCCAACCTAGCGCTCACTGCCGGACCGGGAGCCGGCAAGACGGAGATGCTCGCAACGCGCCGACTTTCTCCTGCGGACGCGAAGCTGCAGATACCCAAAGCGTATCCTTGCGATCTCCTTCAAGGTCGATGCCAGCACGAACCTCAAGGCGCGCGTAAGGCGCCGGTGCGGCCACCAGCTTGGGGAACGCTTCGACAGCTTCACATTCCATCGCTTCGTGCTCCGCATAATCCAGCAGTTCCGCCTCGCGCTCACCGGGCAGGACGTACTGGCTGCGGACTTCTCCGTCGGGCCGGCTCGCATCCAGGGCCAGTCGATTACATTCAGGGACATGATCCCTCTTGCGAAGACGATCGTCGAGGGCAGCGTGATCGCGCGGAACGCGCTGAGGAAACATACAGCCAGGTATTCTTGGACGAGTTCCAGGACTGCACCGATCTCCAGTACGGCCTCATTAAGGCCTGTTTCCTTGGAACCGGCGCGCAACTCGTAGGGGATGTCATGGAAAGACAGTCTATCGCTATCGTGCAAAGGGAATGCCTGAAATCCGCCTCCCAGGTCAGCCCGGCGATCCGGAATTCGAGGCTGCCTACGAAAAGGCGACGCAAGGCCAGAGCCTCAAGGCAGCTATTATCGACCTACCCGGTCGGGCGTTGCCAAAGACATTCGGTCATGCTGCGCGGCGGCTTGAAGCGACGATGGAATGGCTGGACTTTGACGAAGCGACGCAGCGGAAGAATGCCCGTCTTATTGAACGCTTCCTTCGGATGCAGGTCGATCCTGCCTGTCCGCTAACTTGGCGCGATACGCCCGTCGAACATCTCGACGCCGACCATCTGCGTTCGATTATAGAAAGCGTCTTTGCCGCCAACAGGACGGTTGCCAAGCACCTGCTGGTCGCAATCAAGAAGCTCTTGTGGGTGGGGATCGAAATTGAGAAATGGATCAAACCGCAGAACGAATCCTCACTGTCGATCCACGTCCGGATTCCTAATCGACCGCCAATCCCGCGTGGCGGGTCCCCATTCGGGAAAAGTTCGAGGCGCGCCATCCGATTGGCTCCCCGCCCCGCACCTGCTACGCGCTCGCGTTCTGGCTCGGCAACCGTCGAGGCGATATCGCCTCGTTGGAATGGGACGATTTGGTTTTCGAGGAGATCGAACTGTTCGACGGGTCTCTAGAGGTGATCGAGGCCTTCGATTTCCGGCAGAAGAAAAACCGCAACCATCACGGCGGGCGCGAGATGTTTATTGGCGCCGCTTGATCGTTCGAAAGGCGGCACGGTGCTGAAGAATGCCTATGGGCACCCATTCGCGGAAAAGAGTCTCACCGGCATGATGGCACATTGGCACAAGCAGGCCGGCATTCCGGAGGGCTACACTCTGCACGGGCTACGCCGTACCTTCGGCACGTATCTCGCCGAATGCAACATCCAAGCGCGCGCTATCATGGAGGCGATGGGGCATTCTTCCATGACGGTGACGGACGAATATGTCCGAGAGGCCAACAAGAAGCGAATGGCTGTCGACATAGCCCGCGCCATCAATGAGCGCGAGGCCAAACGCGATGCGATGAAGCAGCGAGCGGCCCTGCGCGTCGTCAAGTAAGTGAAATCAACCGACCATGCGCAGCGTGGCCATATCAGCGGCCCTTTTTTTGGGGCCCACAATGGGTCCAAAACGTTTTGGACCGAGGCATATTTTTATCAATGAAATCAATGGTTATGGTGGTGCAGGCAGTCATTGGCGAACCAGTCTCTGTCTGATTTTCCCTATTAGAGCCCGAAAAACAGCGAATTTCTGGCGATTTTGAGCGGCCGAGCCAATTCCGGCCTGAAATCTCACAGTAGTTTCAACGCGTTGTCCAGGAATTCCCTATTCGCCCTAACAGGGAAATGAAAGTAGTCCAACAGGGAAACGCCACGTGCGTCAGGCGCGGGAAATGCGCATCGCTTGCTTGACTTTGAGCGGCCTAGCGACTGGGTTGTCTCACCCACCGAATCCGTCCCCAAGCCAAAAATGCCGCACACCTTCACCCGCCAAGAATTGTATGACCTCGTTTGGTCGACCCCTATCGTCACGCTTGCTGAGCGGTTCGACATATCGGACGAGGGCTGGCGAAGACTTGTGCTCGCTATCAGATACCCGTTCCCGGCCGCGGCTATTGATCGAATGGGCCAAACAGCGGCTGGCTCACATCGAAGCGCAGAACCAACTTGATGTGCTGACTTCGAACCTGCGCGAGCAAAATCTCTTTCCCGACCCAGACGATTTGGTAATCCTGAGGGTGATCCGCCACCGCCAAAGACCCTGTGGGGCTAGCAACGCATTGCAAACGACCTGCTCAGACGGTGGGCCAGCGCCCTGCATCCCGTCGGCCCAATTGAGTTGCAGGTTCGAGGTGAGCTGTGCCTTGCGAAACAGGTCTTTACCTTCCGGGCTGTTTGCGGACGACACGCCGATCCAGTCGATATCGCGCCGCGGCGTCATGATATCGGCGATGCGCCGATCGCCAATGTTGAAGACGCGCTCGACGAGCTCCTGCTGGGTCTGGTGAAGCAGCCCTGCCTCCTGGCTCGCCGCGACAAGCAGCTTCAGCTCTAAGCGAATGCAGGGACTCCTCGCCCGTCCCTAGCCGCAATCCTCAGAGACGCAACACCAAAGCGAGGATCGCCGGCCTGAGCAGGAACAGGAACAGGCCTAGCGGCCGCACCACCCAGAGTGCCGTGCCCTCGCTACGCTGAAGCGCCAGGCTTTTCGGCGCCAACTCGCCCAGAACGATGTGGAGAGCAGTGATGATAATAAAAGCAATTGCTACGGCGATTATATGGGATCCGGCGGTGGCAAGAGACCCCATCGCTCCGACCAGCAGTGGCTCGATCAGATGGGCGAGTGCAGGTTCGCCAACCCAGCCAAGCGCCAGCGACGAAATGGTGATACCCAGCTGGGTCGCGGCAAGATTGGCATCGAGATTCGCCAAGGCTCTTTGAAGCAGCCCGGCATTCAAGCGTCCAGCGGTAGCAAGTTCGTCGACTCGGCTCCGCCTGACCGCCATCAACGCAAATTCCGCAGCGACAAAGAAGCCATTTGCGCCAACGAGTACTAGAACCAACAGAATTCCAAGAATGTCGCGTAGACTACCATCGTCCGCCGGCATGATATCCTCTGCTGGATCTGACTGGCGGGATCTGTGAAGCGTATTTGGCGCTATTGCGCAACCGCATTGGGCTCAGAATTATCACGCGGAGCTGCTGCCCCGACGCGGGGACTCTGGCTTTGGACAGCGTTAGGAAGAAGTGATTTGCCAGACCGCTACGCCGGCTAGAACAATTCCGGCAGCGCCTTCGATCGTCCGCGAAATGGCATCGAACAGGCGTGGCCGGCTGTCGAAGAAATGCACTAGGCGCTCCCGAAACAGGATCGACAACACCGCAACGCAAGACAGCGTCAGCGCCACGCCGGCCATCATGGTGATTGCAAACAGGATACCGGCGAGCGGAACGCCTCTGGATATTGCGAAGGTCATCACGAAAAGCGTCAGCGGGCATGGGATCAAGCCGGCCATGACGCCGACGGCCTCGCCCTCATGCTTGTGGTGATGGCCGTGGCTCAATGCGCGCCAGAGCATCCAGACGCCTATGAGTCCAAGCAGCCCGCGACTGACGTCTTCTAGTAGCGGCGCGCGGCCAACACTGCCCAGGGCAATAGACACCAACGGTAGCGAGAGCGCCGCGATCAGCACGGCAATCGTCACATGCGTGAAGGAAAGTGTCAGTGATACCCGAAGACCGCGCGAAACCTTTGCGTCCGAACCGGCCAAATACGTGGCCAGTAGGGCTTTGCTGTGACCCGGCGTCAGCGCATGCGCTGCACCGAATAACACGCCCATCGGCAGAAAGGCCGTGAAGGCCAGCCAATCGCCGCCGGCCGAAAGCAGTTTGATCTGCTCGGCCAGCGCCAGGTAGATCGTGCGTTGGAAGTCGACCAGCGTCTGGAACATGGCCATCGAACCGGCTCCGGGTCAGCCGCAGGTCAATTCGAGGCGTGTCGCGAAAATCTTGCCGAGATCGGTCCCTGTTGGGTCACTGAAGAACGCGTCTGTCAGGCTTTTCTGGTTCTGTGCGATGGCCGTGTCCGGATCTGGACGGACGACCGCGCGTGAGCAGCCTACAGGCAGGCCAGCCACAGCAATCTTGTCGTCGTCGGTAAAATCGATCGCCGTGTAGAAGGTCGGGTCATATACGCCGATGCTGACTTTTCCAGCAAGAGCCAACGGGTCCTTCGGCTGCGTTTCGAACTGGACAACGAGCTGATCATTCTCAAAGCTGACGCTGAACTTCGGTGGCGGCGCCATCGTCACGTCCTTGCCGTTCAAGGTCACCATCTGAAAGTAGTTGTACCCGGCCAGCGACGCATGGACGGTGAGAGCAACCTCATCGAGTTCTTTTGTATCAAGAACAAGGTCGGAATTCTTGTCGAATTCCATCAGCACAGTGCTGGAAAAGAGGTCGTCGAAACGCCAGAGATGCCGAAGTGATTTGACCGTGCGGTCTTGACCGACGGTCATGTCCAGCTTCGCTTCGGCAAAGACATGGGGATGGGCACTCGCCGCCGCGGCGGAAGCGAGCAACAGCGCGACGCCTGATACCATGCCCGTCAGTCGCATTTTCACTCGCACTTCATCGTTTCCGGTCAGGCAGCACGTCTGGCATTGCAAGCAGGCCGAAATGGGACATGCGGTTAAGGTGGGCCGCTCAAGATCAAATCACGCTCAGCGTCATGGCGGCAAGAACAAGATAACGGCCGACCTTGGCCGCAGTGACCAGCAAGAGGAAAACCCGAAAAGGCTCGCGCAGGACGCCCGCGACGACGGTCAGCGGATCACCGACAATTGGCAGCCAACTCAGCAGAAGCGACCACTTCCCGTAACGGCGATACCACACTTGTGCGCGGTTTAGTTGCGTTTGGTTCGCCGGAAACCACCGCCGGTCCCGAAAGCGCTCAATGCCTCGGCCGAGCAACCAGTTAATCACCGACCCAAGCACGTTGCCGACGCTCGCGACTCCGACTAGCAACCAGGGCGAATAATCCGCAAGCAAGAGCCCGATCAGCACCGCTTCCGATTGCATCGGCAAGATCGTCGCGGCGATGAAGGCTGCCAGGAAAAGACCAGCGTAGGCTGCGAGATCGGTCATTGAACAGCGTATCTGTCTGTCGACCTAATGATGGTGACCTTCGGGTTCGACCATCTTGAACGGTAGCACCTGTTCGCGATCCTTGGCCTTCAGGACCAGTCTTGCCTCGAATTCATGCGGCTCGGCAGGGGTGACTGTGCTCTCAAGGCGATGATGATTGTCGGCGACAGGATCGAGGTGCAACGTCTCCGGCCCCTCTGGCCGGTCGATGATCACCGTCGCCGTCAAATCGTCGGCATGCCGGTCGATCGTCAGACGCATCCGCTCGCCAGCCGGTGTATCGACGATTTCCAATGTCCCTTCAGCCAGATCACAGGCGACCTTGAAGGGCTCCGGCGCATGATGGTGAGCATGAGAGGTTTCCGCGCCAGTGACGGCCGGGCTCACCAAGCGAACGTTGGCTTCGGCCAACGCCGGCAAGTGGGCGAACAGCTCCTGTTTGAGGGCTTCAGTTACACCCAGCACGTCGTTGGCCGTCGCCATCTCCGGAACACTGATGGCCACGTCGGCATGCAGGCGGTGGCCGATCCAGCGCGCCTGCACGCTTTGGACACGCTCGATGCCGGATACATGCTTGGCGGCATGATGGATTTCATCGACGATGCCAGGCTCGACGCCATCGAGCATGCGGGTCAACACGGCTTTCGACGACTGCCATACGATGGCGAAGATCGCCAGCGTGATCAACAGTCCGATGATCGGATCGGCAAGCGGAAAGTCTAGCCACACGCCAATAGCGCCAAGCACGACCGCCAGACTGGTAAAGCCGTCGGTGCGGGCATGGTAACCATCCGCGATCAGCGCCGCGCTGTTGATCTCGCGGCCGACACGGATACGGAACACAGCGACGGCCTCGTTGCCTAAGAAACCTATGATGCCGGCTATGGCGACCCAGCCAAGAAATGCGATCGGCTGCGGATTGATCAACCTGTCGATCGCCTCGTAGCCGGCAACGATGGCGCTGAACAGGATGATGAGGACAATCAGAATGCCGGCCAGATCCTCGACGCGGCCCAGCCCGTAGGTGAACGTCTCGCTCGGTTTGCGACGGGCCAGCATGAAGGCGACCCACAATGGGATAGCGGTGACCGCGTCGCCGACATTGTGGATCGTGTCGGCCAGCAGTGCCACGCTGCCGGAGAGGAACACGACCACGAGCTGAAGCGCCGCCGTGATGGCCAGAACGACGAATGACCATTTGATCGCCCAGATGCCGCGCGTCGTCGTGGCGATCGTCGGGTCGATGACGCCATGGGTGTGACCATGGCCGCCCTCGCCGTGATCATGTCCGTGGCCGCCCATGCCGTGCGTCATCGGGCCGAATCCGAACCAATCGCGAACTTTGTCCATCATGGCGCTTCTCACAGGTATTTGGTGATATCCTTGAACTCGTCGATCGAGCGGCGCTGCTCGAGCGCCAGCGGTCCGACGACGTCCTCAAGGCAGTGGTTGAGGTGGTCTTGGATCAGCGTCTTCTTGGCCTGGGCGATGGCCCTCTCCACGGCATGAAGTTGCTGGGCGATGTCGAGGCACGGTCGACCGGCCTCGATCATCTCGACGATCCCGCGCAGATGGCCGTCGGCGCGCTTCAGCCGCTTGATGATGGCAGGATGGGTTTCGTGGACGTGGGGACGCTCATTCATACCTTGATGCTATCCCCCCAGAGAGGATATTCCAAGCCTCAAAGTGGCCTCGATTCTGGTGCACGCAACCATTCGTTAGGATTTTAGAGAATAATCGTTAAGCATGCCGAATTGGATCCATAGCATAGCCTTTCGTCTCATCGTCGCTTTCGCGATGACTCTCGGCGTGCTGGTCTCCCCAATGGGTGGTTCGGCCTCGCATAGCCCGATGGCGCTCGCTGCCGCCGAGGCAGCGCGTCACGCAGAGCTGGCAGCACAGATCGAAAAACACGGCCACAGCCATGACGATGGCGAAGCCGATGAGCAGAGCTTTGGTCATACCCACGGCCACAATCCGGCCGACCACACCCATGAGACGGCGAGCACGCTTCCGGGCTTCGCGCAGCCAGCACCGCCGATAGGCCGGAGCTGGCTGGTTTACCCGCCTTCGTTTGCCGACCTCAAAATCCGTTTCCGGCTTGAGCGCCCTCCCAGGCAGATCGTCATCGCATGATCGCGGCCGCACGCGCGGCCATCCTCAACGACGACGATTGGAATTCTCATGCAAGGATCCTTCTACGAGGGTCCGCCACGCACGCCTTGCGCGCGCTGGCGGTTGGCCCTTCCTATGCTCATTGCTCTCCTGACCCTTCCATTGCTTGGGGCGGTTGCCCTCGCCCATGCCGTTGCCGAAGGCGACAAGGGCTATATCCAGGAGATCACGGGCATCAATCTGCTGCCCTTCATCTATCTCGGCGCCAAGCACATGGTGACGGGATACGACCACATCCTGTTCCTGTTCGGCGTGATCTTCTTCCTCTACCGGATGAAGCACATTGGCATCTATGTGAGCCTGTTCGCGCTCGGCCATTCCACGACCATGCTGCTTGGCGTCTATTTCAAGGTGGGCATCAACAGCTACATCATCGACGCGATCATCGGCCTGTCGGTCGTCTACAAGGCGCTCGACAATATGGGCGCTTTCCAGAGGTGGCTCGGTTTCCAGCCGAACACCAGGATCGCGACGCTGATCTTCGGCTTTTTCCACGGCTTCGGCCTGTCGACGAAGATCATCGAATACAACATCTCGCCCGACGGGCTAGTGCCAAATCTTCTTGCCTTCAACGTCGGCGTTGAGATTGGCCAGCTTTTGGCGCTCGCTGCCATCCTTATTGTCATGGGCTACTGGCGCCGGACCGACAGTTTCTGGCGCCACGCATACACCGCCAACACCATCATGATGACCGCCGGGTTTGTGCTGATCGGCTATCAGCTCACCGGCTGGGTCGTCTCCTGAGCCTCCAAGTAAAGATCCCAAAAAAGGAATTCTCCTATGTACAATACCGACATCCCGACCCGCGCCGAGCTGCCGACATCCATGCAACTCCTTCGCTCTACCGTCATCGCAATTCTCGCGGCAGCTGCCATCCTTGTGACCATCGTGCTGCCGGCCGAATACGCCATCGATCCCACCGGCGTTGGGCGAGCGCTCGAGCTCACCGAGATGGGCGAGATCAAGACACAACTGGCCGAAGAGGCCGAGCATGACCGCCTTCGCGAACTGCAAAACGGCACTCCGATCGCCGTGCCAGCCCGAGATCAGCAGTCGAGTCTTCTGGAGCGCGTCTTCGCTGAACTGGTGATGGGTTCCGCCTCTGCCCAGGAACTCCGGACAGACGAAATGTCGGTCACCCTGAAGCCCGGCGAAGGAGCTGAGATCAAGCTCGTCATGGCCAAGGGCGCACAGGCACAATACTCTTGGACGGCCAATGGCGCGGCGGTGAACTTCGACACCCATGGTGACGGCGGCGGCGAAAACATTTCATACGAGAAGGGCCGCGGGGCTGCAGAGGACGAGGGCGTACTTGAGGCAGCGTTTGACGGCAATCACGGTTGGTTCTGGCGTAACCGCACCGATGCCGACGTCACCGTGACGCTGAAGACGAACGGTGCCTACACCGACATCAAACGGATGATGTGAACGATACGTCAATTTTATCCGGCGCCGTTTGGCGCCGGAGTGACGCGCTGTTCATTGCCACGACCTCACTGTTTGGCGCACCACCGTCCCGTGAGCATTCGTGTCGAGGTAGGCGGCGGCGTGGTGAATTGGTGCGCCGCTAGGCTGTGTCAACGTGTCATGCCGCATTGGCTGTTGGCGAAATCAGCGCCGAACGTTTGCCGCGATGGAGATCCTTGGCAAACACGCAAGCCGAACTGTGCCCAGGAGATAGCTTCAAGGCCGGTGGCATCTGTTGTTTGCATTCTTCGACCACCAAGGGGCAGCGAGTCCGGAACCTGCAGCCGGATGGTGGATTCGTAGGGCTCGGCACCTCCCCGATCATGACCGGAACCCTGCGCTGCTTTTCGGCGATCGGATCCACCTCCGGTGTCGAGGCCAGCAACATCTGCGAATAGGGATGGCCTGGGTGATCGTAGAGTTCCTGCGATGGCCCGTGCTCCACGATCTTGCCGAGGTACATCACGTAGACGCGCGATGCAGCCTGCCTGACCAACGCAAGGTCGTGGGCAATGAACAGGCACGCCACCCCAAAATCTTTCTGCAGGTGCAGGAAAAGGTTCATCACTTGGGCTCGGATGGACAAATCCAGTGCGCTAACTGGTTCATCGCAGATCAGCACTCTTGGATTCACGGCGAGGGATCGGGCAATCGCAACGCGCTGGCGCTGCCCTCCGGACAGTTCCCGCGTGTGCCGATCCTTCAAAGCGTCCGCCAGTCCGACCTGATCCAGGAGCGCCTTGGTACGATGGTTGCGGTCGGATTGTGATTTCAACCCGCTGATCAGCAACGCTTCATCGATCGTCTCACCGACCGTCTGTCTGTCGTTCAGGGACGAATATGGATCCTGAAACACGTATTGGAGCGCCCTGCGGCTTTCGCGCAGTGCTGCACCGGAGAGTGTGGTGAGGTCCACTCCATCAAGCAGGACTCGTCCCGCGCTTGCCTTTTCGAGACCCACAATGGTGCGGCCCAGCGTCGACTTTCCGCAACCGGACTCGCCTACCAGACCGACGATCTCGCCCGGATAGAGCTCGATCGAGACGTCGTCGACGGCATGGATGAACTTGCCTCGCTGAACGCTTTTGAAGCGCGTCTGCAGGTTTTCGACTTTCAGAACAGGACCGTGCGTCATGCTGCTGCCTTCCTTTGGTTGACAACCGCGCAGGCCACGACAACAGCGCTGTCGACCGACCGCGCAAGTGGAGGGCGGCTTGCGGTGCATGCGGGAATTGCGAGCTCGCAGCGCGGGGCAAAGGCACAGCCTTTGAATGGCGCGCCCAGCGTTGGCGGTATCCCGGGAAGACCGCGAAACTCCGAACCGATCGGGTCTTCCCGCCGTGGGATCGCGTTGATCAGCCCTCTCGTGTACGGATGGCGTGGGGTAACGAGGACCTTGTCCACGGGACCTCGTTCGGCGGCCCGAGCCGCATACATGACAACGATGTTGTCGGCCGCTCCGGCGACTACCCCCATATCGTGGGTAATCAGCACCATGGCCATGTTGAGCCGCCGCTGCAGGTCCTTGAGCAGGCGCAGGATTTGAGCCTGGACCGTCACATCGAGAGCGGTCGTAGGCTCGTCCGCGATCAGAAGTTTTGGCTCGCCGGCCAGCGCAATGGCAATTACGATGCGTTGCCTGAGACCACCCGACAGTTCGTGGGGGAATTGACGAAGTCGCGCTGCTGGATCCGAGATGCCGACCAGCTTGATGAGTTCCAACGCCCGCTCCTCCGCAGCGCGTGGGGTCATCTTGAGATGGAGCTCCGCCATCTCGGCGATCTGCCTTCCAACACGGCGGACGGGGTTCAGCGCGCTCATCGGATCCTGGAAAATGAATCCGATCGACTTGCCTCGTACCTTACGGATCTCGGATTCCGGCAGGCCGATCAATTCACGCCCATCGAAGCGCACCGATCCCGACAAGTTCGTCGTCACGCCGGTCGGCATCAGACCGAGCGGCGCGAAGTTCATTACAGTCTTGCCGCTGCCGCTTTCCCCGACGATGGCAAGGCATTCTCCTTGCCGGACGGTGTAGCTGACGCCATCGACGGGGCGTACCGCGGCCTTCGCGGTCAGGAGATCGACCGTCAGATTGCTGACGTTCAAAAGGGGTTCGTCATGCATCCGAATTCTCCTTGGCCCAGCCGGCGACCTCAATTCTGCGCAAGGCAAGCGTCCGCCTCGAAAGCGGCTTGGGAATGCGATTAAGTGCTATGGATTCGCCGAGGATGTTGAAGCCGATCACCGCAGCGGTCAGGGCCAGGCCGGGCAGGATAACCTGTCGCGGATCCGACTCGAGATACGGCAAAGCATCAACAAGCATCTGTCCCCATTCCGGCGTGGGCGGCTGAATGCCCAGACCAAGGAAGCTGAGTGTTGCGACAGCCAAAGCGGCTGTCCCGGCATCCGCCGTCGCATAGACCATGACCGCGCCGATGGTGCCGGGGAGCAAATGGCCGAAGTAAATGCGCCATGGGCTGGCGCCCAGCACACGCAGGGCTTCGATATGCGGCTTGCTCATGATGCTGACCGCCACGGCCCGGCTGATACGACCGCTCATCGGCCACCATGCCAATGACAGAGCCAGTACCATGGTCCAGTAGCCCGGCCCGACGATCCCGATCACGGCAAGGGCAGTGATCAGGCTTGGGATGGACAGTCCGACGTCGACGATGCGCATCAGCAGGTCGTCTACCCAACCGCGGTGGTAGCCAGCGATGGTCCCCATGGCGACACCGACCGTCATTGCAATGATGAGGACCGAGCCAACGCTGACCAACGACGTATTCGCCGCAATGATCAGGCGGCTGAGCGTATCGCGCCCGAGATGGTCGGTGCCGAGCCAATGTGCGGCAGTTGGTCCCAGGCCGGTCTCCAGTAAGTTCTGTGCGCTGGGATCTTGTGGAGCGAGCCATGGCGCGAAGCTGCCCAGGGCGAGGAAGAGGCCGATCACGATCAAGGCCACGCGGGGCAACTTGTTCAACCGGGCGAATGCAGGCTTTAATCTATTCATGGTCAGCTCCATTGGCGCCGGACACGTGGATCGGTCATCAGAACTGCGAGATCGACGATCAGATTCACCACGATGAAGAAGGCGAGGAAGATCAACAGGCAGGCCTGCACGACCATGAAGTCCCGAAACTTCACGCCTTGGAGAAAGTAGTCGCCCACGCCCTGCCAGGCGAACAGCGGTTCAACGATGATAGCAGTTGCGGTCATCAGGCCGACCTGGGTTCCCAGTGCGTTGATGAACACAGGTATGATGTTTGGCAGCGCGTCCCGGAACAGGATGGCGGTCCGTCCCAGACCTTTGCTTTTGGCCGTCAACACGAAGGGGCTGGCCATGGCCTCTTCCAGTCCCACACGAACGACACGGCTGAGCACGGCGGCGGGCAGCACCGCGACAGTGACCCATGGCAGCACCCAACTTTCCGGACCGCCGAAGCCGAAGGATGGAAAGAGCTGAAAGGTGACAGAGAAACCATAGATCATCAGCGCCCCGACGAAGAATGTCGGTGTCGATGCGCCGAGAAGAGCCAAACCGCGCGAAACGCGGTCCGGCAGTCTGTAGGGCCAGAAGGCACCCAGGAATCCGAGAGCCAGGCCGAGCAGGGTCGCAACCACGGCGCTGCCAACGATCAGGGTACCGGTGACCAACATGCGCTTTGGCAAGTCCGCACTGACTTCCTGGCCCGTTCTGTAGGAGATGCCAAAATCTCCTCGGACTGCATCGCCGAGCCAACCCGCGTAGCGCATCAGCAGGGGCTTATGCAGTCCGATCTCTTCGGCAACCTTTTCGACGTAACCCGGGGTTGCAACTGCTCCTCTGAGTTCAGCGATGAGAACAGCGACATTTCCCGGAGCCGAAACAACCAGGGTAAAGCAAACCAGAGACGCCATGAACAGCAGTACGAGGGAGTGCCTCAGCCTCTTGCTGATGAAGTGGATCAACGCGCCCTCCCTCTACTCGGCCAGCACGATATTTTCGTATGGCATATCGTATTCGGTGACCGGGCTGGTGAAGCCCTGGACCCGCTTGGAGTGCGCCCAGATGCTGGGAACGTAAACCAACGGCGCTATCGCGTCGTTGTCACGCAGCCAGTCGTAAACCTTTTGGATCGATGGCGCGATCTGATCCCCGGTTGCCGCTGTCGCAGCGTTGATCAGCGGGTCCAGGTTGGCCGGATCGGTGAACAGCTTGCCCTCGACATCGTTTTTGAAGGTCGAGAGGCACAAGGCCACCACCGTGCCGAACGGATCGTAAGGAGCCCCGTAGGTCAGGAAGAAGCCGAGATCGTATTTCCGTTCGAGCATGTCGGTGTGCTTAGAAGCGTGGTCGACAGAGCGGACGATCAAATTGATGCCGATTTCCTTCATCTCGGATTGTATGACTTCGGCCACGACGCGAGAGCCGGGAACGGCGTCGGGACTGACGACAATCTCAAGCGTCAGTGGCGTGCCGTCCTTGGAACGCACGGGACCACCCGTCCAACCCGCCTTCTCCAGGAGCGCTGATGCGGCCGCAACGTCGCGAACTGGGGCATCATGCTGGGTGCCAGCAAATGGCAATGCATCGGAGAACAGGTTGCCCGCCGGTCGGGCAAAGCCTTGGTAGAGCGCCTGGGAAATCGCCGCGCGATCGATCCCTATGCTGACGGCCTTGCGCACTTGCGGATCCTTGAGCGCTTCGGTGCGATCGGGATTGAAAGCCATCACCAGTGTGACGTTGCCGGGATCGATGACCACGTTGAGCCCTGCGGCCTCGAGCTGCTTTGCCTCAACGGGGGTAAGCGGCGCGATCCAAAACCCGCCGACGAGATCGATCTCGCCAGCGCGCAGGGCGGCAACCCGCGCGCGCGGATCAGGGATGACCTTGGCTTCGAGACGCTGATAAGTCGGCTTGTCGCCCCAGTAGCCGTCGTAGCGCTCGAAAACACTTTGTGTATCGTCAGCGCTAAGTTGACGCCAAGGACCGGTGCCGACGGGTTCGACAAATTTGCCATTCGCATCGACCGATTTGGGGCTAAGGAACCTCGGCGGCCGTGTGTAGGAAAGCTCCTGCATGAGCGCCAGCGGCGGTTCTTTGAAATGAACGGCTATCTGGTGCTCATCGATCACTTCCAACGATTGAAAATACTTGGAGCAGTTCATCCAGCTGAACTGATCGAGTCCTAGCCAACGCTCCAGATTCCACTTGCAGCTAGCTGCATCGAACACTGCGCCGTCCTGGAACGTTACCCCCTGGCGCAACGTAAGATGCAACGTCTTGCCCCCCTCTTCGATCTTCCAGTCGGTCGCAAGGCAAGGCTCGATCTGGCCGCCCTTGCCGTACCGCACCAGCGGCTCGAACATCAGGTCCTGAATGGCCCAGATCGCGTAGTGGCTCTGCGGATCAAGATTGCCCGCGGGTTTGGCGATCGCCACTCGCAATGTGCCCGCCGCCCCCTCGGCAAAGGCAAATTTGGTGAAGGTAGCATCGGTTATTGCGAGTCCTAACGCCCCTGATCCGATCTGCAGAAATGTACGCCTGTTGAATGACATGATTGCTCCTCTCGTTGCTTATTGTTCCCTGGGGCCTAGTTGCCTCGAAAGGCACTGGGGCCTTTTTTGTATAGACATATCACATTATTGTATACAATTTAATTTAGACATCGTATCCCTTCTAATAAGTTTTTGTGCTCATTTGCGCAGGTGAGGTCTGCACCGCAACCCCGCCTCGCGCGACGACCTTGCCGCGCTTGACGACCAACGCGCGCGGCCGGTGGGACACGACGGCATCGGCGAGTGTCTCGCCTTCCACCAAAACCATGTCCCCCCAGCAGCCGGGCATCAGGCCGTACCTTTCCAGCGCAAGAACTCCGGCACCGCCGCGCGTGCAGACGTCGAGGGCCCATTCGAGTTCATCGTCGCGGCGAAAATTGTTGCGCAAGCCGACAAACATCGCGCGTTCCAGCATGTCACCACTGCCGTAAGGTCCCCAGATGTCACGGATGCCGTCATTTCCGGCGCCGACGACCACTCCAGCAGATCGCAATTTGGCGACCGGAGGCGACGGCTGCGATGCCGGCCCGGTGGTAAGAATATGGATCGAAAGCTCCGCCAACTCGTCGATTAGTCGGCCGACATAATCGGCATCGTGCATGCCGAGACAGAAGGCATGGCTGACTGCCACCCTTCCCTGCATGCCGAGTGCACGGGTGCGTTCGATGATGAGTTCGAGCGAAAAGGCGCCAAGCTCTCCCGCTTCGTGCAAATGTATATCTATGGGCCGGCCAAAGCGTTGAGCGAGGTCGAAAATTGCATCGAGGTGCCCTTTGGGATCGCGATCAACCCCAGCAGGGTCCAGCCCGCCGACCACCTCGGCGCCCATTTCCAACGCCCGTCGCATAAGTTCGACAGTGCCAGGCCGGATCATCATACCGCCTTGAGGAAAGGCGACGATCTCAATATCGACGAGGTCTCGTAGCTCGTCACGAGTGCGCATGACGCCCTCTACACCGGCAAGGCCGTGCACGGTGTCGATATCGACGTGGCTACGGATATGGGTGGTGCCTTGCGCCACTGAGGCAAGCGCCTGTCGACGCGACTGGCGGACCGGATCGATACCCAAGCGGATCTTGGCTTCACGCTCGGTCTCGATCTTGTCTATCAAGCGAGGGCCGACTTCATTGCGATACCACGCCATTCCGATCATCGATTTGTCGAGGTGGGTGTGCGCTTCGACCAAGCCCGGAACGACGATGCGACCTCCGCCGTCCTCCACCAGCCCGCCCAAAGGTGAAAGCTCCGGCTCGACGCGGGTAATGCGGCCATTCTCAATAAGAATATCCACATTGGAGCCAGCCATCGGGCGCACATTTCTAATCAACAAATTGGTTGTCATGCGGTGCGCTCCTCCCAGAGGCAGCCTATCGTCTGCGGCACGGCGACGGCCGCCTGCAGGTCGTGTACGTAACTACCGCATAATTGTATACCTATTTCAAGATAAATCGTATCCCATATTGACAAAAATATATCTTGATCGATAAGTTGCGGGAGCTTAGGGGGATGCGATGACCAAATCGAGTCGAGCCGAAAACGTCTACTTGTCGCTGCGTCGCGCCATCATTGAGCAGGCGCTTCGCCCCGGTATGAAATTGCCCGAAGACGCCATCGGCGAGCAGTTCGGCGTTAGCCGGACCAGCGTACGAAACGCGCTTGTCCGACTGAGTGCCGAAGGCCTGGTGGAGGTGAGGAATAATCGCGGAGCCTGCGTCGCCGAACCGACGCTCGAGGAAGCGTTAGATATATTTTCCCTACGACGCTGCCTGGAGCGCGAGGTAGTGGACCGGCTTTCGCGAAAGATCACACCCGCTCAATTTGCGGCACTTGAGGGCCACGTCAAACTTGAAAGGGACGCAGTAAACACGAGCGGACCATTATCGATACGGCTGGCGGGCGAATTCCACATTCTGCTGGCCGAACTCACGGGATCGAAGCCGCTGACCCGTTATGTCAGCGAGATTGTATCGCGCTGTTCGCTGATCCTAGCCTTGTACAGCCGTCCGCACTCCGATCAGTGCGGCGTCGACGAACACGTCGAAATCATTCAGGCGCTGCGCCAACACAATCCCGAGCGCGCCATGCATGCGATGGAACACCATCTCGAGGCACTCGAGGCTCGGGCGCAAATCAGCGATCAAACTGAGCCCGACGTTCGCTCCATCCTGAGTACATACGCTCAGGCAGGGTGACCAACTCTCAAGCAGCTTGGCAAAATTCAGGAGGATATAATGCTCAACCCCCAGCCCGAGCCGGTGGGGCAGCGGAGCCGCGTGAGCATCGACTTCGCCCGCATCTCGGCACGCGAACGCTACAAGCTGCTGATCGGGGCAGTGGTGCCTCGGCCAATCGCTCTGGTGACCACACGACACCCCGACGGGACTGTCAATGCTGCGCCCTACAGCTTCTTCAATTGCCTCTCGGCCGATCCTCCAATCCTAGCCCTGGGTGTGGAGAACCATAATGACATGTCCTTCAAAGATACGACGCTCAACATCCGACTGACTGAGGAATTCACAGTCAACATCGTGGACCATGCGCTGGTTGACGCCATGAACGTCTGTGCCGTCCCATTTCCTTCCCACATTGACGAACTGGCCGAGGCCGGACTGACGCCTGTGCCCGGTGAGACGGTCCAATGCCCCTACATTTTCGAAGCGCCTATAGCCTTCGAATGCCGCCGACATTTGACGCTTGGCCTGGGTAAGTCGCGCGAGATTGTCCTTGGTCAAGTTATGCGGATGCACATTCGTGAGGATCTTGTTGACCAGGAGCGTTTCTATATCGATCAACTCGCGCTAGACGCCGTCGGCAGAATGGGTGGACACGGTTATTCGACCACCCGCCACCAGTTTGACCTGCCAACGATGTCGCATGAGCAATGGTTGGCAATGAGGCCTATGCCACCCAACACCGATGGATAGCGCCCTGATCGCGCAACGCGCTCGTCGCTTCAATCATCCTTCCTGATCGTGCAGAGACGCTGCCTGCGGCCAAGGACCCTGCCGATGCCGGGCTGGGAGAATATTCACTGCAGCTGGGCTACAGCGCACTGGAAGCTGTTATAACCCTTTGCGGCAAAGGGTTTCAAGATCCGCCTTTGTCATTTCCTCGATGCCGAGCGCAGGAAGAATATCATTATCTCCCTTGAGATCCCGGCCATAAGCCGCCGACAAGATGGAAATTCCGGATTCATGGAGTGTCGCCGGATTTCCGCTGATCTTCCCCAGAACGGCAGTCGGTAGCAGGCCGAACGGAACATCCTCGAGAATATAGCGGCTCTGGATGGTTGTCGGGCCAAACCCGCCGCGGCCTAGACGATCCATCTCCTGGTTCATGTCCGAAACAGTGCTCATGGGCACATGAAACGACAATGAAAAATGTTCCTGGACCGTACGAACCGCGATACCGAAATGGGCAGCGATGGCCAACCGTTCGGCATCCAGAGCCTCGATCAAGCGACCAACGGCAGGAGTGACATTTCCCCCTTGGCTCCACTGCTCGGCCTTTTCCATGCGTGTGAGATTGAGAAGGGCAATTCCCAGATGGTTCTGCGGATTGAGGTTGCTGAGCGCAATCGCCAGCAGACCATCCCGCTTGACGAAACGATTGCCGAACAAGGCCGTGCAAAGCTCGTACCCTTGGTCGAGCGCATCGAAAGGCAGCGTCGCAACATCAAGCTTCTGGCGAATGGAAGTGACATTGACTTCGGTTGATCCGAGCTGGCGGCCAGTCAGTAGCGTTGTGCCCCAAACGACGATCGGCAACCTGACCTTGCGCTCGGCCAACCGCTTCCAGAGATACAGAGCCCCGAACGAACTATGCGAACTGATGATGACCGGAATTCCATCTGCCAGATGAGGGACGGCGGCGTCCATCACCATCTTGTGGCCGTAAGCCGGAAGCGCGATCACCACCACGTCCGCGTGCTCGATAGCATCTCTGCAATCCTTGGCAATGCGCACCGGCACCGTCGCCTCGATATCCCCCGTCGCCTTCAACAATTCGCCAGTAGCCAACGTTCTGGTGCGGTGTCCCGACGGTGACCAAAGTGTTGGCGAGTGTCCCGATTGTGCCAAATAGGCCGCAAGGCCATAGGCAATTGCTCCGGCGCCCAGAATACTCACGCGCATAACATTCCTCCTGTTGCAGGCTTTATGGTTCGAGAATCCTTGTAGTCCCGGCCTACAAGTTTTTTCATCACGAGGTTTCGAATTGGAGTCACCTCGGTTGCCCCCAGCCGTTTCGATCAAGGGCTCCGGCTCTGAGCCGGCAAGCGCCGCTGAGAACATTAGTTTCCGCTTGACATATATCAAAAATGAATGAGACGATGTCAATCATACGTATTTCACATGTAGGGAGAATATGGAAACTCGGGACCTTCAGACCTTCCTTGCGGTGGCTGCCAGCGGCAGCATTACCAAGGCGGCTGACATGCTCGGGCGTTCCCAACCTGCGGTGACACGCACCATTCAGGATCTTGAGGGCGAACTTGGCTTCGAATTGCTGCACCGGGTCGGTCGACGGGTGCAGCTATCTGAAGAGGGTGTCGCATTTGAAGAAGAAGCGCGGCGACTGCTGATGTCCTTCACCGAACTCGCGGCGCGGGCCAAGATGATCGCCGCCGGCCGGGGTCGGATCCTGCAGATTGTCACAACCTCCGCGATCGGCACTGGCCTGATCCCGACGGCCATGGCCGAGCTCAAGGGTATCGAGCTTCCGCACGAGACACATCTCGGACAGTTTCTTCCCTCCATCGTGGCCCAGGAAGTGCGCAGCGGTCGTGCCGAGATCGGCTTTTCAAGCCTGCCGCTCGATACACCCGGCCTGGATGTCCTGCGGCTCTATTCGGCGCCCGATGTTGCTGCTGTGCGGGAGGACGATCCGCTGGCAGAACTCGACGTCATACCGCTTTCGGCCTTTGCCGGCCGTCGCGTCGCTACCTTGCTCAACCCGCTGCGTTTCCAACTGCACGTCTCCAAGGCATTGGCCGCCAGGGGTATCGACACCGGGCCAGTGATCCGGACGAATACTGCCTATGGCGCGTTGCAGCTTGTGCGCCGGACCGGCGTTGCCGCTGTCATTGATCCCCTCACCGCCTATGGCGTGGCCTTGCCAGGGGTCGCCATCCGCCCGATTGACGCGACCGTTCTCTTTTATTGGGGGGTTGTGGCTGCCGAAAAACGTCCCCTTCGTCCAGTCGCACAGGCGTTGATGGAGGCGGTCGAAGCGGTGGCTGAACGATCGATAGTCGGCTTCAAGAAACTCGATCCGGCCTTGGCCGGCCAACTGGTGACCGATCCTGCATCCGCCACAAATCACGGAACGGGGATATGAAGCATTCCCCCACCGCGCCAATTTTGACAAGTCTTGCCGCGCTCGAGGCACAGCTGGCGCAGGATCTCGACTTCCTCGAACTGCCTGCCAGGCCATGGGTCCCGGCACGTTCGCACGATGGTGTCCCTGTCCGTGACGTCGTGGTGATCGGCGCCGGCATGTGTGGACTTGCTGCCACGGCAAAGCTGGTGCTGACGGGGATAACCAATGTCGTCGCCTATGACGCGGCTCCGGCAGGGCTCGAAGGGCCGTGGGTAACGTTTGCCCGCATGCAAACGCTCCGGTCGCCGAAAACCCTGCACGGTCCGTCGCTCGGCCTGCCGCAATTGACGTTCCGCGCCTGGTTCACGGCGCAATGGGGCGTTGAGGCCTGGCGGTCGCTGGACAAAATCCCCAAGGGCCAGTGGATGGATTACCTGGTCTGGTACCGCAAGGTCCTGGCTCTGCCATTGCGCAACAGCGTGCGCATGACCGCCGTCGAACCCGTTGGTGATCTGATTGCGATCGATATCGAAGGCGCGGAATCCGGCCGGGTTCTCACCCGTCGTCTGGTTCTGGCCACCGGTCGCTCCGGTCTGGGCGGTATTGCCGTACCCGATTTCCTCAACGGGATCGATCGCGCCTATTGGGCCCATTCTGCCGACGACATCGATTTCGATGCGCTGAAAGGCAAGCGTGTGGCAGTTATCGGCGCCGGTGCCTCTTCCATGGACAATGCTGCGACCGCACTCGAGGCGGGCGCCGGTTCTGTCGACATGTTGATCCGGCGCAAGGAGATGCCGCGCATCAACAAGCTGACCGGCATCGGCAGCCCGGGTGTCGTACTCGGCATGCATGAATTGCCCGATGCCTGGAAGTGGAAGTTCTTCGACTACACCGCCTCCACCCAGACGCCGCCGCCGCGTTCATCCACGCTTCGCGTGTCTCGCCACGCGAATGCCCGGTTCTTTCTCGACTGCGGCATCGTTGCGGTAAGGGAAGATCCGGAGGGCCTGCTGATCGAAACCACACAAGGGCTGATGCGCTACGACTTCCTGATCGCGGCAACCGGTTTTTCAAATGACTTCAACGGCCGCCCGGAATTCGCGGCGATCGCCCCACATATCCGCACCTGGTCGGATGGCCGATATAGGCCGGATATGGGGCCGGGTCGTGCAGGCATGTCGGACGCGCCGGATCTCGGTCCTGCCTTCGAGTTTCGCGAACGCGTCCCCGGCTCCTGCCCGATGCTTGCACATATCCACTGCTTCAACGACGCCGCCATGCTAACGCACGGCAAGGTCTCCGGCGACATCCCGGCCGTCAGCGCCGGTGCCGACCGTCTTGTGCGCGGCATTGCCGCATCGCTGTTTGCCGAGGATGTCGAAACCCACTTCGCCAATCTGATCGCCTACGACACGCCCGAACTTCTGGGCGACGAGTGGGTCGATTCAACACCCTTGTTGCACAAGGAGGCCGCGCTGTGATTGACGCAATGGACAAGGCAGCGGGTCTTTCACCGGACGATGCCCTTTTCGCTGCACGGCGGTTTCGGCCCGAATTCGTGCGAGGGGCCGAGGAATGTCGCCTCTCGGTGCTGCACCCGGCAAACGATCAGGGGCTGGCGCCGAATTTGCGTGTTGCTCTTGCCCGTCGCATGGCCGCCCTGAATGCCGATCCGGTCCTGGTGGCCGAATATGATGTTCAGCTGGATCAGCTTGATCCTACAGAGCAGCTTCTGGCTGTAGCCCAGGGCGAGACGGCTCTGGAAGAACCATTGGCGACTATCGCCCGGCACGCCGACCTGGTCACGGTGACGCCAAAAAAGGCCGAGGCGAGCGACATCGCCCTGCTCGCCCAGGCCGGATTGAGCAATCCTCAGATCGTCGCGCTCTCCGAACTGATTGCCTTCGTCAACTTCCAGACGCGGGTAGCGACCGGCTTGCGATTGATGAGGTCGGCATGATTTCCTCGGTGCGCCTGAAGCCGCTGAACTGGCAGCCATACATCGCGCCGGTCAAGCTATCCGAAGCCACGCCGGAACAGCTTGAAGCGATGAAGGTTACGCCTTCGGCCAAGAAAGTTTCGGAATATGTGCGCACCCTTGCGCATGACCCAGAGAGCTATCTTGCCCGCACGGTTCTGTTCAACGCAATCATGTATGTCGAAGGCGGGCTCGCCCGTCCCGACCGCGAACTTGGCGCATTGGGGGCCTCGATCGTCAATGGCTGCAAATTCTGTGCCGTTGTCCACGCCCGCCGGCATGCGGAGTTGACCAAGAGCGACCAAGTGGTCACCGCACTTTATCTCGACAAACCTGAAGCGCTCGGCCAACGCGATGCGGCAATCTACAGCTTTGCCCGCCGCCTGTCGGCGGCGCCGTCGGAAGCGACGGCAGACGACATCGCCGCGCTTCGATCAGTTGGCATGGATGACCGCGAGATCATCGATCTGATCCACGCCATATCGATCTTCGGCTGGGCAAACCGGCTGATGCACGTTCTCGGCCATGCGGAGAGCGGGTGATGATGTCGCATGCGGTCAAGGCACTCCGTCCCACACTGTGAAGGGCACCAACCAGAATGCTTGAACTCAAAGATATAAAGCTGTCCTACGGAAGCACGCAGGTTCTGAACGGCGTCAATCTCTCGGTAAAGCGGGGTGACGTGGTGTCGATCATCGGCCCCAGCGGCACCGGCAAGACCACGTTGCTGAAATGCATCAACTACCTTGCCAAGCCGTCCTCAGGAACCATCGCGTTCGATCAGATTCGGATGGATTACCAGCGTGCCGACAAGACCGCTGTCCAGGCGATCCGGTTGCGAACGGCGATGGTCTTTCAGCAATTCAACGTCTTCAAGAACATGACGGTCCTGCAGAACGTGATGGATCCCCTGGTGATCGTGCAGCGCAAGTCCGCAGATGAGGCGCGGGAGATCGCCTTGCGGGAGCTCGAGCGGGTCGGCCTCACCCCGAAGCGAGATAGCTATCCCTCCCAACTGTCGGGCGGCCAGCTCCAGCGCACCGGCATCGCGCGCGCCCTGGCGGTTCGCCCCGACGTGATACTCTTCGATGAGCCTACGTCATCGCTGGATCCCGAGCTCGTCGGTGAAGTTCTAAAGGTGATCAAGGATGTCACCTCGTCAGGGATCACTTCGCTGCTTGTGACCCACGAGATGCAATTCGCAAAGAACATCTCCAACCGGATTGTCTTCATGGATCGTGGCGTGGTTGCCGCCGATGGCAGCCCGGCTGAAATCTTCGATGCACCTTCCAGCCCGCGACTTGCCCAATTCCTGCAGTCGGAACTCGCTTTTCAATAGCTCAACAAGAAGGGAACCTAAGAAATGTCTGCAATCACATCCAGTTTTTCTCGCCGCTATGCCCTGGCCATCGCTGGCGGCATCGCAATTGCCCTTGCAACAGCGGGGATCAGCCATGGCCAGACCGTTCGGACGATCAAGATCGCCACCTCTGCCGAATCCAAGCCGCTGGCATGGGGCGCGATCGGCGTCGAGCCGCAAGGCTATGAGCCCGATCTTCTGAAGGCGATCAACGCAAAGCTGCCGCAGTATAAGTTCGAAATGGAAGGCGTCTCCGACATTGCCCAGGAAACCGGCCTCGCCACGGGCAAGTACGACATCGCGGTCGGTGGCTACTACAAGTCGCCCGAACGCTCCAAGCAGTTCCTCATTCCGGAAAATCCCATGGGCGCCAGCCTGATGAAGATTTACAGCAAGAAAGACAGCGGCATTAAGGAAATGAAAGACCTGGTCGGCAAGAGGATCGTTCCGACCACGGCCGGCGGTGGAACCTACAAGTTCATCATGAATTGGCAGAAAGAAAACCCGGAATACAAGCTCGATGTCACGGCATCGAGTGCCGGTATCCCCTACCCGAACCGGCTGGACGAAGTTCAGAACGGCAAGTTCGACGCTCTCGTCCTGCCGTCGAATCTCGGTGAGCAGACCGTCATCGAGCAAAAGAAACTCGATATCGTGGCGTCCGAGCCAGTGTTCAGCAACAACACCTACATGCTGATCCACCGATCTGACGAGAACAAGGTTCTGGCCGACGATGTGAACAAGGTTCTCAAGGAATTGAAAGACGACGGCACGATCGAAAAGCTCTCGCAGAAGTGGTTCGGCGAGGGCATCGTCCAGTACATGAAATAGCACGGCCGTCGGCGACCATATTCGCTAGTCAGCGGCAAGGCTGAATTGCAAGAAGGAGCGTTCAAAGTGGATGTATCTGCTATGATTCCCGAGTTGCTCTCGGCACTGCCGCTGACGCTCGCCATCACGTTTACAGCCCTCATTTCCGGGTTCTGCCTGGCTCTCATCGCGACAACCCTCCGGGTCCGCAGGGTGCCAGTCATCAGTCACCTGGTGGACCTCTACGTGTCCTATGCCCGGAGCGTTCCTGTCGTACTGCAGTTGTTCGTCGCGTTTTATGGGCTTCCGCTGTTGGTGATCCTGTTCGGCGCCAAAGATTTTATTTCGGCGACGATGGCTGCCATGGTGGGGTTGAGCCTCTACCACGGCGGCTATCTGTCGGAAGTCATGCGGCCTGCATACCTGGCCGTCGATCGCGGCCAGCACGATGCGGCCGACAGCCTTGGATATACGTTCCGACAGAAAATTACTCGCGTCGTCGGCCCGCAAGCGGTGCACTTCGCTTTGCCGGGCTATGGGAACTCCGTCATCTACCTGATCCATAACGTTGCGCTGGTCATGTACATCGGGGCGGCCGACATCATGGCGACTGCGCATCTGATCATGGAGCGAGACTACAACCAATTCCAGTTCGAAACCTATCTCGTCCTGGCGGTCATCTATTCGCTGATGTGCCTGGTCGCATGGCTCATCGTGCGCTTCTTCGAGCTTCGATCACCGATGCAAGCGCCTGAGGCGACGCCAACAACCCCGATCAAGAACCAGCTCCTCGCGAGCGTCTGACGTAAGGGTATTCAACCATGTTTGATACCGATATTTTGCTCCAGGACACGCAGGAAATTCTGAGTGCCGTACCCGTGACGATTGGAATGGCGCTCATGATTTTCGTCCTGTCGACGATAGTCGGCAGCATATTCGCACTTATCGAATACAGACGGGTACCGGTGCTGCGAGAGCTCATCATGACTTACAAGATCGTCTTCAAGGGCGTTCCGATGGTCATCGTTATTTTCCTCGCCTATTTCGGTCTGCCGCCCGCATTCCAGTTCCTGTTCTCATTGCTTGGTATCAACTTCAACGCCCACGAAACCCCCAATTGGGTCATCCTTGTAGTTGCGATTACCGGCTGTGTCGCCGCGTTCCAATCGGAGATTATCAAGGGAGCCCTGAATGCATTCGACACCGGTCAGTCGGACGCAGCCCATTCGCTGGGCTATACGGGCGGCCAACTGTTCCGACGTATCCTATTTCCCCAGGTGGCCCTCACGGCAATTCCTGACCTGACGACTTCGATGATGGTCATCATGAAGGCCCTTTCTCTCGGATTCGCCATCGAGGTTGTCGATATCTTCGCCCAGTCCCAGTTGACCGCCGCGCTGAACTACTACTACCTCGAAGCCTTCGTGATTGCCGTCGTGATCTATATGGTGATTGCCTATATCGTCACACAGATTGCCGACAGGCTGGAGCAGGCGCTGAGGGTGCGGACATGAGGTGGATGTGGGATAGAATCGTCAAGCTTCGGATATCGAGCCGTACCTTGGAGGCAATTCTGTTGGCCATGAAAAGCCCGAGGAGAAGCCCAAGTAGCCGATGTATGTATCGATAATTTTGAGTGCCTGCCGGTCGACCCCATGCCGCCTGGAGCGTGGGCAAATAGACTGAGCTTGCATGCCGACTTGCATTCTCTATCGGCAGCTGCAGATGACACATATTTGTTGAGGTGGGTTCTCCCCCGTCTGGAGGGCTTCCCCTTAGCGGGCGCCGGGCTTTGGACGACAACGAGCCCGCCCGCAGTCTAAAGTATGATTGCGATCAGCGTCGCCCTTACGATCTTGCGCGTGACGCTAATGACATCGACAGCGCCGATAAATTGGGTGTCAACGCCAACCGCAGCCACGCGCCAAAGATTCCCCCAACCCTTGCTACCCAAAATCCCGTGTAGAACATCGGGCGCTGGCACCAGGCCCGTTGTCAACGTCAGCCCAACTGCCTCAGCGCCTTGACCTGCTCCACCGCAACTTTGATAAGCCGAGGTGTCAGTTGGCGCGCCGTCTCGAGGAGCTCGGCCTCAAGTTCCGCCCGCTCGCGCGAAAGCGGGCGTGTCTTTTCCAGACCATCAAAAAAGTCCATCAATGGCATCTTGAGGATGCGCGCTAACTCGGCAAGCGTCTCAATGCTGGGTAGCTGTTTGCCGCGTTCGATATTGGAAATGCTCTCAGGGGTGCGCCCAACACGGTCAGCCAACACTTCCTGGCTCAGCTTCGCCCCGCGCCGCGCAGCCTGAAGTCGCGCACCTATAGCCTGCTTTAAAGAGTCGCTCATACTTGAAGCGTGACTTCGGCATTTCTCGTTGACAACGAAGTCAGCTTCAGCATTGGTCATCATCATGAAGTTTACTTCAAGTCACGTCAGAAACATCACCGAACCAGCGGTGACCGCGTCCAGTGTGAAGCCGGCACATCCTTTCAGAAAGAGCGTCATACCCGAATGAGTGCATTGCTCCTATCATCCCTGCAAGACATTGCCACGCCGCTGCGTCGACACCCTCTGGTGCGCAATGCACCGAGCGTCGGAGAGTCTCCCACCAGCGTCTCAGCGCCGGCTTATGACGAGCGCTGGCTTCGCGATCTTCTATTTCGACATCCCGAACTCATCGTCGCCGACCGCGATCACGGCCTTGGAGATATCGTTCCCCTATGCTGCGAACTCCCTCTGCCTCGCGCGGGCGGGACAGTATTTGCGGACCTCCTGGGCGTTAGCAGAAGTGGCCGGCTGGTCGTCATCGAGTGCAAGCTTTGGCGAAATCCCCAAGCACGACGAGAAGTGTTGGCGCAGATCCTCGAATATGCCGCTTTGCTACGACACTGGAGTTTTGGCGATCTATCCTCGACCTTGAGGCGCAAGCTGACCTTGGTTGATCCCAACCCGATCTTCGCCGCGGCGAAGCTTCGGTGGCCAGACCTGGAAGAAGCTCCGTTCGTCGATGCGGTAACACGATCGCTAAGACTCGGAGATTTTCAGCTCATCATTGCCGGTGACGGCATCCGATCGGACACTCACGCGATTGCCGAGCACCTCAACGCGCAGGGCGGCGGACTAGCCCAACTCGCGCTACTTGAAATCCAGATTTGGCAAACGACTTCTGGAAATATTATCGTTATGCCTACGGTGCCGCTGCGGACCGAAGTCCTGCAGCAGAGAGTTTTGGTCGACCTCGCCGGTATGCCGCTCTATTTGGAAACGCCAGAACCTATCAGCGCCCCGCCCGCTGACACCATGGAGAATGTTGTCGATCCCGACCGAGTAAACCGGCGGGGCATCAACCGTGCATTCTGGCAGCGGTTCATTGATGAGGTACAGTTCGACCACGCAGACCAACTGGCACCACGCCACGGCGGCGACAATTGGGTGAGAGTTCCCCTGCCCGACCCGCTAGGATGGCTGACTGCCTTTCGGTCGACTGGCAGCAGAGCCGAAGTCGGCCTGTTCCTGACCTTCCGCGAAGAGGATGGTCAGGCTCTCTTTGATGAATTCCACAACGACATTGCAGAATTGCGCGGAGAAACCGGCCTTGATTTGGTCGCGCGGCTGAAATCGGACAGGCCATTTCATGCGGAGTTGGGCGTGTTTAGGCCAAGGTCAGACTTCGCAGACGAAGGCCAGCAGCTCGACTGGCTCTGCCATGCGGCTAATCGCTTTGTTTCGTTGATCCGCCCAAGGCTCAGCCTGATGGCGGAGGCTGCCGAATGACAAGGCTGCTCAAATGGGAACGGCTGGCCCTGGAGGGCGACTTCTCAACCATGCCCGCGCCCCTTAAGTGGGATCAATCCGGCCGCTTCGCCCATTTCCTCAACGGGTACGAGGTCGCCGGAGGAATGGACGCTCTAGCCGGCCTTGCCATCGCAATGTCGGGGCAAGCTCGCAAGACGGGCAAATGGCAAGGCAGCGCGCTCGACCTTTGGCTCAGCCTGTTCTTCCAGCAACGCGCCCATCGCCATACCGGATCAGAAGACAATGACCCAATTCTCGACGAACTGTGTGAAGCGCTTCGTGTGGCTCTCAATCAACTGACGCCGGAAGAGGCCAAGGCATTGGCTCTGCGGCTCAAACAGGAGGCCCTTTAGCTCAGCATTTTGCGAATCAGCTTGCGACGCTGAGGTCGCTGAAAAAGCATGTATTGGCTCGGCTTAGATATAGGCCAACAAAATATTTTGTCGGCCTTCGGCATCACTTTTGCCGAGCGACAAAATATTTTGTTGCAATCTCAAGTCGTGATAACACAAAGAAAAATGCATTTAGTTCAAGTTTCGTTCGATGGATCCGAAGATTTGGTATTTTGCGCCAAGTCAATGGTCGCTATTCTCTGGGTAATTCTCAGGAACATACCGATGTCGGTCGTTCCTGGGCTGGCATTCAGAGGATCTCATGGCCACCAACATCACCACAGTTTCGATCCACGCACTCACCCCTTACCGCAACAACGCTCGCACCCATTCCAAGAAACAAATCCGACAAATTGCCGACAGCATCGAAAAATTCGGCTTCACCAATCCGGTCCTGGTCGACGAGAAGAACAACGTCCTTGCCGGCCATGGCCGACTCTCAGCAGCGCGCCTGCTGGGATGGAAGAACGTTCCAACCCTCTCGATCAACCATCTCAGTGAGGCGCAGAAGCGCGCTTACATCCTCGCCGATAATCGGATCGCCGAGAAGGCCGGCTGGGACAAGCAGATCCTGGCCATCGAGTTGCAGGCGCTGGTCGATCTCGACTTCGATGTGAGCCTCACCGGCTTCGACATCCCAGAGGTCGATCTGATCATCAGCGAGTTCTCGCCGGACAATCAGGATGATGAAGCCGAAGGGGACGAAGCGGAACATCTGGAGCAATCGGCGGGGCCAGCAGTAACACGGCCTGGCGATCTATTCCTACTTGGCGATCATCGACTGCTTTGCGGCAACGCGCTTTCGGCAGAGCATTTCGATATGCTGATGCAGGGCGAGAAGGCATCCGTCTGTTTTACAGACCCGCCCTACAATGTTCCGATCGGCGGACACGTCAGTGGTCTTGGCAAGACAAGCCACCGGGAATTTGCAATGGCATCCGGCGAGATGTCCGACGATGAGTTCGCAAGGTTCCTGGAACAGTCGTTCTCACTGATTGCTGGGTCGAGCAAGCCGGGCGCTATCGCCTTCGTGTGCATGGATTGGCGTCATATCGCAGAGACCACATTGGCGGGTAAACAGACGTTCGGCGATCTGCTCAATCTGTGCGTCTGGAATAAGACTAATGCCGGCATGGGCAGCCTCTACCGCTCTCAGCACGAGCTGGTGCTGGTGTTCAAAAACGGGAAAGAGCCGCATCGCAACAACGTCGAACTCGGCAAACACGGACGTCACCGCAGCAATGTCTGGACCTACCGCGGCGCCAACAGCTTTGGCACGACGCGGATGGAAGAGCTCGAAGCCCATCCGACCGTCAAACCTGTCGCTCTGGTTGCCGACGCACTGCTGGACGTCAGCCGCCGCGGCGACGTCGTGCTGGACCCATTTGGCGGCTCGGGGACCACGCTACTCGCGTCGCACAAGACAGGGCGCCATGCACGCCTTATCGAGATCGATCCTCACTATTGCGATCTGATCATCCGCCGCTTCGAAAGGCATACGGGCAAGCAGGCAACGCTCGCCACCACGGGCGAGACGTTCGAGGAACTGTGCGAGCAGCGTGGAAGCCTCGAATCTTCCGACGCACGCGCCAAAACAGCGTCCGCGACCCCGGCGCCTGAAACTGTGGGAGGCCTGCTGTGACACGGAGAAAGAAACCTGCCGACTACTCGATAGGCTACGGCAAGCCTCCAACTGAAACCCGGTTCCAGAAAGGAATGTCAGGCAATCCGAAAGGGCGACCGAAAGGCAAAAAAAACATGAACACTATTGTACGTGAGACGCTCTTTGGGCCGATCCAAATCCAGCAGAATGGCAGGACGACGACGGTGACGGCACTCGAGGCCATCCTCCTCAAAATGCGCAACAATGCGCTTTCAGGCGATTTCCGGTCGGCGGCCCATGCTCTTCAGCTCGCATCCCGTTGTGCCGAACTTGAGGAAAGCCGGCAACCCGATGCAGAGGTCGACGTGTTCGATCCGCAAACAATGGTCGACATGATGCGGGATTATCTCGACCACAAGGACTCGCCAGAGAATGATACCGAGACCCGTTCCAAGACCGGCGACGAGGGAGACGAGGAATGAACGCTCCACTCCCCCTACCGGGCCGACCATCCTCCTCGCCCGTTGCACCGACTGCCCTTCAGCTGCTGTTGGGCGCGGCCCGCGATGACTTGGCGACCTTCGTGGCGCTGGCTTTCTCCGCTGTCGATCCAGGTGCCAAGTATTTGCCCAACTGGCACATCCGAGCGATTGCGCATCAGCTCGAGCGCGTCTCAGCGGGCAAGTGCAAGCGCTTGATCATTACGATGCCACCGCGATCGTTGAAGTCGGTCACCAGCTCGGTCGCGTTCCCGGCATGGATTCTTGGCCGCGATCCGTCGAAGAAAATGATCTGCGTCTCTTATGCTCAACCTCTTGCGGTCAAGCACGCCAACGACTTTCGAACAGTCGTCAACACCGCCTGGTACCGGTCGATGTTTCCGACCTTCAAGGTTAGCCCGCGCAAGAACACTGAAAATGAGCTGCAGACCACGCTCGGCGGTGGGCGCCTGGCGACCTCGACCGGTGGTCAGCTAACCGGCCGCGGTGGCGACATCATCATTATCGATGACCCCTTGAAGGCAGATGAAGCGCATTCGGAATCGGCTCGCAATAGGTGCGCCGACTGGGTTCGCACGACATTGATGTCGCGCTTCGACAATCCCGCTGCCGGTGCCGTCGTCCTTGTCATGCAAAGATTGCATGTCGACGACCTGGCAGGCGTGCTTCTGGAGACTGGCGGCTGGGAGCATTTGAACCTGTCGGCGATTGCCGAGCAGGACGAACGCGTCCAGACAAGTGTAAATCGCTGGCACGATCGCAAGTTTGGCGACTTGCTCCACCCCGCGCGTCTGGGACACGCGGAACTGGACGGTCTAAAGCGCCTATTAGGATCGCTCAACTTTTCCGCGCAGTACCAACAATCCCCTGCCCCACCGGACGGCAACATGGTCAAGAGGGTGTGGTTTCGCGACTACGATCCGCATCAGTTCGACCGTCGGTCGATGACCATCGTTCAAAGCTGGGACACCGCCCTTAAGGGCGACCCCTCCAGCGATTACTCCGTCGGAACGACATGGGCCAAGGATGACAACAACTATTATCTCCTTGATCTCGTGCGCGTCAGGGCAGCTTATCCAGACCTCATCAAGTCCGTCAAAAACTCCCTTTTGGAGCACGACCCTGACATCATCCTCATTGAAGATGCCGGCTCTGGCTCAAGCCTCATCGCCGACTTGGAAAGCCAAGACATCAGCACGACGCCGGTAAAAGCCAGAACCGACAAGGAAAGTCGGCTGTCACGCGTTGCCGCGATGATCGAAAACGGCAACGTCAATCTTCCGAAAGACGCACATTGGAGAGATGACTTCCTGCTTGAGGTGCTCGCATTTCCGCATGGCAGGCACGACGACCAAGTCGATTCCATGACGCAGGCGCTGATCTGGATGAAAGACGACAAGCCTACGGGAAGGTTCTATATCGGCAAATTTTGAAGTCCTGCTCCAAAATCTGGGCGCTTTCGCGAAATGTCAGCTTTGCGCCCACATAACGACGTTGAGCAGAACCCGGCCGCATCCGAGGAGCGGACATTAAAGTGAACGGACGATGTAGCACGCCGATGCCGCTAGACGATCCGAGATACTGAGGTTGTCGGCTCAATGATCGCAGCTTGTAGCAGAGCGCGAAAGGCTACGGTCAGGACAGCCGCCGCGATCTGCACCCGGAGGGTTCGTTGCCATTGTTTTCGGGCGCCCACACCATCAGTTACGACCTTCGAAGCGTTCGGGGTTTTGAGACGCCCGCAACGCCGCCGTCGATTTTCTGTATTTCAAACCGAGACAAAACCCGAAATGTACGTCCTTAACCATTCATTGACTCGCGCCCCTTGCAATCTCTAAATCGGTTCTGAGGGAACGTTCTTGCACGTTGCGTTTTGAGGCGCTTGATGTTGAACCGACTCGATCACCCAAACCTTTCCCCCGATGATTTGCAGACCTGCAAACGGGTCTTCGAGCGGCTTTGTTCCGAGCGAAATTTCGACCATACGAGCGAAGAAGCAGAGCACATCGCTCCGGCGGTGATCCGTCACTTTCAAGAAGGCCACATGGACGAAGGCGATCTTTGGCTTGCCGTTCGAATGTGCCGCACATTTCGGGAGGCCTTGGCAATGCATCGCAGTGTCGGTCGGCTGGCCTACTATCAGGGCGCCCGACCTGGCTCGGATTTGCTGAACAGCCTGGCATAGACTTCGAGTTGGCCATGAAAGCTACGGCCGTACCGATACGCCTGACCGACGCGGCTGCGCGAAGACCCTATGACTAACCAGCTACCACCTCGCAGCTATTCTGAGGCAGGTAGCTGCTTCACGCTCTCTTGATTGAGGAGAGTTGCCAGCCCGATAATGATCTGCGGCATAACAAACGGCTTGGTGATCATCAGGCTGTTGGGCACTCCAAGCGACGGCCAGTCGTCCGCGCCATCGCCGCTCATGTATATCACTGGCATAGTGGGATTGACGGTTCGGAGGTGTCTGGCCACATCCCACCCGGTTCGGCCGTCTCCAAGCCTGATATCTGTGAGCAGAGCCGCAACTCGCTCCGGCTCACGATCAAAAATTGCAATGGCTTCAAGGCCCTTTGAGACGGGAATCACCTCAAACCCGGCCTCCCGGAGGGAGCTTTCGATGTCCAAGAGAATGATGCTTTCATCTCCACAACCAGTACGGAAACCGACGGCATTGAAAGGTATGCCTCCCTGAGTATTCCTCGGCAATTCAACGGCCGCAGGCCCGAAAATGCTCCTTAGACAATAACATATGTTAATGCGGCGAAAGCGGGCTGGGACTCGGAGGGCGCAGCCGAAAGGGAGGAGCCTCACGCAAAACAGTCATTTAGATAGGAACTTATAAACATATGTTATAGTTTGGAGGGTTCTGAGTGGTAGGTCATAGGGGAGCACGATTTGAGGTCTGACTCGAGCGTCGCCTTGTCCCAAGGCTTATCGGAGAGACAGACATCACAGAGGCGCAAGCCCTGGAGTTGATATCGCTTCTAGGAGCGAATTGGTCCTCCCTGATGCGGGAGGCCAAAGGCATCAAGCACAATCTAAGGTCACCAACCATGCCGCCCTCGAGAACATTAGCGCCCCCAGCAAGTTAGGGCCAACCCCAAACAGGTTCTTGATGGCACAGGCTCCCTCTTCGAACATTTTAATCCGCAAGCTCCAGACCATCTCGGAACTCGCACCGTCAGATATTGCGCTCTTGGGGAACATCTCGATTCAGGAGAAGGAATATCATGCCAACGAAGACATTCTGCGCGAGGGCGACAAACCGACCCTTTCCTTCGTCGTTCTGGACGGCTTGATAGGCTCGACCAAACTAACCGGCGACGGCAAGCGTCAGATTTCCTCCTTTTTTGTTCCGGGCGACATTCCCGACCTGCATGGTTTGCATTTGTCGGTCATGGATTCCACTTTCACACCTTTCATGCCGACGCGGGTGGGCTTCATGCGGCATGACGCTCTTCACGATATTTGCGACCAGCACCCTTCGATAACGAGAGTGTTTTGGCGCTCGACGGTGATCGATGCGGCGATTTATCGAGAGTGGGTCACCAACGTCGGGAGACGCGACGCCTATGCTCGTATGGCTCACCTTCTTTGCGAACTGATAGTCCGCCTGCACTCCGTGGGCCGCATTGAGGATCGTGTGGCCCACCTTCCGATCACGCAGGCTGCACTTGGCGACGCACTTGGGCTTTCCACCGTGCACGTGAACCGGGTGCTTCAGGAACTTAGACGCGACGGTCTGATATCCACCGTTGGCTCGCGTTTTCATGCGACCGACTGGGCAGGGCTCGTCCGCGCTGCAGATTTTGACTCTACCTATCTGCACCAAAGGGCTGCGCAAACAGGTGCCGATTTCTGAGCCTGCTGGCTCGCTCATAATCCGTTCAGCCAAGCCCTTCGCGATCCGCCGGTCACAGCTTGACGAACCCGACCGCAGACATAAAATAGCGACGGCATGACTTCTCAAAGATACGACCTCAGGAAGGAGCCCGACGAAACCTGGACGGTGTTTGACGTGTTCACTGGGCAGCCAGCAGACGCGTGGGGCGCTCCGGCGGAGTATCTTGACGAGGAGTATTCCCGCGATCTCGTCAGCGTTCTGAATCTTGTCGACCTGAAGCGAAGGGCCGCCCCAGGTAACCTCTAAGTACGACTGCCTAGGAGCGCCTGATAGCGTCGAAATTCCGCAAAGTCACCGTTCTGCGGGCGCCACCTGACATGGTGGAGAGGCTGAGCGGGCCGTGCTAAGGGCGAACCCGAAGCCTTAAAGGCGCTGGTCAATTCGCCGCCGCCATAGCTACCAGACCCGCATAACGTTGTTAATCCGGCAGCAGCATCTCCTCTTGGTCGGCCGCAGCCTCGAACAGTAGCCGGAAGTCACCAATCGGCATTCTGCCATCCATCGCAGACAGACATGCCTCCGCCGCCGACCGCCACTTTGGGCCACGGTTGGACCACTTCAATAGTTCCTCGGCGGCAGTGCCGATACGGCTGATCCCAAGGCGGAATCCCGGTCGGTCGGTTTTGACGTAGACAGGCGGGTTGAACCAACGATGGGGCATCAGGGTTCGCGCACGTCGAACGCGACGAATAGCTGCCAAATGGAGGCTGTATTGACGATCATTTCGACTAGTTGGCAGTCGGTTTCACGAAGGTCACGGCCGCGCTCGCGCACCAATGCAATGGTCGCCTTCACGGAAATTATGTCGCCCGGTAGATAGCCCAACAGGGCCTCGCGAACCAGCTCCTTGGCCGCTAGCTGCGCAGGCCAAACAGGTGCTTGAATGTCCATCCCATCCTCCCAGAGAGACAGAACCTCAATGACCCATTCTGTGGTGCACTTTCCGAAAAAGGCAAGGGCCGGAAACGTACAAAGCAGGTTCTGAAGGGCGCCAATCCCTTAGATCTGCGCCTTGCGCTTGAGGGCATTGCTGGGCGCTCTTGATCGTGCCGGCACACGTGCGGAGGGTCGGCATTTCGTATCTCCTAGCGGTTTGTTCGGCCCTGTGAGAGCCTGGGCCACTGGTCGGATTGAGGGTCGTGCCGGTGATCTGCCAAACATTTACCCGGACGGAGAATGCTCCCCTTCGAGATGTGTAATCCGAAAGATCGTCGGGTTACGGTCGCAAAGCGCGCCGCCAAACTGCGCCCCACAAGCGTTCGCACTCTCTTGCCCTAGACTCGGGGTGCCCGGTTCGCCATAGAAGATCATGGCTCCGCGAACATCGTATCCAAGCACCGAAGCGTTGGCCACCAACTGAATGGCCATACCCAAGGTGATGGGACCGATTTTGGCCTCAGTTTTAGTGGAGAGGTCGACCACACCAAACACTTCCGCATTGACGCCTCTGCCAGCCAAAACGGCCGTCGAGATCGCATTATTCGCGGAAAGAAGCATTCGATTAGTCGCCCGTTGAAACGGCTCTACCAACTCTCAAAGGCAAGGTTTGCTCCCGATCACCCGACCTATCGCAGGTGGGGCGCCTTCGGCTGCAACAATCAACTGAATCAGGCGGCATCTCTCATTTCTGCGTCGTTGACGGGAAACTCCTGGAAAGACAGGCCACTCCGTCGAGCCCAATTCCGCTCAACATCGAGGAGTTCATTCTCACCAGTCAAGCCGTTCATAAACAGTCTGAGTACGTGTGCAGCTATGCGCTCACCGTCCTGCGAAGCAACACGTACACCGCGCTCTTTGCAGACCGTCCGACAAACATGGGCAAGCACCATAATATCGCTCGGCTCCAAAAACCGACCTGGATATAACATACCGTCCTCCCTGGGAAAGCTACATTGAGCTTCTGATTACATAGGGTCACCGGCAGCCACAATTAACTATGATAGTCGTTTACTCGACTCTGCAGAAATTTGAGCTGCCCACCAAAACGCATCGGGCATAGCGCCACTACGGCACCGAGGTACGGGCTATTCAGGACACGCGAGGTGCCTCCGAGCTTAGAATTTTAGGCAAGCTTCGCTTCTTCGCGTGAGAGATCCACCATAATCCGCAGGCAGTGCACTGTGAACTCTCCCCCGAAAGACCGATAGCAGCGGCGCAATTGTGTGGATCCGCGCTGTTTAGCCCATTCACTCGACGATGTTCAGGACGCTCGTTCTATGACAGCGACGCGCTTGGCCTCCCCTCATCGCTCCGCAAGCGGGGCGGGCGCCTTGATTAGTCATTTTTCTGGGAACCGTCGTTTCGCAGCGAAGTTCGGTACCGAAGGGACGTTCCGAGATGGAGTTGATCATGAAACAGGTTCTTTTCGCTTCAGCCATTATGGCACTGTCAACTGGCCTCGCCTTTGCGCAATCGACCACCACGACCACAGGCGGATCGTCGAGCTCGACAACCAAGACAATGCCGAGCACTACGACCGATCAGGGGACGGATTCGACCACCACGAGTGGAACGAACTCGAACTCCGCCAAGGACTGCGCTCCGGGTCAACAAACTGGTAGCGCCAAGCAGGCCGCGCCAGGTCAACAGGATACCGATGCTAACTCGGCTGCTCCTGGCCAGGTGAAGAAGACCACGGAAGGCTGCTGACCTGACCTGTCCCAGGTTGATGCATAGCGGTCGATTCTCAGGATGTCGCCGCATTGGAAAAACCCGTCGTGCTAGGCCGGCACGGCGGGTTGATAGCAGGACTATAGTCTTGCATTTCGCAGCGAAGGTCCAAGCTGTGCCAGTTGGTTCTCTGCTTGTCCAACGGCCGTTCCATTACATTAGTTAGTCGACATATATGTTATCGCCGCCTGCAATCTGTGCCATGTTGGTTCACCCTAGTGGCACCTGTTTTGCATCGCCCGCGACAGCAGGGGAAAACCAACACCCCAGCGAGTCCCGTTATCCCTGGGACGGCCTGCCGCTGCCGTGAATGGGGCGGCGGGCTTTTTTCTTATTCGATGAAACGAACGGTCATGCCGTGAGTTGGCTTCCCAAAGGAGGAGCCGATGAAAAAGGAAGGCGATGGGCGTGTAGACAAAGGCAATCAGCAACTGCTTGCCCGTCGTTTGTCTGAAGAAGTCGGCATTTCAGAACCTGAGGCGCGCGCTCTGATCAAGCTTATCGGCACGGACTGGAATTCGCTGCTTCGTGAAGCCCGATTCTTGAAGGAGCGTCATTAGAAGTCCGCCGCCTATTGGGGCGCCGGCGGCGGACCTGTTAAGCGGCTACATCCTTGGGAATCGACCGCTCGTAGGGTTAATGTGCCACTTGGAGGCCAGTTCCATGTAATTGCACAGCGGCAAGAGCATGCGACTTCCGCTTTATCCGGCATAGGCCATCAGGCGTAATTGTAGCGACGCCATTGTCTAGTATCATATGGGGCCTGGTCATTAGGCCCACCCTCGTGCCCAGCATGGTCGGCACGGTCACTCACTCGATCCTTCGGCTGCTTGATCGTGCCGACTACTGCCGACGTCTGCTACTGCCGGTGGAAAGAGCCGGTTCCAAGGGCTGGTGCCCTGGCAATTCATGCCAAGCGACTTGGCGTAGGTCGCGCATGTCGACCTGCTGGCCGCACGTGGGGCAGGTGTAGAAATTCTCCCGCTCGTCGGCTGGCTCGCCGCCGTGCTGCCTGCCGGGGATGGGTGGTCCAAGGTCGGATAGCTTGGTCATCTACTGCCCAGCGCTTTTGCTTCTCGTTCTAGCGTCTCACGGTCGTTGCCGTGCTTTTTGATAAGTTCACGCACCTCGGGGATCGTAAGCTGAAACTTGCTGGCGAGATAACCGACCTCATATTCTTCGTCGCCTGATACCCGGTCGCGGTCGCGGAAATCACGCTTGCTTTTGTCGTCGGCCATTGGTGTTGCTCCTAGAGGTTGTTGATCCGCAACGCGCACCGGGTCGCATTGTTCATCCTTCTTGGAACTATTTTAGCTAAAGCTGATTGAATCGCGGGTGTGGGTCAGTTGATGCGTTTGAAGTTCATCAAGCCGATGGAGCCGGAGCTTGTCGATAACCCGCCAGAGGGTGACGACTGGATTCACGAGATAAAGTTCGACGGCTATCGCACGCAGATCATCAAGGACGAAGACGGCATCCGAGTGCTGACGAGGAGAGGGTACGACTGGACTGCACGCTACCAGATCCTTGCCGACCAAGCCGCCGCGATTGAAGCCGACGACTTCATCATTGAGGGTGAAGCCATCGTGGTTGATGAGGCTGGACGCTCCGATTTCCATGCGCTGCAGTCGGCGGTCAGCAGCCGCGAGACCTATCAGGACTATTATCTCGTCGCCTTCGATTTGCTGCACCTAAACGGCACGACCTCCGCAGCATGCCGCTCGAGGATCGGCGCGAGATCCTGCAGGGAATGATCGAGGCCGGCGGCCGCATCCAATTCAGCGAGGCGATGCCCGGCACGGGCGACGCGGTTTACTACCTTGCCGACCAGACTGGACAAGAAGGCATCGTCTCGAAGCGCCGGGACAGTCTCTATCGCAGCGGCCCGACGATGAACTGGCGCAAAATCAAGTGCTACGATGAAAAGGAGATGGACATCATCGGCGTTCAGCGTGATCCGGGCCAGGCGGCAAGGGTTCTTATGGCTGACAACGGCCGCTATCTCGGCACCGCCAACGTCAATTTCAAATTCGACAAACGCAAGCGCCTCTGGGACCGCGTGCAGGGCAAGGTGGGCGGCCCTGTGCCGAAAGGCCTGAAGAGAGACAAGGCGGAATGGCTGAAGCCGGGTCTTGTCGGCCGCGTGAAGTTCCTGAAAGGTGAGGAGCAACTACGCCACGCGAAGCTGCTCGATTACCGGGAGGAGGAATAATGGCGGTCGCCAAGAAAGATCAGGAGCGCATCACCTATGCCTGGATGTATGGCTCCCAAGCGCGCAAGGACGGTAAGGAGCGCTCAGTGCCGGAGTATTGGGAAGAACAGGCCGACGCTTGGCTGCAGGGTTTTGATGACCATCCTTTGGCCGACGCCGGCAAGGTCAAGCCTGTCAGTGAGCAGATGGAAGCGGAAGTCGATGAGGCCGGCGTCAGCGAGCATTAGAGCGGCTTGCCGGCGCGCATCATGGCCCGCGCAATCGCGAGCTGCGTTTCCGTCCTGGCGTTCTCTTTCTGCGTCATGTTGTCGGCGGCGATGAGCCGTTTCAATGCCCGCAATATCTCGCCCCGCGTCCATCCCGCCTCTATCATGCAATCGACAATCGCCTGAAATCCGGGCTCCATTGCCTCCTGGCAGTCAATTGCCCGGTCCTGATATTCGTCCTGTCTCCTGGGTGGATTGATCATGCGCTGCATTCTCAGTTGGCGGGGCCTTTGGGCATCGTCTCGGACGTAGTTCCGTCGAGAAGATCGAGAAACGAGTGCATCGCCTTCACCATCATCCGCGCACCGTTTTCGTTTAATGTGAAGGATCGCTTCCCCTCATCAGTCAACAGCCCGACCAGGCAGACCTTGGGATTGTCGCGGTCGTCGATATCGATTGTGACGCCCGATACCCCTGGCAGCATCACGTCCTTTTGCTTCTTAGGCATCACTACGACAGCCTTGACTCGTTCTCACTCTGTTCCCATTTTGGGCAGGCCTCGATCCTTGTCAATGAGACGACCCTAAAATGTGTGGACGCGTTTTCGTAAAATCGACAATCCCGGACATGGTGCGGCGCTTCGAGTTCGCGCACCCCGGCGACATCGAGCGCTTGGGCAACGGGTTCCCGATCTGGAACGGTGCGCCCAGCCTGACCTATCCAATCATTAGCCGCGAAGAGCTTTCCACGAGCATGGCCGGTTTCGTTTCTGCGAAGTGGGGACTTGTTCCCGGCTGGGCGCGCGATGGCGGCGGCCGTCCGCCGCCTGTCAATGCGCGCTACGAGACCATTGCCAGCAATGGCATGTTCCGAAAGGCATATGCCGCGCGCCGCTGCCTGGTGCCTGTCGACGGCTATTTCGAATGGCAAAAGCTCGACCCTTCGGGCAAGAAAAAACAGGCTTACGCTATCGCCATGAAGGATGACGATCCTTTTGCCATGGCTGGAATCTGGGAAGAATATGCCGACAAGGCGACCGGCGAGTTGATCCGGACCTTCGCTGTCGCCACCTGCGAGCCAAATACGTTGATGGCGACGATCCATGATCGCATGCCGGTTATTCTGGCGCCGGCCGATTACATGCGCTGGCTCGGGCCGGAAACAGATCCTCGCGACCTCATGAAGCCCTATCCATCCGACCTCATGAAGATGTGGCCGATCGACAGCAAGGTCGGGAAACCAAGCAACAACACGCCCGACATCATCGACGAGATCGGTTTGGGGCCGACCGATTTGTTCGACGTCTAGAGATACTGATCGCCGTCGCCGCGGTGCTCATAGCAGAACCAATGTGATTCCCTGCGCGGCCGGGCAAAGCCCCAGCCGGCGACCTTGCCACAACCGTTACGCTCACATGTGTGGCCAAGCACCTTCACGTGGTCGCGCTGTGCCGGCGTCATGCCTTCGGCTAGTCTCGCTGGTTCGTCGCTCATGGCAGAAAGATTCCACAGTCAGACTTGACGGGCAAGGAAAATGTTCCTTTTCTGTTCTCATGGCACACGAACCGATCGACACGCTGGGCAAAGCGACCCGGCACAACATGCTTGTGAAAGCGGAATGCAGCTGCGGCAATGTCCGCTACTGCCGATCGGCCGACCTGATGATGGTCTACGGCGGCGGCGTCGATCCGCAGACGCTGAAGTTCAATTGCAGCCGGTGCCAACCTCAGATCAAGATCACGCTGCTGGAGGTGCATCCAGAGCACTTGCCGAAGCGTCTGCTGATCCACAAACCGATGAAGATCGACGGCAAGATCACCTGGCATACCGAGCGCTTCAAAGGATGACGAAGACCCTCGCCGATACGTTGGCCGCGCGCGAATGCCTCTATGTAAATTGCGGGCATGCTATGTGCTGCAAGTCCATCAAGCTCGACATCTATGCGCTGATAGATCGCCTCGGGCCAGATCACGGATCGATGCACTGGGACCTGGTCGGGCTTTTTGGCTGCTCGGATTGCAAGGCTGCGGGTCGCGACCATCGACCGGTGTTCTTCACATGTATTCCCGATTACGAGGGTCAGCAACGGAAGCGCAATCGCGAATGGGAGCCGACTTTCGATGGTGAGTAACAGGTAGCCGCGCGGCAGGGCATGGGAGCGTACCGGCAGCATGTGGAGTTGTTGGGCTGTGCGGCGCTGGCCAAGCAGACATCAGGTCCGCCGCCTAACACACACATGGCCATTCTTCCAGGCGCAGTTAAGGTGTGGTCCCGGAAGCCAAGGCCTGTGTGTGCGTCCGTCGGCCATTCCCTACGGTTGGGTAGAGTCATTGTGCTTGGCAATTTTCTCCAAGAGCTTACGTGAGGCTTCGAGGATAAGGCGTGTTACGGCGACTCGTCGGCAGGCTAGCCGCTGTGCTGGTCGGATAGCTTCGTCATGGCTATTTAGTGGTTTACGTCCGGCATGCGATGGTCTTAACGAGCAGTACGTATTCGGCCTCTGGCTTGCCGTAGGTGCCATTTGAGCAGGCCGCAAGGCCGCTGCGGTCCCTAATACGCACTTCGCCCCGCCGAGAATAGATGAGCCCGCGTCCTTCCAGCATTTGAAGCCCAACGGTAACTCCTGGCCGTCTTGCTCCAAGCATGACGGCGAGAAACTCATGGGTGATCGCAAGGCGTTCGCCGTGGATCCGATCGTCACACATCAGAAGCCAACGCGCCAAACGCTCTTCAAGGTTTGATTTGGCGTTGATCAGGGCCGTATAGCTGGTCTGAATGTGGAAGTAGTGGACATAGCGTAACAGGAACAGGCGCAATGTTGGGCTGTTCGCAAGAGCATCCTTGAAGGGCTCGGTTCCGATCCGGAAAGCGCTACCGGGCGACTGAACGTAACATTCATGCGGGGCATAGTCAGCGCCCATCACGAGCGCGGCACCGGTCATTCCCTCAAAACCGACAAGTCCAACCTCGGCCTCCTTGCCTGAAGCCGTCGCGACCACAGAAGCGATGCCGTCCTCCAGGAAGTAAACCGTCTCGATCTCTGAATCGGCTTTCTCTAAGGTCATCTTCAGCTTGAGGGCACACGGCTCAAGATGTGGCTGCAAAAGCGCCAGGTCACCAGGGTTAAGCCGACGCAGCAATTCGTTTTTATAGGAATCGTTCTGTGGATTGGTCATAGCTCAATCCCACTTGGGGCAAGAGCTTTCCAATCTCCTTGCCGTCCGCGCCCGTAAACACGTGCAGACGATTTGGCGAACTTACGCCCTCTGGCGCGCGATTGACAGTGAAATGCAAACTGATGCACGGCGTCCCCTCAGCCGCGGAATTACAAAACAGGGTGTACAAATTTAAAGGGTTGGAATCGTACAGAACTCTGCTTCGTACGAATCCAACAATTTGCGATAGCGGCCAACGAGCCGGCTTGATGTGCACCGGGAAGGAAGCAACTCTGGGGCGGCCTCGGTTTTGGCGGCACGATCAACTGGGCCGACGACAGGTTCTCGGCTTTCGGCGAAGCCATCGCCCGGACGGGCCTCAAAGACTTCGGTGATAGTCATGTACTGACCGGCTCGCTCGGCTTGCGCGTCAAGTGGTGAGTTGCTTGGCTCTTACAAGCTGATGTAGATCATCGTTGAGCGTCGGCTGTTTGGAGTTGCAGAGCTGAAGCTGCCATTCAGCTTCCGGCCCCAATGCTGCCGAGGAGCAATGCGCCTCTGAGGTGACCAGGAGTGAAGAAGCTATGCCAAACCCGCACGACGGGCGCCTTCTCTGATTGCAGCAGTGGCGACAGGATTGGTAACCGGATAGGTTCTGATGAACACCTCAGCCGTGAAATTCGGGAACTCGTCCTTCAGTCGCGAATTGATCCTGGCGACCTGAGGCGTTTCATTGAGCATCGCATGAGCCATTGCCACAAACAGAAGTGTGGCGGGCGAATCTGGCGCAGATTGACGTAGCGCGACCAGGGATTCACGGTAAAAGCCTAGAACGTAGCTGCATCGCGCAAGCATTCCATAATACCAAGGAACATAAGGATTTAGCCGGACCGCTCGCTTGGCCAGTTCGTAGCCACGCTTCGGGTCGCTACCAACAAGAGCAAGGCTACCCGCAAGAAAGGCAAGTGAGTCCGCGTCATTTGGAGCAGCCACCGACACTCGGTCATGTTCTTCGACAGCAGCTTCGACATCGCCCTGCAATGCCCGAAGATCGGCAAGCATTATGCGGGCGTAAATGTCGGCCGGATCGAGCGCCAGCGCTTGCTTGACACATTTGCTCCAGCTCTCGATCGAGCCGGAAAGGTTGTCGGTAAACCCGTTGATGGCTTCCACAGCATGCGCAAGTGCCAGCGCGGTCCAAGCTCTTGCTAGACCCGGGTCGAGTTCGATCGCACGCGCCAGTAGCCGTATCGCCTCCTTGTTCGACTCACGGGTGAAAAGGTGCTTCTGCTCAAGCCCAAGCAGATAGCAGTCATAGGCCTGCAAACTTGCTGGAGCCTTCCGACGAGCAGCATCGCGTCGCAGATTGGCGAGCTGACCGTGGCAAGTTGCAAGGACATTGATGACGTTTTCGCTCACGCTGTCCAGCATCGCAAACAGGTTGTTCGCGGAACGATCGTAACGCATCGTCCAGACATCGACCCCTGTGTGGGCGTCGACGAGTTGGACGCGGATGCGCACCCGCTGCCCGTCCACTTGAAAACTTCCCTCGATCACATAGTCGGCATTCAACTCTCGTCCGAGAGCTCGCACGTCAACACGCCGTCCCTTGTAGGAAAGCATTGTTTGGCGGGCGATCACCGCAAGGTCCCGGTAGCGAGAGAGATCAACTATGAGGTCCGCCGACAAACCATCAGCGATACGAGTCCAGCGTTCTTCTCCGCTTAGATTGTCGAACGGGAGAACTGCGAGGACCGGCGGACCCGGCTCGTCGGTCGAAAGACTTCCGGGTGGTGCATGGCTGCGGTCCTGCTGGCGGTGATCGGCAAGTAACCCAGCAAGCGCCACTTTACTGCGAACATCGAGCTTCCGATAAATGGCCGAAAGATGGGTCCGAACGGTGGTAGGCGCTATGAAGAGTGTTTCGCCAATTTCGCGATAAGTCATTCCCTCCGCAAACTTTGCCGCGACCATCAACTCCCGATCCGATAAGCCGGCGAGAGGATTGCCTACGGGGCGAAGCATCGTTCCATTTTCCTTGCTGCCGACCTGTGGCCAGAACCCGATGGCCTTACATCAGGATGAAAATACTACAGATGCGATATCGAAAACACTGCATTTGCACGATTCCATGCGACGGGTCAGCATCCTAGTCTCTGCGGGTGGGCAGGTTAGGTTGCTTGGCAGGCCTGGTCGATTTAGAACACGGAGGGCTCCATGACAAAGTTGCCTGTCTTGACCGTACTACTGGTGCTTTTGGTGTCGGCGGGGCCATGCTTGTCCGAAGGTACCCAAACCGACAGCAAACTGACTTCGGAAGAAACGGTGAAAGCTGCCAGCGCTGAACTGTATTCCGACATTCTCGTGCGAGCATGCAGGAACGGATGGCGGTATCCGCGCAGCTACATTGAAAACGGATTCAGGCGCCACCTGGCGGAGCTGAAACTGCAGCTTGTCGATCAGGGTTACACTGTCGTACCCGACATGACCGCGAATGATCCGCAGGTCCAAAGAACGATATCGAGGACCAAACGCCGTCTGGTTGGCTCGCGCCAATTCAGCTGTTCCCACCCATACTGGCGCGATGAATGACTCCAACGCGACGGTGTGCAATCTGATAGCCTGATTTCCGGCGGTTCTCCCCAGGTTGGAAGGATGGCGTTGACGAATGGCAGGTTGTTATTCCGGGAGGAGTGACACTCCTCCTGGGGCTGTAAACAACTTCATGGAATGACCGCTCTTCGGCTGCGTGGCTCCGCAAGCTGCCGATCCGCTCCCGGCCCAAAAGCCGAGCTAGCCTCAGTTGGCCCTTAGTAGGCGAGTGATAGCCCAATTTTCCTGCAACGAAGACCCGCTAGGCCCGCTGACCGACGAAGAAAGTGCGATTTCTCCTGTCGTTGATCTCCCTTGCAGCCGGCTGGCCCAGGATTGCCGGTGCAAGCAGTCGAACATACTATTTCGCTAAAACCTGGAACCTATTGGTGCACTGAGCCTTGAGTCGCGGTTCGGAGGGTGCATGAGTAAGGCAGCAAACGGGCTCTCTTTCGTCGAGTTTCAGTCGCCGACTCTGGTCGCAACGGCGCCCGAGGGCAGCGAATGGATTCACGAGATCAAGTACGATGGCTACCGCACTGAGCTGATCATGCAGCGTGGCAAAGCACGGGCCTTCACGCGCCGTGGCTACGACTGGTCGCATCGATACCGCCGGATAGTTGAAGCAGCGGCGGGCTTGCCGGTGAGGACCGCGATCATCGATGGGGAGGCTGTCGTTCTCGGCGACACCGGCCTTCCGGATTACCAAGCCCTGGAAAGAGAGTTGGGCAATCCAGATTCCGCGAGACTCATCTTTTATGCGTTCGACCTGCTGCACCTTAACGGGCGCGATCTTCGGCAACTGCCATTGGTGAAGCGCAAGGCAGCCCTGGAGAGGCTACTGGAGAACACCGCGCCGACACTGACCTATGCCGAACATCTGGAGGTAAGCGGCAAGGATGTGTTTCAACATGCCTGCCGGATGGGGTTGGAGGGGATCGTATCCAAGCGCGTCGATGCGACCTACGGCTCGGGGGTTCAGACCAGTTGGTTGAAGGTAAAGTGCATCAAGAGCGACACCTTCCCTATCGTGGCTTTCGTAGAGAAACTCGGTGCTCACCCGCGCCGCATTGCATCGCTTTATATCGGGCGCCGCGAGGGCAACCGACTGCTCTATGCCGGGAAGGCTCGCAGCGGGTACACCTTGAGCGCTGCGAAACTTGTGCGAGAGCGGCTTGACCCGCTGATCATCAGCAAGTCGCCTTTGTCAGAGCCGATTGTGAAGCCGAAAGCGACTTGGGTGAAACCACACGTGCTGGCCGAGGTCCAGTTCAGCGGCGTCACCGATCGCGGGGTGCTGCGCGAGGCAGTGTTCAAGGGTTTGCGCGAAGACCTCGTGCCAATCCCGGCCAAGCCTCAAGCGCCATCAAAGCGACGCGGGCCAACCCGGAAACATGGCGTTCCCAGTGAAAACATCCTGCAACTGCTGCCAGACGCTGTCTCGCCCTCCAAGGACGAGCTTGCGCGTTACTGGGAGAGGGTTGCGGATCATGCCCTGGTTCATCTCGGCCACAGACCGCTGAAGCTGGTCCGCCATGCTCATGGCGCGACCTTCTATCACAAAGGCGCACTGCCGCAGATCCCGGCGGCAGTGCATCAATTGCGGCTGCAGAAGCGCGAGGGTGGCGAAGGTGTGCGCGTGTGGGTGGACGACCTTGCCGGTTTGCTGGGACTGGTCGAGATGGATGCGGTAGAGCTGCATCCCTGGAACGCCACCGTCGACGATATCGAACATGCCGACCGTATTGTTCTGGACCTTGACCCCGGCGAGGGCGTGGAGTGGGAGCAAGTCATCGAGGCCGCACTGGCGCTCCGCGACATCCTGGAAGCGGAAGGGCTGGAGAGCTGGCCGAAGGTTACTGGCGGCAAAGGCATTCACCTGATGGTCCCGCTGGAGAGCAAGATCACGCACGACAGCGGCCGCCTCTTGGCCAGGTCCTTCGCCAATCGGCTCGCTGAAGCGCATCCGGACCGCTATCTACTTTCGGCCTCGCCGTCGGCTCGAACAGGCCGCATCTTCATTGATTACCTCCGCAATGGTCGGGGCAGCACTGCGGTGGGCGCCTTCTCGCCACGGGCGCGCCGCGGTTTTCCAATCGCCCATCCGGTGACCTGGAGCCAGGTTGAGGCAGCCATCCGTCCAGATGCCTTCACGATCGACCGTCCGTTCAGGGCGGCCCTCAGAAAAGCTGCGTGAGCGCAAACGCCGGAAATGAAGAGTGCTCGCCGGAGACATCCCGAATGAGATCACGTCGTGTCTTTGCCGGACCGGCCGAGTTCTATCCAGGCTGGCGCATGATCACTCGGCTTTTCCCAACCGCGCACGTCAGCGTCAACGCCGGCGTCACACAACCTGTCCGAAAGGGATGGGCTGACCAGAAGATGATCCATCCTCAGGCCGGAACTTCGATCATAGCGACCCTGGTAGGAGAAGTTCCAATAGGTGTAGACGCCTTTCTCCGGGTGGATGCGGCGGACGCCATCGGTCCAGCCGCCATCAAGCATTTCGGCATAGGCTTGCCGGCTCTCCGGAAAGTAGACTGCATCGCCTAACCAACGTTGCGGCACCACGGCATCGATCGGGGTGGGCACGACATTGTAGTCGCCGCAGAGAATGCTTGGGACGCCTTCCCTGAGCAGCAGCTTGCCGTAGCTGATCAGGCGGTCGAACCAGCGCAGCTTATACTCGAATTTCGGGCCAGGAGCGGGATTGCCGTTGGGCAGGTAGAGGCAGCCGACGACGATCCCATCCACCTCAGCCTCAATATATCGGCTGTGCGTGTCGTCAGGATCGCCCGGGAGCCCACGACGGCGCTCCAACGGCTCTTTTCCACGAGCGAGTATGGCTACGCCGTTGTAGGACTTTTGCCCGTGCCAGATTGCGCCGTAGCCGGCGTCCCTGATGGCTTCGGCGGGGAATTTCTCATCCGAGGTCTTCAATTCCTGAAGGCACACGACGTCATAGTCGGTCTGACCCAGCCACTTGATGAGCACAGGCAGGCGGCCGTTCACACCGTTGACGTTGAATGTTGCGATGCGGGTCATCAGGAGCTCTCTCCAAAACTCTTCACGCGGTATCAAGGTGAATGGCTCAGCAGTTGATCCCTCACTACGCTGCACAGGAAGACCGCATGCCGTCGGACCCTCTGCCATCAGATTTCGACATCGTTGATCCTCTCGGCTCCTTTTAACCGCCGAGCGTGGGGAAAGTTCAAGATGACAGCGATAGGATGAGTCCGGCCGAACTCGAGCGAAACTCTCAGGCAGGTGCGATGCGGCCCTCGACTGACTGAATGTCTGAAATGCGCCTCGAAGCCGACATCAAGAGTCGGCGTGCCGAACGTCCTGTCTGGCAGAGAGCGAACAGGCAGCTTACGGTATGATGATCCTCAGACGGGGCCGTTCGCGGCCCCTAAACTCGCGTTGAAAATCCTTGGCGCGCCATTGCAGTAGTGATGTCACCGCCTCCCGCAGTTTCATTGGTGGCGCAATCGTAAGGCCAAACGTCCAAAGAACTGCGCCTTGGGCAAATAGCCAAGGTCACTTATCAAAACTGATGGTTATGATAAATTCGCTCTCTCTGGGCGGAGTTTGGCATGAAGCGTCGACTGATTTTTGCAGTGTGCATCCTGATAAGTCAGGTGGCGGTCGGAAACGCCCAGACGGTTGAGACGGCGGTAGCACGCGCCCAGACGACTTCCGACAACAATATCATCCAGAATGCCGCTCTTTCCAAGGACTACACCACCCTTATAGCAGCTGTGAAAGCGGCCGGGCTGGTTGAGACGTTGGAGGGTAAAGGCCCGTTCACTGTTCTCGCGCCGACAGACGCCGCATTTGCAAGATTGCAGCAAGGTGCAGTGCAGGTTCTTCTTGCGCCCGAAGCTAAAAACGAACTCTCCAAAATCCTAAAGTGTCATGTGATTTCCGGAGATCTGAGTACCGACGCGATCCTCGCTGAGATAGCCGCGAACAACGGAGCCTACTCGGTCGACACAATCGGGGGATGCTCTCTCACTTTTCGGGCGGCAGGAAGCAATATTTCTGTAACGGACCAATTTGGCGACATTGCCAGTCTCGTTGCCAGCGACGTGAAACAGACGAACGGCTTGGTCTACGCGGTCGACAAAGTACTTTCGCCCGGCGCTCCAGACACCTCTCACGAAATTCACGCCTCTAGGATCTTTGCCGGACCGAACGAATATCCACCCACTAATTTCGCGGCTTATGGGATTCTGGCATTCAAATCGAAAGTTACCATCTACGACCAGGAACGGCAAAAGATGCTGTGCGAGGCGTTTGTGAATGCCGTCCTGCCGTCGTCGTCGCTCGTCGTCCCTACAGCGGCCCAAATGGTAACGGTATGGCCGATGGACAGCGCCGAGCATGCAAAGGCCGCAACCAAGGCGAACATAACCAGGACCTGCGACGAAGCCCTTCAGGATTATGGACTGGCTGTTTCGCAAAAGGCAGTCCGCGATGCAGTTGCAAGCGGCGTTGCTGTCGACGGCGACGGGCCTTTTCTGATTGCGTGGGCACCGCCGACGCAAATCGGAAAGCCTGGTGCTGTGGTTCTTAAAGCCGACCTTTCAACAGTGACCGAATACAAGATGGCAAGTGACATCATGCACCGGTGGGTAGTGGAAATTGAAAACAGGCCCGAGCTTTGGAGATCGGGAACGTTCGATAGAAGCTTGATCGCAACAGCTCGCGAGTGGGCGGATCACTACGGGTCCCTGATCTTTTCAGTCGTCGGTGTAAAGTGACGCCCTTCCTAGATTTCATAGCCGGGTTCGGTGTGTCCGGAGTGGTGGGATTGGTGCTTGGGCTCATTGCGATGACGATCATTGCGCCAAACACCACTGGTGGAGCGTTGCTAATCATTTTTGTTGGGATAGCAGTGGGGATTATTTTCGGCGCGATTTACCGCTCATTTAGACCAGCTAAGACGCCACCCGAAACGAAACAGTGAAATTTGCTGAGTACACGAAACGCGCTGGACTAAAAAAAAGATATTGAATAAAAAAGCCGCCGAAGCGGGTTTTTCGTTATCAAATACTAGCCAAAAGCGCGGGGCCGAGGATCATTACCTCCGGCGGCCTGTCTGGAGGCAAAGCGCGGGAATATTCGAGGCCGCCCAGAGCGATCTGCAGGGCATTTGCTGATCCAGCAGAGCCGGGAGATCGGACTGAAGGCACGGATATTTGATGTGATTCTGTACCTCTTCTCAAGCAGCGTTCTGACGGTCGCTGGCGCAGACAGACCGTCAGAACGCCGATCATCACGATGTACGCTTTTGGACGCGGCAAATGTCGACCTTCTGGCCGAAATGAGGCGCATTGCAGACTGGCGACTCTGGGCCGCAAGCGGGAGGTCGGCTTTCGGGCATCGAGCTGACCTAAGCAGTCATTCAACTCATGGCCACAAGTAGCTCATACACGCTCCTCTTGACGCGGCGTGCCACCCTAGCCGATGTCGGGCTGATGTGCGTGGACGGCAGGACGTCCTTGACCACCGCTTCTGGCGCCGCCGATTGGCGAGCCGCCTCTCCATCATTTGCGATGGAACGGAAAAGAAACCATTCAGCATCAGACTGCCGCTTTTCGACGCACCTTTTCGAATACGTCGGAACGAGCGCTTGTCGCGCAGCCCACGATGCCCCCATTGGTGAACCGGTTCCATGAAGAGTCTGACAATACGCCACCGCATCCTCGTCAGTTTCGCTGCCGTTCTGGTGGTCATGTCCGTGATAGCCGTCATGGCGTACGCCTGGTTTCTTCAGGCGGGCCAGGAGGCGACTGAGGTCGAGAAGGGCATCCTACCGGACCTTTATCACAGCACCGAGATCATGACGGGCCAGATGGCGGCCCATAGTCTGCTTCAGGAATTTGCCCTTCAGGAAAACCCGTCGGACAGAAGCACGCTTGAAAGCGCGATCACGACCAATCGCGACCAAGTGCAGCGATCGATGGACGACTATGAGGCAACAATCGTCTCCGACATCGACAAGCAGAATTATGCACTCGTCAAAGAACTCGCCAACCAATTCCGTCTGGCTGAAACTGCTGTGCTGGACACAAGCCGGGCTGCCTTGTCGAAAGGTGAAACTCCCAATGAAAGCCCGGCCCTCAAGAACACCGTAGAGCCGATTTTTGTAAAATTGCAGTCCGCTCTGCAGGCCATGGTTGAGGATCATAGAGGCGAGGCAAACAGTGCGACCCAGCGGATCAGCTCGATCGTTAGAACGGCCGAAGTCGGTTTGAGTGTTGGCTTGTTGGTAGCCCTCGGGCTAGCCCTTCTTTTGGGTTACCAGCTGTTTCGCGCCATTACAGGTCCGCTCACCCGTTTGGTCAACGCGGTTCAATTGATGCGGCAAGGCGACTTCAGCGAACGCCTCGATCTGATGCGCCGAGACGAATTCAGTGTGCTTGCCGACGGCTTCAACGCAATGGCGGACGATCTCACAACCCTCATTGGTCAGGTTCAAAGGTCCAGCATACAGGTCGGCACGTCGATAACTGAGATCGCCGCCACCTCCAAGCAACAGCAGGCAACTGCGACTGAAATCGCAGCGACCACAACAGAAATCCGCGCGACAGCCAAGGAAATCTCCGCCACATCAAACGAGCTGGTCCGCACGATGAACGAGGTCTCCACAGTTGCCGAACAAACGGCTGCCGTCGCCGGCGGAGGTCAAGCCGGGCTGACCCGTATGGAAGAAACCATGCAGCAAGTCATGGAAGCGGCCGGCGCGATCAATTCCAAACTCGCGATCTTGAGTGAGAAAGCCGGCAGCATCAATCAGGTGGTGACGACCATCACAAAAGTCGCCGATCAGACGAATCTGTTGTCGCTCAACGCTTCCATCGAGGCTGAGAAGGCAGGCCAATATGGCCGGGGTTTTGCAGTTGTAGCGACGGAAATCCGAAGGCTCGCGGACCAGACGGCTGTCTCCACCTACGATATTGAGCAGATGGTCAAGGACATCCAGTCGGCAGTCGCGGCCGGGGTGATGGGCATGGACAAGTTTTCCGAGCAGGTCCGCCGGGGTATGCAGGAAATCCAGCAGGTCGGCGGGCAACTCTTCGATATCATTCAGCAGGTTCAGGGGCTGGTGCCACGTTTCGAAGTCGCCAATGAAGGCATGCAAGCACAGGCGACCGGCGCGGGGCAGATCAGCGACACGCTAACCCAGCTAAGCGAGGCAGCTCAGCAAACAGTCGAATCCCTTCAGCAATCGACGCTCGCGATCGACGAGCTCAATCAAGTCTCAGGCGGCATGCGAAGTAGCATTTCGAGGTTCAAGCTGCGAGCATAGCGAGTCGGCAGTAGGAGGTGACAATGCTATTCCTCGCCTTCAGCATGGGTCCGGATCGCTACTTGATCGATGTCCACCAAATTGAAGAGGTGCTGCCCTATTTCGATGTGAAAGTTCTTCCGGGTGCGCCAACTGGTGTGGTGGGTTTGGTCAGCTATAACGGAATACCCATCCCTCTGATCGATGTTACCCATCTTGCGCTTGGCCGGCCATCGGAGCGCCTATTGAGCACCCGGATCGTTGTGACGCGCTATCCGGCGCATGATGGCGAGCAACGCCTGCTGGGGCTGATCGCGGAACGGGTGACGGATACGCTCGAGCGACACCCTGCCGATTTCGCGCCGTTCGGACTTGAACAAGGAACCCCGCCCTATCTTGGGCCGGTGGCTTCCGATGGTTCGGAGATCATTCAGTCGGTCAAAGTGGAAGCGCTGCTTTCGGAAGAGATTCGTACCGCTTTGCTCCGCCAGGCCGCAATAGGTGATCAATGACCGGCGCAATAGAAAAGCTCCTGATGGAAACCATCGGACTGGACAGTGCCAGTGTTGGTCCGACAGTGGTTCGTCAGGCGGTCAGAGACCGGATGGAAGCATGCCGGATAACCAACCCTCAGGCCTATAGGGAACACTTGACCGTTTCCTCGCAGGAGCTGCAGGAGCTGATCAATGCGGTGGTGATCCCAGAGACCTGGTTCTTTCGCGACCGAGAAGCGTTCACGATGCTGGCGCGGCATGCGCGCGTGCACAAGCCTGCTCAGCCGATAAGAGTCCTGAGCCTGCCATGTTCAACCGGCGAAGAGGCTTATTCGGTCGCCATGGCGATGTTCGATGCCGGCTTTGAGGCGCACGAGTTCAAGATCGATGGCGTGGACGTCAGCAGTCGCAATATCGCCACGGCTGAACGCGCCATCTATGGGCGCAATTCGTTTCGCGGGAGCCATCTCGAATTTAAAGATCGCTATTTCGAAGCGGCTGAGGGCGGGTTGCGGCCTATTGCTGGGGTGCTGAAACAGGTTCGGTTCAGGGTAGGAAACCTGTTCGGCTCTCGCGCTTTCGGGCAAGAGGTGTATGACATCCTGCTTTGCCGCAATTTGCTGATCTACTTCAATCGAGAGCTGCAGGATCGCGCATTGAGCTGCCTGAAGGACCTGCTGGCCAAGGACGGACTTCTTCTGGTCGGTCCGGCGGAAGCAGCTCTTCCAAGGTTGCATGGCTTTATTTCCGCTGAATGGCCATTGGCCTTTGCCTTTCTGAAATCGGAGGCCGTCAAGACCACGGCGCCGAAAGTTCCGGCCGCCGTCCCGGTGCGGGCGCCAAGCCCGAAGGTCAACAAGAGCGAGCCTCTTCTTCCGTTCCGACCGACAATTGGCAATGAAGGCCGTAGGCAGGCTCCGACCAAGCCGCTTGCACAGGCCTCGGAAAGCCTCATCGCGGTTGAACGGATCGCCAATGCAGGACGGGTAAAGGAGGCACAGGAGGTCGCCCTGGCGCATCTCAAGGAATTCGGTCCTTCCGCGGAAATCTTCTACCTGCTGGGCCTCGTCCAAGATGCGGATGGTTCTGCACCCGAAGCCGCGCGAAGTTATCGCAAGGCGCTCTATCTCGCACCAAATCATCGAGAAGCTCTCGTCCATCTGGCCTTGCTGCTTAGCAAGCAAGGCGACCATAACGGCGCCGAGGCGCTGGCCGGCCGGCTGGGTCGGGTCCAGAAAAGGAGCGGCGGCTGATGGCGGCTTCGACAAAGATCGCTCAGCCGGTGGAGGAGATTGCAATCGACGACTGCTGGCGGCAAATAGGCGTACGGGGCGACAAGTCATGTCCGCTACTGGAGCAGCATCTCCACTGCCGGAATTGCCCGACCTACAAGAAGATTGCACGACGCCTTCTTGACCGTGCAGCGCCCTCGGCATACCGCGACGAATGGCATGATAACGCTGATCGTGCAGGGATCCATTCGACAGACAGCGACGCGCTGCAGACGGCCGTTCTCTTCCGTTTGGGGGACGAATGGCTTGCACTGCCGGTCGGTATTTTTCATGAAGTGGCTGAATCTCGTCGCGTTCATTCACTTCCACACCGCAGGAACAGTGCACTGCTCGGTATTGCGAATGTCCGTGGTGAATTGCTCATTTGCCTGTCCCTGGCCGAATTGCTCGGGATAGACGAGCGCAAGGAGGGGGAACAAGGCACACGCACCAAGGTATTTCGCCGCCTAGTCGTGGTAGGCGAGCACGACAAGCGGGTTGCTTTTACGGTTGACGAGATCCACGGCTTACATCGGTACCAAGAACGCGACACTCTCGATGTTCCGGCCACGATTGGCAAGGCAGTGTCGGCCGCTACAGTTGCCGTGCTGCCGTGGCAGGGACGAGCCGTTGGCTGTCTCGATCCACGACAACTGCTCACGATGCTTGACCGGAGCATCGCATGACAGATGGAGACTTCAGCCAGGTTTCGATGCTCACCCTCTTCCAGGCCGAACTGGAGACGCAGTCACAGGCTCTAACCTCTGGGCTTCTGGCACTCGAACGCGATCCTATCGCCCCCGACGCCCTGGAAGCATGCATGCGTGCCGCGCATTCCCTGAAAGGAGCTGCCCGCATCATCGACCTGATGCCCGCGGTCAAAGTTGCAAATGCGATGGAAGACTGCCTGGTCGCCGCGCAACGTGGGCAGCTGAGGGTGCGACGGGAGCATATAGATGCGCTTCTGCAGGGCTCTGACCTTTTGAAATTGATCGCATCGGGATCATCGAGCGACAGCGCCAACTCAGAAGTCGAAACCTTTCTCGCGAAGTTCGAGGAATTGTCCCTCCCCAAGGCAAAGCCCGGGCCCCAAGATTCTGCAGCTGATTTCGCAACTCCAGATCATGCCCAGGAGCAACTGGCGACGACCTCTTCAGCGAACCTCCTAGTTGCGGCGGAACCGCAAGCCCAGGGCAGCATCGGCTCTGATAGAATGGTTCGGGTGACGGCAGACAGCCTGAACCGATTGCTCGGGTTGGCTGGCGAGTCGCTGATGGAAGCTCGGCGACTCAGGCCATTCGCTGACGGGCTGCTACGGCTGAAGCGACTTCAAGCGGACCTCGCGAGTTCGTTCGACAATCTTCATGCAATGCTGCCGCCGGTTTCAAACAATGCGGCGGTGGTGGAGGCGCTGGCTGAAGCGCAGCGAAAGCTTCGGTTGAACCAAGCGTTCCTGGCGGAGCGTCTCGATGAATTGGATTCAGTGGATCGGAAAGCGACTGATCTTGCCAACAGATTGTACGATGAAACGTTGGCGAGCCGGATGCGGCCTTTTGAGGACGGCGTGCGACACTATGCGAGAACGATCCGCGACCTCGGTCGTACCCTTGGCAAGCGGGTGCGACTGGAGATCGTAGGCGGCTCGACCGGCATCGACCGTGATATCCTCGAGCAGCTTGATGCCCCTTTGGGGCATCTCCTGCGCAACGCTGTAGACCATGGGCTTGAACCGCCTGATGAGCGCCTCGCGATGGGTAAACCCGAAGAGGGGCTGATCAGGCTCGAAGCGAGGCATAATGCCGGGCTGCTGCAGATAGCCGTGGTGGATGACGGCAGGGGGGTCGAGCTCTCGAAGCTGCGCGAGACTGTCGTCGCCCGGCAACTTGCAACCAGGGAAAGTGCTGACACACTCAGCGAAACCGAATTGCTCGCATTCCTGTTTCTGCCAGGCTTTTCGATGAAAGCGGGCATTACCGACGTCTCCGGTCGCGGTGTGGGGCTCGATGCAGTGCAAGCCATGACGAAGGAAGTGCGGGGAGTCGCAAGCGTCTCCTCAGAATTTGGGCACGGAACCCGATTTCAACTGCAACTGCCGCTGACGTTGTCGGTCCTGCGCACGCTGCTCGTCGATGTCGATGGGGAGCCTTATGCTTTTCCACTCGCTGCCATTTCCAAGACTTTGAAACTGCAGCGGACGCAGATCACTCTCCTGCAGGGGCGGCCACATTTTCGATTGAATGATCGACAGATTGGGCTGGTCACCGCGCGCGAGGTGCTGGATCGAGGTGAGCCCGGATCGGAACCGAACGAACTCTCGGTCGTCGTCGTGGATGCGGGCCGGGGCGATGCGTACGGCCTGATCGTCGACCGTTTTCTCGGGGAACGCGAGTTAGTGATCAGACCTCTCGATCCACGGTTTGCCAAAATTAAGGATATCAGCGCAGCAGCTCTGATGGAAGACGGTTCGCCTGTTCTGATCTTCGACGTCGACGATCTGATCCGATCGGTGGAGAAGCTTGCGTCGTCGAGCGGATTTCGAACTCTTCGGCGCGCCGCGGGCGGTCCCGAAGCGAGCAGGCGCAAGCGCGTGCTCGTGATTGACGATTCACTGACGGTTCGCGAACTCCAGCGCAAGATGCTGGGCAATTACGGTTATGAGGTCGAAGTTGCGGTCGACGGTATGGACGGGTGGAATGCCGTCCGGTCTGGTCCTTTCGACCTCGTCGTCACCGACATCGACATGCCTCGCATGGATGGCATCGAACTGGTGAGTTTGATCAGAAAGGACACTCATCTCAAGAACACACCCATCATGATCGTTTCATACAAGGATCGGGAAGAAGATCGCGCGCGCGGGCTCGACGCAGGTGCTGACTATTATCTGACCAAGAGTAGCTTTCAGGACGAGGCGCTGATCCATGCCGTCGTGGACATGATTGGCGAGGCGGTTGAATGAAATCGAGATGGGACGCCAGCGAATGAGAATCGGCGTAGTCAACGACATGCCGATGGCGGTCGAACTTCTGCGTCGACTGGTCCTGTCGACCGGCGAACATCAGGTCGCGTGGATCGCGACCAATGGGCGAGAGGCGGTCGAGGTCTGCAGACGAGATCTGCCGGATCTGATACTGATGGATCTAGCGATGCCAGAGATGGATGGCGTTGAAGCGACCCGCAGAATCATGGCGGAAACTCCGTGCTCAATCTTGCTTGTGACCGCCAGTATCGAAGCCAACCTCGCCGGCGTCTACGAAGCAATGGGTCATGGCGCCCTTGACGCAGTCGATATTCCGTCGGTGGGCATCGAAGGTAACGCGTCCTCGCAATCCGCCCGGCTTTTGACGAACAAGATAGGAACGATCGGCAAGCTGATCGGTGATGCGCCGACCCAGGCAAAAAGGCGGATGTCACGTGCGGCTGAGCCGACACCTCGACGCCTGATTGCAATCGGTGCCTCTGCCGGCGGGCCGGCTGCCGTTGCCGCAGTCCTGAGTTCGTTTCCCGTTGACTTTGGCGGCGCGATTGTACTGGTCCAGCATCTCGATGCTCAGTTCGTTCCAGGCCTCGTTGATTGGCTGGGGCAGCATACGCCTCTCCCGATCCGTCCGGCGCGGGAAAGGGATAGTCCTCAAGCGGGCACCGTTCTCGTTGCCAGTTCTGCGGATCATCTGGTTTTCAAGTCAGCTCGGCAACTTGGCTATACGCCCAGCCCCAAGGACAATGTTTATCGGCCGTCCGTAGATGTGTTCTTCGAAAGTGCGGCGCAATGGTGGCCCGGCTCGGTGACTGGTGTTCTGCTCACAGGCATGGGCAGGGATGGTGCGCGCGGGCTGAGACAGCTCCGCGACAAGGGGCATCTCACAATCGCGCAGGATAAAGCAACCAGTGCCGTCTATGGCATGCCGAAGGCCGCCGCCGACATCGGCGCGGCTGTTGATATTCTTCCTTTGAGTGCTATCGGCTCACGTATAATCGAAGCCTGCGAGCGCTCCACGTGAAAGGGCCCGTCCGATGACGCAAGAACCAGAGCTGGTCCCGCCACTCGCAGATAATTATTCATCCATGGTTCTGCTCATCGATGATCAGATCATGGTTTGCGAGGCGGTCAGGCGCGCTCTAGCCACCGCGCCCGATATTTCCTTACACTTCTGCACCGACCCATTGAGAGCGATGACGGTCGCGGATGAGGTAAAGCCAACGGTTATTCTGCAGGATCTCGTCATGCCCGGGGTCGATGGGCTGCATCTGGTGCGAGAATACAGGAAGCATGGGTCGACACGCGCGGTCCCAGTCATTGTGCTGTCGAGCAAGGAAGATCCAGCCACCAAGGGCGAGGCGTTCGCTGCGGGAGCGAACGACTATCTCGTCAAACTGCCGGACCGTATCGAGTTGATTGCACGTATTCGATATCACACGCGGGCCTATCTGGATCACGTCCAGCGAGACGCGGCGTACCGAGCGCTAAGGGAAAGCCAGCGACAGCTGATCAGTGCAAATCTCGAGCTTGAACGTCTGACGAGGATCGATGGCCTGACGGGTCTAGGCAACAGGCGCTATTTTGACGAATATCTGGCGGCTGAATGGAAGCGCGCTTTTCGCGCACAGTCCCCATTGTCGCTGTTGATGATCGATGCAGACAACTTCAAACGATACAACGATACCTATGGCCACATGGCCGGCGACGAGGTGCTCAAGCAAATCGCCAGCGTAATCCAGAGTGGTTCCGGCCGCTCCACCGATCTCGCTGCGCGGTACGGAGGCGAAGAGTTCGTCATCGTGCTGGTCGACACTTTACTGGAACAATCCAGCGCGATCGCAGAGCGGCTCGTCCAGAGCGTGCGGGAATTGAACATACCCCACGGCCCGGATCGCGTGACCATCAGCGTTGGCGCCGCAACAGCGGTGCCCACCGAGAACGAGACGCCAAACGATTTCGTCAATGCCGCCGATTTGGCTCTGTTTCGTGCCAAATCGGAAGGACGAGATCGTGTTGCGCTTCATATGTCCCGCAGCTAGAGAAGCTCAATGCACCTCCGAAGAGCGGGTGTGTAATTTGAGGCTAAGATGGGGCGTGAGAGCGGCACTCGGTTGAAGATAGGAGCCGGACAACGGGCTTGAAGACTGGTTGGGCAAACGTTGGGAATGACAGCGACAGCGAGCTGGCCAGGTTCCGCTCCCTCCTCCTTATCATTGCGCCGCTTAAAACCCCAGGGTTGATTGCCGTGTGAAGCACTGGCGCGGCGAGGAAAACTTGCGGCGCGCTTCGCTGCAGAATTCCGGGAGGAGAAGGCTGAGCGTGTTCCAGAGGTCTATTAACTCCAGCAGGCGGAACCTTGCGAGCCTCGAAGCCTTCTTCCTGTTAGCTAAGGAGGAAACCAATGGCAAATCTGGGAAGACTGGCTGTCGCGATGCTTGGCATTCTTGCTTACCAAAATCGCGATAAGATCGGTGACTTGATCCGCGGCGCGGGAAATCGAGATCCAAACAACACACAAGGCGGGCTCTTGGATCAGCTGTCCAAGGGCGTCTCCGGGACCGCGTTTGGGGACATCCTCGACCGCTTCAGAAATGCAGGAGCGGGATCGAAGGTCGATTCGTGGGTTAGTACCGGACCCAACGAACCGATCGACCCGAAGGACGTGGAGACGGCAATTGACGAGGACACTCTCACTGCGCTTTCGATGCAAACTGGTCTGTCGCGCGATGAGTTGATTGCCCGGATCACTAAAGACTTGCCCGAGGCGGTCGACAAGCTGACGCCAAGGGGCGAACTGCCAGCAGCGACCGATGAGATCGCACTCCTAGATCAGGTGCCGCCACGCACTCCAGAGCGGTAAACGGGGGATTACATCGACCGTTAAATTGGCCGCGCCGCAATCCGGAGCGCATGACTGAACGGGCGGGCCACGGCCTGCCGTTGGGCGCCGCGAAGGAAAGAGTGGTGAAAGGGGGCGATCTTCTCTTTGGACTGGTTGTGATGAGGCGGGACCCTGGCACAGGTCGGCGTTGAGTTCCACTCTGCATTTTATTCAACATGACCCTAAATTGATTGGTCCACCCGGTTCCGAAACGACACAATGCGGGCTCGGCTGAGGCCCCTCCGTCTTTGAGGTATCGTCCTCGCGACCGCGTAAACAAGAAAGTGAATGATCGACCGACGTGACGCGATCACCCCATGTAGCGGCTTGCCGATCGAGCTTCAAAGTCAGCCTGATAGACTTTTGAAATAGACGTCATACAATCCCATTTTTCTGCTTTCAATGAAAGCAAAGCGAAATGGCCGAAGAACGCGCCCAACGCCGTCTTGCCGCCATATTGGCCGCCGACGTGGTGGGCTACAGCCGACTTCTGGACCTGGACGAGCAAGGAACATTGAACGCGTTAAAGAGGAGGCGGAAGGAGATCCTGGAACCACTGGTCCGCGACCGTCACGGCCGTGTCGTAAAAGTGATGGGTGATGGCGTCCTAGTCGAGTTCGGAAGCGCAGTGAACGCGGTGTCATGCGCCGTCGAACTCCAGAAGCGGATGATGGCCGCGAACGAGGGTTTGGCGTTCGACCGACAAATCAACCTGCATATCGGCATCAATCTGGGCGATGTCGTTGTCGAGGACGGCGATCTGTTCGGCGATGGCGTTGTTGTCGCAGTGCGGCTTCAGGCAATGGCCGGGGCCGGAGATATCTGCGTCTCCGGCAGCGTCTACGATCAAGTCAAGCGAAAGCTTGAATGCGACTTCGACGAACTCGGTCCGCAAGCGATCAAGAACGTTGCCGAACCGGTATCCGTTTACCGGATTCGGTTATCGGCCTCATCTGAAAGTGGCGGACCGGCAGAGAAAGCGCCGCTGCCGCTCCCCGGCAAGCCCTCCATCGCCGTCCTTCCCTTTACGAACATGAGCAACGATCCGGAGCAGGAGGCTTTTGTCGACGGCCTCACCGAAGACCTGATCACGGATCTGTCGAGGAACAGCGAGTTGTTTGTCATCGCCAGCAACTCGGCTTTTGCATACAAGGGCAGGCATATGGATGTGCGTCGCATCGCGCGAGAACTGGGAGTGCGCCATCTTCTTGAGGGTAGTGCACGGCGGGCAGCTGGACGGGTGCGTATCAACGCTCAATTGATCGATGCGATCGGGGGCGACCACCTTTGGGCCGAAAGATTCGACCGAAGCCTTGAAGATATCTTCGCTGTTCAGGACGAGGTGACCGGCAAGATTGTCGAGGCTCTGGTGGGCCGTCTGACCGCCGCGCCGGGGCGCAACAGACCGAAGAACCTGGAGGCCTATGATTTATGTGTGCGTGCACGGGCCTTGGGCCTGCAAACGGCACTCACCGCGAAAGAAGCCATTTTCCTGCTGAACCGGGCAATTGCGCTCGATCCGGAATATGCGGAGGCGCATCGTTGGCTGGCACTCAACCTCTGGCTGGGCTGGGAGTTCTGGGACGAACCGATGGACCCCAATCGCACAAGTGCGCTTGCCGAAGCACAGCAGGCGGTCGAACTCGACCCGAATGACGCTGGGAACCGATGGGTATTGGGCGTTATACTAGGACATGAGGGTCGCTGGGCGGAATCGGATGCCGAATTCGCCGCCGCCCACAAGCTGGATCCCAACCACGCCGACGCATGGGCAATGCAAGCTGAACTGACGACGGAAAACGGCCGGCCTGCCGAAGCCATAGAGCAGGTGCGCAAGGCGCTGCGGCTCAACCCTCACCCGCCCGGTTGGTACTACTGGATGTTGGGCCAGGCTCAGTATGCCATCGGCGACTACGAATCCGCGGTTCAAACGTTGCGGAGACCCGAAACTTATCGCACGACTTCACGACGCCTGCTTGCAGCAAGCCTTGCGCAACTTGGCCGTTTGGAGGAGGCGCGCTGGGAGGCGGAAATGTTCATGATAAGCAATCCGCACTTCACAATCAGGCATTGGTCAGCTTCGCAGCCTTTCCCGGCCGAGGACGTCCGACGGCATATCGTGGAAGGCTATCGCATGGCGGGGCTGCCAGAATGACTGTCACGGCTATGCCGTCGGGGCCGCAGTGGATAGCGTCTCGAGGCTGCCGCAGCAGCGAATATTTGGTCTCTTCTGCCGGAACGAAATTCGTCAAATCGAGACTTGAACATGGCAAGTGAAGACTTTCGGCACCGGAAAGCACAACGGGAGGATCTCCCGGCCCTGATTACGCTCATGGACGCGGCGATCTCTGAACTCCAGAAGCCCTTTCTAGATGACGCTCAGATCCAATCCAGCCGGGCCATCATGGGGCTGGATACACAACTTGTCGACGACGGCACTTACTTCCTCGTGGAGCACAACGGCGTTTTGGCAGGTTGCGGCGGTTGGAGCCGGCGCGCAACGATGTATGGTGGAGATCAGTCGCCTGGACGTGATGCAGCGCTGCTTGATCCTGCCAAGGACGCAGCACGCATCAGAGCCATGTACACCCATCCGGACTTTGTCCGGCGGGGGGTCGGCCACTTGATCCTTGCGCTTTGTGAGCGTGCCGCCAAGGCCGAGGGCTTCGCCCGTGCTGAGCTGGCAGCTACCGCGGCCGGAGAGCCACTGTATCGCGCCTGCGGGTACCAATCCGTCAAGAAATTCTTCGACGAGCGTGGCGGGGCTCCGGTTCCTATCCTGCTTATGAGCAAGACGCTCTGACCTCCGGCTTACAGGGCAGTCGCACGCAGTTGGCGGCGCTCGCCGGCACGGAATGCTCACCTATACTTCCGCCCCATGGTCCGCTTTTGGTGAATGGACGGGACCGTACGAATGACTGCCATTGGGCGCAAAGCCGCCGTTCGGCTTCCACTATGCCCAGATCGCATGCCGTCACGTTCGGACGCTCAGTCAAAGCGAACGAGATCTAATCCTGAAGAATCAGCCGGCCGGGATTACCGGCGCAGCCGGATCGTGAGGTCCGGGAACATGGCCGGCAGGAACCACTGCCGCCGCGCCTAAAACGTGCTTCTCTTGATCATCAAAGAAAATGTGGGCCCCGAGCGCCTTCAGGATGGGTGCTTTCTCACGGCTGCCTACGAAGTGCGCCTCGTCAGCTGGTGTTCCCCACGCTCTCAGCGTCCGAATTACGCGCTCATGCGCAGGGGCGTTCCGGGCAGTGACAAGTGCGATGCGGACCTTACTCACGTTGCCCTCATTAAGGAAAACTCGGCGCAATGCCGATAACTTGTGAAGAAAATTGCCAAACGGGCCGCGCGCCATCGGATTGCTCGCGTTCGCGGTCTCATGCGCAAGGAAAGCCTCCAGGCCCTTTTCTTTGTAGATTGCGTCGGACTCGGGGCCAAACACTACAGCATCGCCGTCGAACGCGACCCGGACCTCGCCCTGGGGTGTTTCGGCACGATCCTTGGGCGCCAAGCCAAGCCGAGCAGCGGCTGCTCCGCCGTCCACCGCTCCTTTTACATCCGTGTCCGCGTTTGAGAGAAATAGGTCAATGCCCCAAGCAGGAACAAAAGGAGCGAGTGACCGCCCGCTAGTAAAACTGCCTGTCTTGACGACAAGCCCATAATGATCGATCGACTTGAACGCTCGGAGAGAGAGGTCGGGCGAGTTCTGGGACAGAAGGATCACTTCAACATACGGAGCAGCCTCAGGATCGTTCAGCGCGAGTAACCGCTCGACTACCTCAAAGCCAGCACCCCTGCGGAGGATCACGTCCTCGCGTTCGAGTTGCATGGCCGCATACGACTTGACGCCGTAGTTCTCGAATACGCGATGTTCCTCCTCCAGATCAAAAAGAGCGCGCGTAGAGATTCCGATGCGGAGAGGGCTGGCCCTTAGCGTAGACCCTGGATCGCCATTCCCCTTGTCATCTTCGGCTGTAAGAGAGGCTTCCGCGATTTCCATTTGCCCTTCCTCCGATATTAAGACAGCCTAGGCAATGCCCTTTCTATATTTGACTTATTTCCGAAGAATTGAAGATCTGCGGTTCATTGCGGATCGCTGTCATTTCATCGCGATTTCCTAACTTTTCAAATGCCAGATGGACTTGGGAGCATCGACACGTCGTGGGAAGGTCCACTGGTGTGGTCTAAGCCCTCGAAGGCAGCGATATTCGACTGGACTTCATACGGCAACGAAGCATTGGTGTTGCCAGCGCAGCAGAAGAACAATGGATTAACAACGAGCAGAATCTCCAGCCCGCCAAGACAGCGGGCTTCGGTCAGTACAAGCGCCGGAATGGTCCGGGCTTCTAACTGATGGAGATTTGAAATGTCTATCTTTAACAACACCACTATGAAGGCCGACAATGCGGAAGCCGCCGATACGGCACCCAGCGTCGACGACAGCACCCCAACCCGGAAGCCGCGCGAGAAGTCCGTGGTGACCGTCGCGGTGACGGTCAAGAAGGCAAAGGACGAAGCGCCCGCAGCGCCTACCAAAACCGACATCGTCCTCAAGAAGCTGAAGTCGGCCAAAGGCGCTACAATCCAAACCCTGATGGATGCGACGGGATGGCAGGCGCATTCGGTGCGGGGTTTCCTCTCCGGTACCGTCAAGAAGAAGCTTGGCCACGAACTGCTCAGCGACACCGGCAAGGACGGACAAAGGCGGTACCGCATTGCCGAGGCGAAGACCGCCGGTTGACCTAGATGCGCAAAAGACAGGATCTGGATAGTGAGATCGCCGGGATTGGCGGTCTCACGCGTGATGAACTCACGGCAGCATGGAAAAAGGCCTATGGCTGCCCGCCGCCCAAAGGGGTCAAACGTGGGTTGCTTGAACGGTCGGCCGCCTGGCATCTCCAGGCCAAGCGATTGGGTGGTTTACCTTCGACCGTCAAGAAAACACTCGGAGCAGGCAACGCGCGCCAGTCCAACGTAAAGGCTGTCCAACCGAGCAATACTGGACCGGATCGCGAGGACGGTGTTCCGTCGGTCCGAGCAGCGTCATCGGATAAGGCACTAACGTCGCCGCCACGATCCCTTCCGCCAAGAATCGGCTCCCGTCTGGTGCGGGAATGGAATGGCCGGATGCACGTTATCGAAGTGGTCTATGACGGCTTCGTGCTCGATGGCAAGACGTACGGATCGCTGTCGGCTGTCGCCCGCCGCATTACCGGCGCCCATTGGTCTGGCCCGAGGTTCTTTGGCCTATGACAGCAATCCCTCGCCTCAACTGCGCGATCTACACTCGCAAATCGACCGAAGAGGGATTGGAGCAGGAATTCAATTCGCTCGATGCCCAGCGCGAAGCGTGCGCGGCCTTCATCGCATCGCAGGTCGGTCTTGGCTGGAAGTTGATGCCAAGCCACTACGATGACGGCGGGATTTCGGGCGGCACGATGGAGCGCCCTGCCCTGCAGCGTCTCCTACAGGACATCCGGGACAAAGAGGTCGATGTGGTGGTCGTCTACAAGATCGACCGCCTCACCCGTTCGCTGATGGATTTTTGCAAGATCGTCGAGATCTTCGATGCCAGCTCCGTCTCGTTTGTCTCGGTCACGCAGCAGTTCAACACCACAACCTCAATGGGCAGGCTCACGCTCAACGTGCTCTTGTCCTTCGCCCAGTTCGAGCGAGAGGTTACAGCAGAGCGTATCCGCGACAAGATCGCGGCCTCGAAGAAGAAAGGCATGTGGATGGGTGGCGTGGTGCCCCTGGGCTATCGTGTCGAGTACCGCAAGCTGGTGATTGACGAAACCGAGGCACAAACAGTCAGACACCTGTTCGCCCGCTATCTCACCCTGAGGTCAGTGCGCGACCTTGTCGATGAGGCTGCGAGCGACGGGGTTTCCACACGATCGCGACACCTCATAGACGGATCAGTTGCAGTTACCATGCCGTTTGGTCGCGGCAACCTCTACCACCTGCTTTCGAACCCGGTCTACGTCGGCAAGATCAGGCACAAGGATCAGGTCTACGATGGAGAGCACAAGCCAATTGTCACGTCTGCCACGTTCGACGAGGCCCAGGCACTACTTGCCTCTCAGGCGCCGCGGCGGCGAAGCGAGTCCAATGTCACGCAAGCCCATTTGCTCACCGGTCTGCTCTTTGATGAAGCGGGCGAGAAATTGCGATCGGTTCATGCCAATAAGCAAGGTGTTCGCTACCGATACTATGTCTCAAAGCAGTTCGTCGATGAGCGCAGGAAAGGTTCCGAGGGCTGGCGTCTTCCGGCACCCGCACTTGAGTCAGTTGTTGAGCATCGCCTCAATCGGATTCTCAGTGATCAAGCCCAACTGTCTGATTGGATTTGGCAATGGGCAGACTCTGGCGAAATCCAGGCAGCGATGCGGCGAGTTGACGAGATGCGGTCGTGTTGGGCTTCAGGCACTACGGATGCGAAGCGATCTCTCCTCCAAAAGATCGTTCACAGGATCACCCTCAAGCTTGGTTTATTGACCATCGAACTGGATCGCCGCTCGCTATCGGAATTGCTTCTCGACCGAAAGCTGCCACCCAACGATAGCGCCCAAGTAACTTCCATCGAATGTCCAATCGGAATGAAGCGTCGCGGCGTCGAAACGCGGATCGTGCTTACCAACGGATCCAATATCAACCGGGCACCCGATGCCGCCTTGATCAACCTTCTGCGCCGCGCCCACCTATATCTCGGCCAACTTACAGACGGAGTCGGTCGCAGCCTTACCGACGTTGCCATGCTCAACGGCACCGATACATCCGAGGTCAGCCGCCTATTGCCCTTCGCTTTCCTCGTTCCAAAAATTGCGGCCAACATCGTTGCAGGTGATCAACCTGTTGAACTAACGGCGCACCGGCTGTCCCGATTGTCGGACCTCCCCCTTACTTGGACTGACCAGGCTGCACTCCTGGGCTTCTAACCATCCGGCGAGCATCTCGCTGACCAGTCGACCATCGCTTTGGCAAACACTTGGCTACGGAATTCGCCCGACAGAGACGGACGACTTAAAAGTCGGGTGTTTTGCGTTTACCGCGGCGTCTCAGCCAAGTGTTGCCCACTACTCGGCGCTAACCCACGGAAATGTCGGAGGTATTCTGAGACGGTCGAAACCCCGAAAAACGAGGGGACTGGATGGTGGGCCCGGAGGGACTCGAACCCCCAACCAAGCGGTTATGAGCCGCCGGCTCTAACCATTGAGCTACAGGCCCCACGCGGGCTGGATTAATGTTTTTCGCATCGCGGCACAAGGCTTTCCCTACGGGCTTCCGCAGATCGCCCAAATCAACCCATAATCGCGCTCTACGCGACCCCTTGCGACTTGATCGCAGACCAAGGAGATTTTCATGACCAGACATCTTTTGCCTCTCGCGCTCGCCGCTGCAATCGCTTTTCCGGCGATGGCTGGAGCCGCCGATCTGCCGACGCCGCCCCGCATCATCGTGTCGGGCGAAGGCGAAGCAACCGTAGCCCCCGATCTGGCGGTCCTGACGCTGAGCGTCATGCGCGAGGCCAAGACCGCGCGCGCCGCGCTCGATGCCAACAATGACGCCATGGCCGCCGTGATCGCGGCGATGAAGTCCGCCGGCATCAAGGACCGCGATCTGCAGACCGCTGGCATCCAGATCAACCCGCGCTACAACTACACCAACAAGCCGGACGGCAGCCAGGAAGCCGAACTCGTCGCCTATCAGGTGACCAACACGCTTTCGGTGCGGGTGCGCGACGTCGACAAGACAGGCGAGGTCCTCGACAAGGCGGTGTCGCTGGGCGTCAACCAGGGCGGCGGCATTGCCTTCACCAACGACAACCCGGCAGCCACGGTCACCGAGGCGCGAAAGAAGGCGGTCGCCGACGCCATGGCCAAGGCCAAGACGCTGGCCGAAGCCGCCGGCGTCAGCCTCGGCCGGGTGCTCGAGATCACAGACCAGAACATCAGGCCGGCGCCGATGCCGATCAATGCCAAAGCCTTCGATGCCGCGGCCGGCGCGGCTCCGGTACAAGCCGGTGAGAACGCCTACAATGTGCAGGTCACCGTCACCTTCGAACTGAAATAATCGGCTCTGACGGTCCGTAGCTGAGCCTAGCCACGGCAATCATCAGCCAATAGCGTGCATGAAAAACCCCGCAGGATTGCTCCCGCGGGGTTTTTTCGAGCCACACCCTTCAAACGGAAAGGGGCTCGGCTAGTCCCGGCTGATCTTCGTAGGAGATCATGCTGCCAGACCGACCTTCACTGAAGGTCGTGTCTCCCGGCTGATCCTCGCAGACGATCATGCCTCTATGATCCGCCAAAGCCGGCCTTAGCGATAGATGACGGGGCAGCCGCGCTCATTGGCGAACACGACGACGACGCGGTCGCCGTCCTGGCGGCCCATCACCTTCACCGTACGACGGCTGACGTCGACGATGCGGGCACGGCGCAGACCCATGCGTTCGGCCTTGTCGAGGGCGCGGTCCGGCGAGCAGCCACGGCGCCAGTCGCCACGGCGCTCGTCACGGCGATGGCGATAACCGTCGTCACCGGTATAGACGCCGAAACGCGGGTCGTTGTTGTTGCCGAAGCCGAGGTAAAGGCTGTCGGCGTGAGCGGGAACAGCCGCCAGCGTGCCGAGACCGACCAGGGCCGAAAGGGCTGCCGTCTTGATCGTGTTGAACATCGTCTTCTCTCCTTTTGCGGGCCTTCGCCCCTTGTGAACCGATGAGGGGGAGAATGCGCTTGCCTGTCTGAACTCTTTACGAACCTGCCGTTCATCTCCGGTTCATATGGCGGGAAGAAGGAAAGTTCCGGCCATTTGCCGTCGTCCCCAGCCCTTGGTGAAGGCCAGAACGTCTGACTCGACGCCCCGGTTCCAACCCCGCTGATTGGCCGAATGCATTCGAACGGGAGGCTCCTGCTCACCGTCGCTGGTCCTACGGCTCCTCGTCCAGCACATAGTCAAAATAGTCTTCCGGCTCGGCAAGATCGGTTTCGCTCGCCTTGACCCGGCCGCGCATCGAGATGCCGGCTTCATGCACGGTCTCGGCGCTGCCCGACACCAGCCGGTGCCACCAGTAGAGGTCGCGGCCTTCGGCCACCAGCCGATAGGCACAGGTGCTGGGCAGCCAGCTGATGGTTCGCACATTCTGCGGCGTCAGCCCGACGCAGTCGGGAACGCGCGCCAGCCGATTGGCATAGTCCGAACAGCGGCAGGTCTCGGCGTCGAACAGCCGACAGCCGACGCTGGTCCAGTAGATCTCGCCAGTGTCCTCGTCCTCAAGCTTTGACAGGCAGCATTTGCCGCAGCCGTCGCACAGTGATTCCCACTCGGCCGGGCTCATCGCCTCCAGCGCCTTGGTTTTCCAGAATGGCGTTTCCATTTCCGGGATGTGGCCCCAGCCGCGGGCAAGGTCAAGCGCGGCAATGGTCGCAATGCGGCTATCGCCAGGTGAATGACATGAAGTTGCCTTCAAAAGGTCGGTCAATCGCCCCGTACGGCCTCTATCCGTGCCAGACTGGAACCAATCGGCACAAGATCGGTTTCGGCAAGGATGGGACCCCACAAGGAGAATTTCGATGAAACGCCAACCACGGATTCTGGCAGGCACGGCACTTGGCCTGTTGATGGCATCCGCGCCGTTGGGCGCGTTCCCGCTTCAGGGAAGTGTCGCGTCCGGCCTTGCCCAGCGCACGGCAGCCCCATTCATCCTGGCGCAAGCAGCATGCGCCGAAGGCGAAGCGGCCGAAGCCTGCGCACAAAAGCAGCAGGCGGAACCCGAACAGAAGCGCGAACGCAAGAAGGCCGAGCCTGAACAGCAGGCCGCGCCTGCCCAGAGCGAGCAGCCCGCCGAGGAGCAGCAGCCACGCCGGAAGAAGCGCGACCAGCAGCAGCAGACCGAGCAGGCGCCGGCCGAACAGGCAGCACCCGCCGAGGAACAGCAGCCGCGCAGGAAGAAGCGCGACCAGCAGCAGCAGACCGAGCAGGCGCCGGCCGAACAGGCCGCTCCAGCCGAGGAACAGCAGCCGCGCAGGAAGAAACGCGACCAGCAGCAAACCGAGCAGGCGCCGGCCGGCCAGGCGGAACCGGCCAACGACAATCAGCCCGGCGAGCAGGCCAAGCCGCGCAAGAAGAACAGGCAGGACCAGCAGGCCCAACCTGAAGTCGCCCCGGCACCGAAGGAGGCTCCCGCTGGAGAGGCGACGGCCCCTGCCGGCGAACAGCCCGCGGCCCAGGGCGAGCAGCCCCAGGACACGACGAAGAAGCGTGTCAGGAAACCTGTTGGCGAGCAGCCGGCCACAGCCGAGCAGCCAGCCACCGGCGAACAACCGGCCAATGGTCAGACGGCAGCACCGGTACAGGGCGAAAACCCGGTGCAAGGCGAAGCACCGGCCGATCCAAACGCCGCTCCCATCCTGGACAGCCAGAAGGACGCCGAGCGCAGAGGCGGCCGCAAGCAGGGCGACAAGATCGTCCCCCAGGATGGCGAGCAGCAGAATGGCGGGCAAAATGCCCAGCAAGGTGGCGATCAGGGCCGCAAGCCGGTGGCTGCTCCCATCGACCAAGGCCCGCCCCCCACCGACGACAGGGCCGCACAGCAGGAGATCAAGCCCGAGAAGATCGCGCCGGTGACCGAGGAAAAGGGCACACGCGTAGAGCGTGCACCCGATGAGAACGCCCGCGACCGCCGGCGTCCGAAAGGCGTCGACGTCGTCAGGGAACTCGGCGACCGCGTCATCCTGCAGTTCAACAACCAGACGTTCGTCGAGAGCAATGACGCCCCGCGCATGACCCGCGGCGCCAGGAACGTCTATTATGAGGATCTCTCGGGCAATCGCACCCGGGAAATCGTCGAGCGTGACAACGGTGTCCAGATCGTCACCATCCGCAACCGCTATGGCGACGTGATCCAGCGTTCGCGCATTGCGCCGGATGGACGCGAATATGTGCTGAGCTATGTCGATGAGCGGCACTATGAGGACGACAGCGACTGGCGCGATCCCGGCGATGATCTGCCGCCGATGCGGCTGACAATCCCGCGCGAGGAATACATTCTGGACTCCGAGGATGTCGAAGATCCGGACGACTACTACACCTTCCTCGAACAGCCACCGGTGGAGAAGGTCCAGCGCCTCTACTCGATCGACGAGGTCAAACGTTCGGCCCGCGTGCGCGACATCGCACGGCGCGTCGATCTCGACACGCTCAACTTCGAATTCGGCTCGGCCTCGATCTCCGACACCGAGGTGCAGAAGCTCGAGGGCGTCGCCACCGCAATGGAGAAGTTGTTGAAGAAGAACCCGGCCGAGACCTTCCTGATCGAAGGTCACACCGACGCCGTCGGCTCGCCTGAAGCCAACCTCGCCCTGTCAGATCGCCGCGCGGAATCGGTGGCGGAGGCGCTGACCAACGCCTTCGGCATCCCGCCGGAGAACCTGACGACACAGGGCTATGGCGAGGAGTATCTGAAGGTCAATACGTCGGCGCCGAACCGCGAGAACCGGCGCGTTGGCATTCGCCGCATCACGTCGCTGGTGGCACCGGTCGCCAGCAACAATTAGGTCATGATTTCAAAACCATGACCTGGTTTGCGGAATCGGCACGAGAAGCATCCATCCCCGGCACTGCCGGGGGTGGATCAACGCGCCGGGTTCAACAAGAATTGTTCGGGGATTAGACACGGCTCATTGAATCGCGGGCGCAGCCACCCCAGATTCGGCGCTGGGCGTTCCCTGCCCCGTCCCGACTCCAGCGGGACGCATTAAGCCCCGCCGGACGTTGTTTGGCGGGGTTTTTTGTGTTGCAAACGGTGGCGACCTGGCCGAATACGGCCATTGTCCGAGAGATAACCAGCCGGAATCATTCTATGAAGCGTCTCGAACTCGCCATCGAATCGATCATCCTCGCGTCGCGCTGGCTGCTCGTCGTTTTCTATATAGGCCTGGCCCTTGCATTGGCCGTCTATGCGCTGTCCTTCGGCAAGAAGCTTTATGAGTTCATTACCCTGGCGTTCACGCTCGGTGACACCGACACTATCCTCAAGATGCTCGGCCTGATCGATGCCGCGCTGGTTGCCTCGCTGGTGGTGATGGTCATCATCTCGGGCTACGAGAACTTCGTCAGCCGCTTCGACGACCAGGAGGGTGGCGTGCACTGGCTGGGCACCATCGATGTCGGTTCGCTGAAGGTCAAGGTTGCCTCGACCATCGTCGCCATCTCGTCCATCCACCTTTTGCAGGTGTTTTTGAACTCGTCGACCTACACGACCGACCAGTTGATGTGGCTGACCATCATCCACCTCGCCTTCGTCGTCTCGGCCCTCATGCTCGCCTATATCGACCGGCTGATGGGCCTCAGCAAAGGCAAGAAGGATGAGGCGTAAGCAAGCGCCTGCCGGACCTTGAATCATCCCGGCAGGGTTGGCGCCCTATGCTTTGTTTGCGCGAGGCTTTGCCGTGGCTCAGCCACGGCGGATGGCTTAGCTCGACGCTCACAATAACGCGGATCTAGTAGATGCTCTTGATCTTGCTGTCCGTGCGGGCAAACACCTCATCAGGGACAAAGAAATCGCCGGCCAGAGGCCCGGTCGCACCTGGCGCATAGGCTGAAAAATCGCTGACGCCCTCGGCGCGCAGCACCTCCTCGTCGATGTAGAAATTACCTGTTGTCTCGCGCGCGGGGCGCATGAAGATGGCATGCGCGGCGTCGGCCATGATGTCGGGCAAACGGCTCATCGCCGCCACCGTCGCGCCCCCGAGCAGATTGCGCACCGCCGCCGTGTCGATGGTCGAAATCGGCCACAGTGAATTGACGGCGATGCTGTCCTTGGCGAACTCCGCACTCATGCCCAGCGTGCACATCGACATGCCGAACTTGGCCATCGTGTAGGCGACGTGATTCCTGAACCACTTGGCCTTCATGTCGAGCGGCGGCGCCAGATTCAAGATGTGAGCATTTTGCGCCAACTTCAGGTGAGGAATGCACATTTTCGAGACCAGGAAGGTACCGCGCGTGTTGATCTGATGCATCAGATCGTAGCGCTTCATGTCGGTCTCGAGCGTGCCGGTGAGTTGGATGGCGCTGGCATTGTTGACGCAGATGTCGATACCGCCGAATTTCTCCACGGTCCTGGCGACCGCCTCGGCCACTTGTGCCTCCTCACGGATGTCGCACAGCACAGGCAGCGCATTGCCGCCGGCCTGTTCGATCTCTTCAGCCGCCGTATAGATCGTGCCCGGCAGCTTCGGATGCGGGTCGGCGGTCTTGGCCGCGATCGTCACATTGGCGCCGTCACGCGCGGCGCGCAGCGCGATCGCCAGCCCGATGCCGCGCGACCCGCCGGAGATGAACAGCGTCTTTCCCTTGAGCGACATTTTTCCTCCGCCTGCATTGTCTCGCTGCGCGATCCTTGCCTGTGAGGGCCTCGGACATCAAGAGCTTGCTGCGGGAGGCCACGGTGACGTTGCGGAGGCTGTCGTTGGCCAGCACTACAAACCTATTGGATTTATCGCCGCCTGGGTAATATATTCTATATGGATAGGTATGATATAGAATGGCGCTATCGATCAAGAATCTGGAAGTCGAGCAACTGGCGCGCGAACTTGCCCGCCGCCGGCGCGTCTCGGTGACGGAGGCCATCCGCCAAAGTCTCGAGCGCGAGGTTGCACGCGAGCGGCTGGTGCCGCGCGACGAAGCCAGCGACCTGTTTCAGCGGTTGATGGCGATCTCCGACAGCGCCGGAAAAATCCCCAAACGCGAAAATGCGATGACCGACGACGAAATCCTTGGATACGACGAGTTCGGAATCCCGACGAAATGATCATCGATTCCTCGGCCCTGGTCGCCATTCTGCGCGCCGAGCCAGGTCACGAACGTTTCGTGCTGGCGATCACGCAGGCCAAGAGACGCCTGCTGGCCGCGCCAACTTTTCTTGAAACGACGATGGTTCTTGCCGGCGGCAAGCAAGATGAAATCCTGGATCGCCTCGACAGCTTCCTACACACCGCCTCGATCGAGACCGTCGCCCTCACCGCCGATCATGCAGCTGTCGCCCGTCAAGCCTTCCTGCGCTACGGCAAGGGTCGGCACCCGGCGGCGCTGAACTTCGGTGACTGCATCGCCTACGCCACGGCGCGGCTCGAGGCCATGCCGCTCCTGTTCAAGGGTGATGATTTCCACCTCACCGATATCGAGGCGGCGGTGTGATCGGGATCAGACCAGCACCAGCCCTTGGCGCATCGCAATGGCAATCGCATCTGTGCGGTTGGCGGCACCGAGCTTGATCAGGATTGCGGCGACATGAAACTTCGCGGTGTGCACCGAAATGTTGAGCCGCCGCGCGATCACCTTGTTTGGAGCGCCCTCGGCCAGCAGCGCCAACACTTCCGCCTCACGCGGCGACAGCGAAGGCCGGGCGGCATGCTCGTCGGAGGCTTCCTCCTCGAACGGCTCGCCATCGCCGGCACGGAAATCCTCATGGCGTCCGCTTCCGCGCTCGCCCGAGACGCAATAGCCGGCCGCGGCCAGCCGCGCCGCCGCGGCGATCAACAAATCGTCCGCGCCAGCGGACATCACGGCCAGCACCTCACCGACGGGCCACTCGCCGCCAGCGCGTCCGGTCAGCAGCACCCGTGGAATGAGGGCCGGCACGCCATCACCAATGCTGTCGTCAACGATGGCGACGTCGGCTCTTCCACCGCCAGCCACGACCGGCAGCAGGTCATAGCTCGCGGCCAGCGAGGCCGCCAGGCGCTCGGCGCGTGACGCATCGCCAAGCGCAATCAGCACCACCAGCCGCCGCGAGACGGCACCGTCATGCATGATCCGGTCGCTGGTGAGCGTGTCCATGGATCCTCTCAGCTCAGCGGCTTTTCGCCGATTGTCAGCGCGACATCGCGCTGTTCGCCGCCGCGCACGACACCGAGCGTCACCGAAGCGCCGGCACTGTCGGGTCCGAGCCTGCGGATCAGGTCCCGCGGGCCGTGCACCGCCTCGCCGTTCCACGCCACGATGATATCGCCAAGAGAGAGACCGGCGGCCTTCGCGGGACCATCGTCATCGAGACTCATCACCATCGCGCCGTGCGCGTCGCGGTCGCGTACCGGATGCAGGCCGGCGCCGAGATAGCCGCGCGCGACATGGCCCTTTTCGCGCAAGGTCGCGACCGCCCGCTCGATCGTCTCGTAAGGCATGATCAGCGCCCGGTGGCGCGGTCCGAACAACAGCATGCCGATCAGCGCACCCTTGGCGTCGAGAACCGGGCCGCCCTCGAAACGGCCGCCCGCGCCGACGGCAAGATTGATGCGCCGGTCGATGGTGCCGCCGCGCATCGAGCGCCAGGCCGGGCCGACTTCGCCCACCGAGCCTGAAACAGCCAAAGCGGAACCGTCACTGCTGCCGATGGCAATGGCGATGTTGCCCGGCCGCACCGCATCGGCCTTGGCCAACGGCGCGGCGCTGACGGCCTCCGCCGGCTTCAGCAGGGCAACACCGGTAGAAGGGTCGCGGCCAACCAGCTCGGCCTTCACCGTTTCCCCCGAAGCCAACACCAGTTCGATCTCCTCGCCGGCCTCGACAGCCTCTTCAGCGGTGACGAAATAGCCGTCGCGCCAGTGGAAGGCGCTTGCCGTGCGGTGATGATGCGTGGCGAAGCCAGCCGTTGCCGGCGCGGCCTTGGCGGCGAGATCGGCGACGGCTTGCGAAAACGCGCTCAGATTGAAATCGCTCATAATGGTCTCCTGGGTTCATCCATGCCCCAGATATCGCTCGACAGCGCGTCCGCGGGTACTCGCCTGACGGCTAGTTGCCGGTTTGACTGGCCATCTGGTCAGGTCGCTGCGGTTCCAGCCGCTCCGCACATATAGTCACGATCAAGCCTGAACACACGGAGCCCTCCCATGGCCCTCGCCGTCGCCAAATTCCAAACCGATGATACGCTGCTCGACGCCTATTCGACGACGGTTGCCGACGCCGTCGACCGCATCGGTCCGGCCGTCTGCCGCATCGAGCGCGTTGGCGGTCAGGGCGGCCATGGCTCCGGCTTCGTCATCGCGCCGGACGGGCTGGTCGTCACCAATTTCCACGTCGTCGGCGACGCCAGGACGGTGCGCGTGTCGATGCCGGACGGTGCCTCCCGCGAAGGCCGCGTGCTTGGCCGCGATCCCGACACCGACATCGCGCTGGTGCGCGCCGACGGCAGCTTTGCCGACATCGCACCGCTGGGCGATTCCAAGCGGCTGCGGCGCGGCCAGATCGCCATTGCAATCGGCAACCCGCTCGGTTTCGAATGGACCGTCACCTCCGGCGTCGTCTCCGCGCTCGGCCGCTCGATGCGCGCCTCCACCGGCCGGCTGATCGACGACGTTATCCAGACCGACGCAGCGCTCAATCCCGGCAATTCCGGCGGACCGCTGGTGTCGTCGGCCGGCGAGGTCATCGGCGTCAACACCGCCATGATCCATGGCGCGCAAGGCATCGCCTTCGCGGTTGCCTCCAACACCGCCAATTTCGTCATTTCGGAGATCATCCGCTTCGGCCGCGTGCGCCGCGCCTTCATCGGCGTCTCGGCCGACACCGTCAATCTGCCGCGACGCGCTGCCCTGTTGTCGCAAGTCTCGACCAGCACGGCGGTTCGCCTGCGCAGCGTCGAGAAGGACGGCCCGGCGGCCAAGGCCGGCTTGAAGGAGGGCGACATCATCGCCGCAATAGACGGCCGCCCGGTCACCGGCGTCGACGACCTGGTGCGCGTGCTCGACGCCGAGCGCATCGGCCGCGAGACACAATGCACCGTGGTGCGCCGCACCGGCGTCAGCCAGGTGACGGTGACGCCGGTGGCAAGGGCGGGCTGAGGACGGTCACCGTTCCGCAGCCCCCTCGGCGTACTGCGCCAGAAACGCCTCGCTCGGCGGAATCGGCTTGATGACGTCGATCAGCACGCCATTGGGGTCTTTGGTGATGAAATGACGCTGGCCGAAGGGCTCGTCGCGCAAGGATTGGAGGATCGGCAGGCCGGCGGCAAGGATCCGCTCATAGACCGCGTCCGGGTCGCGAACCTCGAAATTGATCAGCAGGCCCGATGTGCGGCCCCGCCCCTCCTTCGGGATGGTCTCGTGGTCGCCCTGGACGATGCCGAGATTGACGCGTTTGTTGTCCACCGATTGCAGATGCACATACCAGTCGCTTTCAAACAGCGGCTGGAAGCCGAAATGCTCGACATAGAACGCCGTCGTGCCGGCGACGTCGCCGGTCATCAGCACCGGGTAATAGCTCGTCGTCTTCATCTTTCCTTCTCCCGTCAATTAACATACAGTCTGCATGTAAATTGAATTAACATACAGGCTGCATGTATGCAACGCGATTCCGCGCGCCGTTCCAACCGTGACCGTACCGAGGCGACGCGCGCCGACCTGATTGCCGCGGCGCGAAAGCTGTTTACGGAAAAATCCTATGCCGAGACCGGCACGCCGGAGATCGCCGCTGCCGCCGGCGTCACGCGCGGCGCGCTTTACCATCACTTCGCCGACAAGCAGGCGCTGTTTGCCGCCGTGGTCGACCAGGAGGCGGCAGCGGTCGCCGAGGAGATCGAGCGCGCCTCGGCGCCATCACTCAATGCCCGCGACGCACTGATTGCCGGTTCCGACGCCTATCTCACCGCCATGCGCACGCCAGGCCGCACGCGCCTGCTGCTGCTCGACGGCCCGGCCGTGCTTGGCCGCGCCGCCATGGACGCGATCGACAATCGCCATGGCAACCGCTCGCTGCGCGAAGGGCTGGTCGCGGCGATGCGGGCGCAAACGATGACGAGATTGCCGGCCGACGCGCTGACCGCACTGCTCGGCTCCGCCTTCGATCGTGCCGCCCTGGCCATCGAGGCCGGTGCGTCAGCTCAGGACTACCGCGCGGTGCTCATAGCACTGATCGATGGCCTGTCTCTTCCTCAGGCACCTCGCCCGGTTCGAACTCGTTGAAGCAGCCGAGCTGGCGCTTGAACTGGTCGATCAGCCAGGCGGCCGCTGGCTTCGGGCTGCGATCGTTGCGGTGCATGGCAAACAGCGGCGAACTCACCTCCCTGAAGGATTCGAGGTCGATTTCGACCAGCCGGCCACTCGCCAGGTCGTCTGCTATCAGCCAGCGCGGCAGCCCGCCCCAGCCCAGCCCCTCGCGCATCAGCATATGCTTGGTGCGCACATCCGTCAGCCGCCAGGTACGGTAGGCGAAGACTCCGAAGTCGCGCCCCTTGGTACGCTCCGACTGGTCGGTGACGACAAGCTGCGTGTGTTCGCGCGCATCCTCGATCGCCACCGGCTTCGGCAGCAGGGCCAGCGGATGGCTGGGCGCGGCGGCCAGCACGATCGACATGAAGCCGATGCGCGCGAGATGCACATCGACATCGCCCAGCAGGCCGCCAATGCCAAGGTCGGCCTGCCCGCTGACGACATGATCGGGGATCAGGCCGAGCGTGCCGATATGCAGGCGCAGCATCACGGTCGGAAACTGCACCTCGAATGCCTTCAACACCCGCACCAGCACCGGCGACGGCAGCGCCGCATCGACCGACAGCGCGACTTCGGCCTCGAGCCCCTGGTGGTGGCCGTCGACGCGGGAGCGGATGCGCTGCAGCACGCCGATCATGCGCCGCGCATCCTCCAGCATCGCCCGGCCGATCTCGGTCAATTGCGGCTCGCGCGTGCCCTCGCGCTCGAACAGTTTCAGCCCCAGCTGCGCCTCGAGATTGGCGATGCCGTAGCTGATCACGGACTGTGCCCGGTTGAGCTTGCGGCCGGCGGCCGAGAAGCTGCCGGCTTCGGCGACTGTCACAAAGATCTGAAGTTGATCGAGCGTCGGGTTGGGCTGCATCGATATATCTAACTTATAGATGGATCGTATAGAAAATATACCAGTTTATTGAATGGATCGAAAGCCCCATATCTGGTGGGACAAATCATTCCAACCGCTGGAGAGCCCAAAATGTCCATTCTTCTTGTCACCTCAAGCCCGCGGGGCGCCGCCTCGCATTCGACCCGCATCGCTACCGAATTCGCTGAAAAGCTCGTCGCCGCCGATCCGTCGAACACGCTCGTCGTGCGCGACCTCGTCGCCAACCCGCTGCCGCATATCGATGCCGACTACGCCAGCGGCATCTACGTGCCGGCGGAAGCCCGCACTGCGCGCCAGGCTGAAGTCGTCGGCGTCTCCGATGTGGTGCTCGACGAGCTGTTTGCCGCCGACACAGTGATCCTGGCCACAGGCTTCATCAACTTCAACATCTCCTCGACACTGAAGTCCTGGGTCGATCACATCTCTCGTTCCGGCAAGAGCTTTGCCTATGGCGAGAACGGCCCCAAGGGTCTCGTCACCGGCAAGAAGGTCTATATCGTGCTGGCTTCGGGCGGCATCTACTCCGAAGGTGCGGCCGTGCAGTTCGATCACGCCATTCCCTACCTGCGCGGCGTGCTCGGCTTCCTCGGCATGACCGACGTCGATGTCATCCGCATCGAAGGCGTCGGCATGGGTCCTGACGCGGTGACCGCAGCGCTCGCCAAGGCGACCGCCAAGGTCGATGCCGTGGTGGCCGCCAGCCAGGGTGTCGCGGCTGCCGCGTAAAGAGCCAAAATTTGTCCGCTTCGAAAGGCAGGCGTGCGCGCCTGCCTTTTTCGTTCTAGCCGATGAGGTGCCTCAGCAGACCAGCGGCGCTGACTCCGATCAGCACGGTCGGCAGCATGGAAAGCCGCGTGGCGGCTACCAGAGTAACAGCCAGCGCCAGAATATCCGCCGGGGACTTCGACACGAAGGCCGGTGCGATGACAGAGATCAGCACGCAACCAGGCGCGGCTCCCATGACCGCCGTGGCACGCGCGCTGAGTGTGCGGTTGCGCAGCACGACATAGCCGCCGATGCGCGTCAGGTAAGTGACGCCGGCCATCAGCACGATGGTGAGAAAGGTCATTGCGTCGATCATGCATCACCCGCCATCAGCCAAGCCGCGACCAGCCCCGATACCGCGCCGGCGGCGACATACCAGGCGCCGGGAACGAAGAGATAGACCAGTGCTGCCACGATCAGGCTGACCAGCCAGGGCCGCGCCGCCGCCATACCCGTCCACATGCCGCGCATCAGCACCAGGAAGACGGCCGGGAACGCCATGTCAAAACCATAGGTCCCGACGTCGCCGAGCATCGGACTGAGCAAGGCACCCAGCGTGGTGAAGGACACCCAGGCGAGATACATCGCCAGCGCCGCGCCCATATAGTAGCGCGGGCTGAAGGCCGGCGTGATGCCGGCGGCAGCGCGCTGTTTGGCATCGGCCAGGCCCAGCGCCCAGCTTTCATCGCACATAAAGAAAAGCGCCGGAAACACCTTGCGTCGTGGCAGGTGGCGCAGGAATGGCGCCAGTGCCGCACCCATCAGCAGGTGACGGCTGTTGACCAGGAAGGTGATGGCGACGATGAGCACGACGTGCGGCGGCGACGTCCACAACTGGATCGCCGCGAATTCCGAGCCGCCGGCGAAGTTCAGCCCTGTCATGGCAGACAGTTCGACCGTGCTTAAGCCTTTCTGCGTGGCCTGGGCGCCAAGCACCAGCGCATAGGGGATGGTGCCGAACAGCACCGGCGCGCAGGACGCCACGCCACGGCGGAACTCGGATCCCGAACCATTGCCCGCCGCCTCGACTGCCTGTGAAATGCTCATGCGTCTCCCCTGGCGCGCCTCGCGGCCGCCGCTCCCGGGTTGCTTCTGGACTCTTGTGATGTCGGCCGCAAACATAGCGGCACCGGCTCACAATTTGGTTGCGAAGATTGTTGTGTTTCATCAGAATTTGGCATTTGGCGCTACAAAGCCATAAATAGATGGAATCCAGAGCCATGAAACTTGATGAGATCGACAAGCGGATCCTGCGGGCGCTGCAGCGCGACGGCCGCATGGCCAACAACGATCTGGCCAATGAGGTCGGGCTGTCGCCATCGCCTTGCCTGCGTCGCGTGAAGCTGCTGGAGGAGGCCGGTGTCATCGACCGCTACGTCGCCGTGCTCAACCCCGCCAGCATCGGCAAGGGCCTGACCTTCTTCACCCGCATCTGGTTGAAAACGCAGGACGAGGACACGATCGAGCATTTCGCCACCGAAGTCGCCAAGCTGCCGCAGGTGATGGAGTGCTACCTGATGCTCGGCGATTGCGACGCCATGGTGCGTGTGGTGGCGGCCGGCATCGACGATTACCGCCGCTTCCAGTCGGAGCATCTGAGCCGCATCAAGGGCGTGCAGAACGTCAAGACCGACGTCCCCAGCCAGACGATCAAATACACGTCGGAACTGCCGATCTGAGCTACTGAAAACGGCGTCACGTCAAACTGGATAAAAAATGCAACCGGATTGTAGGATCGAACCCGGTGCCGGCGTCCTTCGGGTGCAAGCAGCGCGCAGCGCTGCCCTTAGGCATGGGAGATTTGAATGAGCCTTTCCTATCGTTGGGTCATCGTCGCCGCTGGCGCGCTGATGTCCTGCGTCGCCATCGGGACGATGTTTTCGCTGGCGATCTTTCTCGAGCCGATGGCGGTCGACACCAACTGGTCGCGCGCCGGCATTTCGAGCGCCATGACGCTCAACTTCCTGGTGATGGGCCTTGGTGGCTTCGCCTGGGGCGCGATATCGGACCGTTTTGGCGCCCGCATCGTCGTGATGATCGGCGCGGTGCTGCTCGGGCTGGCGCTGGTGCTGGCCAGCCGCGCCGGTTCGCTGCTGAGCTTCCAGGTCACCTATGGCGTGCTGGTCGGTCTCGCGGCAAGCGCCTTTTTCGCGCCGATGATCGCGCTGACCACAGGCTGGTTCGACACCAACCGCAGCCTTGCCGTCTCACTGGTCTCGGCCGGCATGGGCGTGGCGCCGATGACGATCTCGCCCCTCGCCCGCTGGCTGATCTCCGCCTATGATTGGCGCACCGCCATGTTCGACATCGGCATTACCGCCTGGGTGCTGCTGTTGCCGGCGGTGCTGCTGGTGCGCCAGCCGCCGAAGCCCGTCTTAGTCGACCCCGGCTCCGCGCCGGTTGCCGAAGGTGCCGGCCTGACGGTCGGCCAGGCGCTGCGCTCGCCGCAATTCATCGTGCTGGGGCTGACCTTCTTTGCCTGCTGCGCGGCGCATTCCGGGCCGATCTTCCACATGGTCAGCTATGCCATGCTGTGCGGCGTCGCCCCCATGGCAGCGGTCTCGATCTACAGTGTCGAAGGCCTGGCAGGCCTCGGCGGCCGGCTCTTCTACGGCGTGCTGGCCGACAGGCTGGGCGTCAAGCCGGTGCTGATCGCGGGCCTGGCGATCCAGGCGATCGTCATTGCCGCCTATCTGTCGATCAGCCAGCTTGAGCAGTTCTACATGCTGGCCGTTATCTTCGGTGCCACCTATGGCGGTGTCATGCCGCTCTATGCGGTGCTGGCGCGCGAATATTTCGGCCAGCGCATCCTCGGCACCGTGTTCGGCGCCGCCACCATGCTGTCCAGCCTCGGCATGGCGCTGGGACCGCTTGCCGGCGGCATGGTGTTCGACGCCTACGCCAACTATTCCTGGCTGTTCATCGGCTCGGCTCTTATCGGGCTCGGCGCGGTCGGCATCGCCATCGCGTTCCCGCCACTGCCGCGCAGGGAGTTGCAGCCGGCTTAGCCCGGGTCGATTTCCCAAACCTTGCTGGCCAGGCGCGCAATCAGCCTGGCCCGTTCGGTTCGCCACGGATCCTGTCCCCTGTTTCATCCGTTCCCCCCCTTGCGCGGGGCAGTCCACGGACAACATTTGCACCGTGGGATCTCGACTGAGCTCGCGCATCCAGTCCACGCCAGAGAGGACACCCTGATGGCGGAACATCCGAGTGGAAGCGAAAGCAACAGAATTGCCGCAAGCGCTGTTGCCGACGACGATCCGCGTCTTGCATTCATTTATCAGGAGGCGGTGAGAGGTCTCACGCAACAGCAGACCCTTGTGGAGAACATGAGCACCCGCGCCGGCAGCCTTGTCTTTGCCACCGCATTCGCAAACTCATTGCTCGGCGGTGCGGCCCTTTCCAATGGGCTTGGGCTCTGGGACTGGACCGCGGTGGCCCTGCTGTTCGGCATCGGCGGGTTGATCGTCTTCATGCTTTGGCCCTACCACCAATATACATTCCGCTTCGATCCGGAAGAGCTGCTTGATCAATATGTCGACGGCGACAGGCCGACGACGATGTCGGCCATGCGCCGCGCGCTTGCCCTTCGCATCAAGGCGGACATGGCCGGCAACTGGCGAATTATCCAGCGGCTGCGGGTGGCGCTGCAGATTGCGCTGCTGTTTCTGCTGCTCGACATCCTGGCCTGGCTTTTGGCGATCGCAGGCATTTGAGCCGAAGGCGCGTGGCTCCGCCACGGCCAGGCTTGAATGGCAGGCAACGGTCGATGGATCGAAAAGCTCTCTTGAGCATTTAAGCTTTGGCTAATAGTAGCCCCAGGAGAGAACCAATGAAAAAGACGCTGCTCATTTTGAGCCTGCTCATTCCGCTCTCGGCGTGCTCCCGTACCGAACAAGGCGCCGCCGTCGGCGGCTTGGGTGGCGCGGCCGTAGGCGCCGCGGTGGCCGGAGACCCTGTGGAAGGGGCGGTTGTTGGCGGTGCGGTTGGTGCGATAGCAGGGGCCGTCATCGGCCACGCCAGCGAAGCCGGCCAGTGCAGATATCGCGATCGGTACGGCCGGGTTTACGTCGCGCGGTGCCCGAACGGCTACTGATCTCAACGCCTGATCTCCTTCGATCACGCGTTTGCTGGGGGTTAATCGAATGGCCTATCGGATCAAAAAGCTGCTGGGTTTCTTGTGTGCCGTTATCGGCGTTGCCGCGGTGAATGCCGGGGCTTCGGCCGCGCCGGTTGAAGCAAAGACGATTGCCGATCACTTCTCATCGGTGAAATCCATGTCAGGGGATTTCGTGCAATCAGGCCCGAAAGCGGAAAGAAAACACGGCAGGTTTTTTCTCCAACGCCCAGGCAAGATCCGGTTCAACTATGCAGGCCAATCTGGGGTCAGCGTGATCGCGGATGGCAAATCCCTGGTGGTTTATAACAGGAGACTGAAGACATCGCGGCTTTATGCTCTCTCGAAGACGCCGCTTAAGCTGCTGCTCGACAACAAGGTCGACTTCTCCGGCAGTCGCGTCAAAAGCATCAGAGAAGACGGCGCTCAAGTAACCGTCAAGCTGGCCGACAGATCGGCTTTCGGCAATTCGAACATCTCCATGGTGTTCGACAGAAAATCGCTAGATCTGCGCAGATGGAGCCTCACCGACGAGAAGGGACTTACCACGACGGTGACCATCTCAAATGTGAGGCAAGGCGTTCGCGCTCCCGAGGGCACCTTCGTTATCGATTATGCGGCAAACCGTGAATTCAACACCACAACGAAATAGCCGAAACCGCAGCCATAATCACAGCGCCGGAACCAATAGGATCAGCGGCGGTTTAGTCCATGAAGGGACCGGAACCGCAAAGGACGCGGCACAATGATTGAAATTCACAGCATCGAAGCGGCCAACGCCAGACTGCGCATAAGGAGAGCCGAGCGCTCTCTAAAGCGCGCGAATGACTTGCTGGACGAGGAAGGCGGCGTCGCTCTTAACTTGGCATTGTGCGGCCGGATAAGGGCCGCGAGAAGGCATCTGATCGAGGCCAGGACCCGCCTGATGACGATTGATCCCACCAGGACGAGTTGATCGCCGGCGGTCGTACGTCAACCCGGACCGAGAGGTCCATCGTGGCGCAAAGGCCCGCATGGTTAGGCAGTGACCTGCTGGCGGTGATCTACCCAAAAATCCGGTCGCCCTGCTCGTCGACCAGTTGGATGCCCTTCTTGATCGAGATGTCGACGGCGTCGTCGAGCCCGGCGAAGCGGTCGGCGCGGATGAATTTGTGTTCCTTCACCACGCCGTCGATCTCCTTGGAGACGACGCCGCACGTCTGGTACTGGCCATCCGCCTTGTAGGGCGTGGCGCTGATCAGGAACCCCTTGTGCTCGACCTGCTTGGCCGGCGCTGCGCTCGTTGGCCCAGCCGTTTCGGCTCCGCTGGCGCCACCGCCGAAAAGACGCTTCAGAAAAGACATCGGGCTTCCTCCAACAGCATTCATCCCGCACCATGTAGAGTGACGCGGAATGAATTTCACTATCGGTCCTTGGCCCAGCGGGCAAGGGCTGCGTCCGGTCGGCTGGACGAGCTTACTTGTGCGACAGCGCTTCCAGGGCCTCGGCGGCGGCTTCGAGGATGGCGATCGCCTCGGCCTGCTTGTCGGCCGGGGCGTCGACGAAGTCACCCAGAGCCGCGCGCAGCCGGTGGCGGACTGCGCGGAATTCGTCCCGCGCTTCCGAACGATCCCCGCGGCCACCCCGGCCGCCACGACGCCCGCCCTCTTCGCTCTCGTCGTTCCAGCCGAACCAGTCGCGCGCCTTGGCCATTTTGCGGCCGAAGCGCTCGAGATGGTCGAGCACGCCATCGATCATCTCGCGGTTGTCGGCGAGATGCGCCTGGCCAGCTTCGGTGATCGAAAACACCTTCTTGTTGCCGTCGGCGGCGGAGGCGGCATAGCCGGCCTCTTCCAGGAAGGTCAGCGTCGGGTAGACCACGCCCGGGCTCGGGCTGTAGATGCCGCTGGTGCGCTCTTCCAAGGCCTTGATGATGTCGTAGCCGTGGCGCGGGGCCTCGGCCAGCAGCGACAGCGTGATCAGCTTGAGGTCGCCGTCGGCCAGCATGCGCCCGGCGCGGAACATGTCGCCCGGGCCGCCCCGCCCGCCACCGCGACCGCCGTGCCCGAACGGGCCAAAACCGCCGCCCCCTCTGCCACCAAATTTGCCGCCGAATTTGCCGGCCATGTGCATGAACATGCGCTCGCCGAAATGATTGTTCCCAAAATGTTTGTGCATTGATTGCTCCTTGAGTTGTATCTTACGATATATCTTAATTATGCGAGCCAATCGGGAGAGTCAAGATATATCTTACGATGTATCTGAATGCGGCGCCAGAGGCTTGCTTTCACCGGAACGTACCGCTAGAAGGCCCGCGAGCGCCTCGGCTGCTCCGTAAGCGTCTGACGTCAAGCAACGCATCCAACCCCGGTCTTTCCGGGCAATTTTGCCGGTCACCGGCGAATGGATGCCAAAAGCGACGGACCGGATACTTCAGGGAACTCTCAAAATGACTGCAAGACATCAGCGCAGGAAGCTGCCTGCGCGCTATGCCGCTGTTCTTAGCCCGCTGGTGCTGTCGCTGTTGATGACCTTCATCGTCTCGTTCATCTCGACGTTGAAAAGCCTTGGCTTCCACCCCGAGCTGCCGTCCATCTGGCTGACCGCCTGGGGGCTGTCCTGGCTGGTGGCGTTTCCGACGCTGCTGCTGGTGCTGCCGGTGGTACGCCGCATCGTCGGCGCGCTCTGCGAGCCGGCCAGCCGATAACTCGCACGAAAAAAGGTCCGGAGATGTCCTCCGGACCTTTGCGCTTCTGGTCATTAATCACGAAGCGCTACCAGCGACCCTTGCGCCGGTTCCAGGCATAGAGAAGGTCGGCGAAACGATCATAGGCAAAGCGTGTCAGCGGCAAGACAACCGGATTGCCGAACACCGTCGCCAGCCAGCCCTCGCCCGGCGTGACCTTCCACACGGCGATGGCAACGTCGGCGCCGACCAGCAGCCTGCCCGCCACGTCGGTGGCGTGCAGCCGGCGGCGGATATCCTCAAGCGACGCGCCATGCCCGGCAAGCGCTGCCGGTTCAAAATTGATGTCTCGGAACTCGATCCGCCCGGCCTTGACCGCTTCGATCAGCCGCCGCTTCTGCCTGCTTATGCCGGCATCGCAGACCGGGCAGCGCGTGTTGTACCAGACGGTCAGCATTTATCCGTGGCCATGCCTGTGGTGCAGGTCGGGATAATGCGGATGCCGGTGTCGCATTGGGGCATGCCGGTGCCAATGAGAATGCGGCTCGCTTACCGGCCCGTCATGATGGTGCTGGTGGTGTTCGTCATGCACATGGCTGTGCTCATGCTCCAGTTCCTCATGGTCGTGCTCATGCTCATGGCGCTCCGACAGATGCAGCCACAGGCCAACACCCATCAGAAGTCCGGCGGCCGCAAGCTTGAGCGTGACGGCGTCACCCAGGATGGCGATTGCCAGCAGCGCGCCGATGAAGGGAGCGAGCGAGTAATAGGCCCCTGTCCGGGCGGTACCCAGATGACGCAGCGCCACGATGAACATCACCAGGCTGACCCCAATGCCGAAGAAACCGACTGCCGCGGTCGCTGCAATGACCGACGCCCGGGGAAACAAGGCCCCGCCGGCAAGCGCCAGCCCGACATTGACGACACCCGCCACCAGCCCTTTGAGCATGGCGATCACCACCGGATCGGTGGCGGAGATCCTGCGCGTGAAATTGTTGTCGATCCCCCAGGCCAGACAAGCTCCTGCCACCAGCAGGGCGCCACGGTTGAAGGCTACGCCCTCACCTTGCCACGACAGAAGAACGGCGCCCGCCAGAATGGCGAACGCGCCGAAAAGCAGGCGCCGGTCGACATTCTCGCGATAGACGAGCCATGCGATCGCCATCGTCGCCAGCCCTTCCAGGTTGAGCAGCAGCGCCGAACTGGACGCCGTGTTGAGGGTCAAGCCGAACATCAGCAGCACCGGCGCGATGATGCCGCCCATGCCGATCGCCAGCGCCAGCCAGGGAATATCCCCAGCGGTCAGTTGCGCCTCCCCGGCCGCGGCCTGCCTGCCCCGAAGCAGGCGGTACAGAGCCAGCCCGAGACCGGCACCGAGATAGAGCAGCCCGGCCAGCATGAAGGGATTGACGCCATTGAGCAGCAGTTTGCTGAGCGGCGGCGTCGCCCCGAACAGGGCGGCCGAGCAAGCGCGAGTGGCACGCCGGGCCACAGATGCGAATGGGAATGCGGTTCGGACATGATCTCACCCTATGATGGCAGGTGTGTCACTTGCGGCGCATGGCAGCCTTCGGCCCGACGCACTTGTTGTCGCGAAACAGCGCCCACTCCTCGCAAAGGCGCCCATTGGGCAAGCCGCAGAATCCATATTCATTACCGGCCTTATCCTTCCTGATCACCAGGCGCCCGCCGATCTCGCCACAATGGACGGACGCCGGATTGGCCATGCCGACCGGTTTTTGCGCGCCGGCGCCGGCGGAAAACGGCAGCGACGACAAAGCGGCAAAGCTGGCGACCAATATCGAAACCTTCTTCATTGCGATCTCCCCGGCCGCATTCTATCACGGCGAAGCGCCCCGTCTTGCGGCAAGCGCCACCAGGCCGGCACCAACCAGCGACTTCGAGAAACCCTGCCGATTCCTTCACCCGAGCGAGGTGATGATCTCGCGGTAGGCTAATTCGGGAAAGGCCTTCAGCGTCCGCGTCCTGACATTGCCCGCTGCCGCCAGCATCAGCGAGAAGCGCGCCAGCACCGCGTCGTCGGGGGCTTCGACCACAGCCACCATATCGTATTCGCCCATGGTCAGGTAGAACCCCTTGAACGATCCGCCCATGTCTCCCAGTTGCCTCCTGGCGGCGTCGAGCCGCTTCGGTGACTCGCGTACGTTCCTGGCACCTTGCTCCGTCCAGTTCATCAGCACGATGTAGCTTGTCATGGCACACCTCCCTCCGGGGCCACGGAGCACGGCGGCTTCGCCGGGGCGGGCATCCGGGTTGTCGCCCAGAAAATGCATCCGACACGAAATTATCCTCCCGAAGGGCCTCGCCCGCAAGAGTGCGTCCCACAACAAAAAAGGGCGCCATCGGCGCCCTTGAACTCTTTGCATCGGTAAATGTCAGCTATCCAGGAAGCTGCGCAGCTTGCGGCTCCGGCTCGGGTGCTTGAGCTTGCGCAGCGCCTTGGCTTCGATCTGGCGGATACGCTCGCGGGTGACCGAGAACTGCTGGCCGACTTCCTCCAGCGTATGGTCGGTGTTCATGCCGATGCCGAAGCGCATTCTGAGCACACGCTCCTCGCGTGGCGTCAGCGAGGCCAGCACGCGCGTGGTGGTCTCGCGCAGATTGGCCTGGATCGCCGCGTCGATCGGCAGGATCGCCATCTTGTCCTCGATGAAATCGCCCAGATGCGAATCCTCCTCGTCGCCGACCGGCGTTTCGAGAGAGATCGGCTCCTTGGCGATCTTCAGCACCTTGCGCACTTTTTCCAGCGGCATGGCGAGCTTTTCGGCCAGTTCTTCCGGCGTCGGCTCGCGGCCGATCTCGTGCAGCATCTGGCGCGAGGTGCGCACGATCTTGTTGATCGTCTCGATCATATGCACCGGAATGCGGATGGTGCGCGCCTGGTCGGCGATCGAACGCGTGATCGCCTGCCGGATCCACCATGTCGCGTAGGTCGAGAACTTGTAGCCGCGGCGGTATTCGAATTTGTCGACCGCTTTCATCAGGCCGATATTGCCTTCCTGGATCAGGTCGAGGAACTGCAGGCCGCGATTGGTGTATTTCTTGGCGATGGAAATGACGAGGCGCAGATTGGCTTCGACCATTTCCTTCTTGGCGATAGCCGCTTCGCGCTCGCCCTTCTGCACCTGGTTGACGATCTTGCGGAATTCCAGGATCGAGATCGCCGTTTCGGTTGCGAGGTTCTGGATCTCGGCGCGCAGGTCCTTGATCGCGTCCTTCTCGTTCTTGGTGAATTCCTTCCAGCCGCGCGAGGTCAGATTGCCGATCGCGCGCGTCCAGTTCGGGTCGAGCTCGGAACCCTGATATTCCTTCAGGAACTCCTCACGGCGCACGCCATAGCTTTCGGCGAGCCTGAGCAGCTTGCCTTCGTTCTGCACCAGGCGCTTGTTGATGTCGTAGAGCTGCTCGACCAGCGCCTCGATGCGCGCCGTGTTGAGCGACAGCGACTTCACCGCCTTGATCAGCTGGTCCTTCAGCTCCTTCAGCCGGCGGTCCTGGCTGGGCGACAGCGTGCCGGCCGCGGCCAGACGGTTTTCGACCTGCTGGTCCTGCAGCTTCCTGAGCTTCTTGTAGGTGTCGGCGATGACGTCGAGCGTCTCCATCACCTGTGGACGCAGTTCGGCTTCCATCGCCGCCAGCGACAGGCTCGCCTCGTCCTCGTCTTCCTCGTCGTCATCGACCAGCCCGCGCGTATCGGCGGCGACATTCGTGATGTCTTCTTCCTCGTCGCGCGAACGGCGCGGCTTTTCTTCGACCTTGGCTTCCTCGATGCGCTCGACCACCGGCGCCTGCTTCGCCTCGGGGCCGGCATAGGTGGCTTCGAGATCGATGATCTCGCGCAGCAGGATCTTGGATTCGTTGAGTTCGTCGCGCCAGATGATGATGGCCTGGAAGGTCAGCGGGCTTTCGCACAGGCCGGCGATCATCGTCTCGCGGCCGGCCTCGATGCGCTTGGCGATGGCGATTTCGCCCTCGCGCGACAGAAGCTCGACCGAGCCCATCTCGCGCAGATACATGCGCACCGGATCGTCGGTGCGATCGGTCGGTTCTTTCTTGGTGGTGGTGGCGGCGACCGCAGTGCCGGTCTGCTCGGCCAGCTCGTTGGCGTCTTCCTCGGCGTCCGCCGCGGTGTCGGCCGCCTCGGGCTCCTCGCCCTGCTCGTCGTCCTCGACCACGTTGATGCCCATGTCGGACAGCATCGCCATCGTGTCCTCGATCTGCTCCGAGGTCACTTCCTCCGAGGGCAGCACCGAATTCAGCTCGTCCATGGTGACATAGCCGCGCTTCTTGGCGGCCTTGATCATCTTCTTGACAGCATCATCGGAAAGGTCGAGCAGAGGGCCATCGGTGGCGCCTTCGCGTTCGGTTTCGACCTCTTCCTTTTCCTTTGTCGCCATAGTCTTTATCTTCTCCTAGCGGCCGAACTTCAAAGCCGCGTAAGCTGTCGGACCAGTCAAATCGGATGCGCTCGCTTATGAAACGCGCTTCACCGGGCCAGTAACTGCATCAACTCGTTTCGTTTGGTGTATGTCGTTGCCCCAAAACCGGTTTCCCCTTTTGGGCGACATGCATTAAGTCCAGATTAACCCTGATATCTGTGGCAGGCAGGCTGCCTGTCCAGTGACCAGTACCCTCACATCGCTTATTTCCCGTCGACGCGGGTTCGGGTTAACGTTTCGAATCGTCCTGATTCCGCCAATCTGCCAGAAGGTCAAGCGCCTCTCGCATGATTCGCATGAAAAAAGCGAATCAATTACCCGACTTAGCCCGTTACGCGCCATTTGGACGCGCAACAACGCCTTCGCGTCTCAACTCGCTTCAAACTAAGCTCGCCCAGCCCTGCCCGAGGACACGCCGAATCCTTCGATCAGCGCTTCCGTCGCCTGTACATCCTGAAATTGCGCCTGAATTTCGATCAGGTGCCGGTAGTTTTCGTCTGTGGGATCGGTGGCGAGCGCCGCTTCCGCCTGTTTCAGCTCCTTATGTAAGGTGCGCGCGCTGCGCTGCAAGTGCAGCGCCTGGCTGAAAGCATCGCGGGCATCTTCAAGGGCAGCGGTCTCCAGCGCCGGCCATTGCCGCATCCGCCGGATCAGGCCGACGGCCCGCTCCCAGATCTCGGCGCAGCCGGCGCGTTCGACCGTCGCGATAACGGCCTGACGGTCATTGGCCATGTCATGCGCCATCGCGTCGAGGATCGCCGCATGCAGCCGCCTCAGATCGGAGTTGGCGAGATCGAGAAACTCGATATGAGCGAAATTCTCGTCGATCAGTGCCGGATGGTTGATCAATGCGACGATGATCGTCGCCTCGCGCACTGACATCCCCTCGCCGCCGCGCTTGACCAGCGCCGATTGGCCGAGGCTTTCGGTGATCGCCATGCGGCCGCCGCCGGGCTTGGCGAATTGTCCGCCGGGTGCGGCCGCCTTGCCCTGGCCGCGCTCGCCTGGCCGGCCGCCATCTTGACGCCCTTGGCGCGCACTGCGCTGCGAGCCGAAGAAGCTCAGTACGCGCTCGCGCATCTCTTGTTGATAATGGTAGCGCAGGCTTTCGTCGCGGATGCGGCTGGTCAGCTCGCGCAGCGTCTTCTCGAGTTCGGCCCGCCGCTCCGGCGTGTCGAAGACGCCGCCCGCCGTCTCGCGCATCCACAGCAGATCGACCAGCGGCCGTGCTTCGGCCAGCACGATGCGGAACGCGTCCGGTCCTGCGGCCTTGACCAAATCGTCGGGATCCTTGCCTTCCGGCAGCAGCGCGAAGCGCGCCGAGCGCCCGGCCTGCACCGACGGCAGTGCCATGTCGGCGGCACGCCACGCCGCCTTCAGCCCGGCCTTGTCGCCGTCGAAGCACAACATCGGTTCCGGCGCCATGCGCCAGAGCAGCTCGAGCTGGTTCTCGGTGAGCGCGGTGCCGAGCGGCGCCACGACATTCTCGAAGCCGGCCTGCGCCAGCGCGATGACGTCCATATAGCCTTCAACGGCGATCACAGTGCCGTCCTTGACCTGCGCCTTGCGGGCGCGGGCGAAATTGTAGAGCACGTTGCCCTTGTGGAAGAGCTCGGTGTCGGGCGAGTTCATGTATTTGGCCAGCGCATCCGGCTGCAGCGCGCGGCCGCCGAAAGCAATGATCTTGCCTCTGGAATCCGGGATCGGGAACATGATGCGGTCGCGGAACCAGTCATAGGAAACCGGGATGTCGTCGCCGTGTCGCACCAACCCGCAGGCCTCAATATCGGCCTTGGGAACGCCCTTGGCGGCGAGATGCTCCTTGAGCGCATTGCGGCTGTCGGGGGCGAAGCCGAGCCGGAACGATTGCTGCGTCGCCGGTGTCAGCCCGCGATCCCGCAGATAGGCGCGGGCTTTCGCCCCCTCAGGCCCTTGCAGCCGTTCCTGGAAGAAGCTGGTCGCCATTTCCATGACGTCGGTCAGGCTGGCGCGTTCCTTTTCGCGCCGCTCCTCCTGCGCATCGCGAACCGGCATCGGCACGCCGGCCATATCGGCGATCTTTTCGACCGCTTCGGGAAAGCTCATCCCGTCGAGTTCGGTGAGGAACTTGAAATGATCGCCCGAGACCGAGCAACCGAAACAATGGTAGCGGCCCTTTTTGTCCTCGCAGTGGAAGGAGGGGCTCTTCTCGCCGTGGAACGGACAACAGGCCCAATAGTCGCCGCGCGGCGCGTTGGTTTTCTTCCTGTCCCACGCAACGCGCTGGCCGATAACCGATGAAATCGGCACGCGGTCGCGTATCTCGTCGAGGAAGGCGGGTGGAAAGCGCATCGGGGAGGACTCGTTTCCCGATTATATAATCATACCCGCGAAATCCGACGACCCTTAATGCGGGCCATACCCGGTTTCCACAGGCAAAAGAGGCGGCCGTTGCGGGCCGCCTCTTTCCAATATCCGCCTGGGGACCGCTTAATGCGCGGCAAGCGCGCCGAAAATGACGCCGGAGAGCACACCGACCAACACATAGTCGTTGCCGACGCGGATCCATTCCTGGCCGCGACCGGGACGATGCAGGCCGTAGCGGCCATAGTCGCGGATCGGCTGGTGCTGTCTCCAGCCTGAATATTTATGGCCGTTGCGCCAGTTGTTGCGCTTCACGATGACCTTCTTATGGATGACGCGCTTCTGGATGAAGCGCTTCTTGACATCCCTGTTGGTGGGCTTTTGCCAGTCGACCTGGCTGTAATTCGACTGCGGAGCGTTCGGTGCATTCAGCGGTGCGGCTTGGCCGGTGAGCGACGTAGCGGCCAGCATCGAGAAAGCGAGTGCGGAAAGGACAATGCGTTTCAAAAGAAGTCTCCTTGGTTGTCGATGCCAGAGGAATAGCGGGCCACCGATGAACCGAAGCTGAACGCCTGCATTACAATTGTGTAATGATTTCCTTTATTTACCCAATAGAGCTGAACATAATCGCAAAGGCAGGAGCCGGTCGCGCTGCTAACTCTGCCTATCCGTTGCTTCGAGCCCGCCCCGCAATGCAACCATTTGCGCGTCCGTCCATTTTCCGACACCGCCCGTCGCGCTGCAACGGCCCTTGAAATCGACAAGATTTTATTATCCGGCTAAAATATTCGAGTTATTATAAGTCACCGCCATGAACATGATTCGTACCCTCGTTTTCCCTTCTGATCGCCACGCCAAACAGGACGCGCATCCTGTTTGCATGCGGGGGGCGAAATGAGCGGGTCCGTCGTCCTTCTGCATCTGGCCGGCGCCGTGGCGCTGATGCTGTTTGCCACCCGCATGGTGAAGACCGGCGTTGAACGCGCCTATGGCGACGTGCTGCGCCACCGCCTGCGCGCCACCATGCGCAATCCGATCATGGCGGTGCTGGCCGGCACCGGCCTTGCCATCGCCCTGCAGAGTTCCACAGCCGTCACGCTGCTGGTCGGCTCCTTCGCCGGCTCTGGCATCGTCTCGGGCGCCGCGGGCCAATTGGCAGTGCGCGGCGCCGAGATCGGCTCTGCGCTGGTGGTCAAGCTGCTGACCTTCGACCTCACCTTGCTGGTGCCGCTGTGCCTGATCACCGGCACGGTCATGTTCATGGCCACCGAGCGGCGCGACTGGCGCCAGACCGGCCGCATTCTGGTCGGCATCGGCCTTTTGATCCTGTCGCTGGAGATGATCGGCCAGGCGTCTGAGCCGCTGCGCAACAGCCAGCTCATGCCGGTCATCATCAACTACTTCTCGACCGATTCCATCACCGCCTATCTGCTGGCGGCGCTGATCACCTGGCTGTTCCAATCGAGCATCGCGGCGGTGCTGTTGATGGCGACGCTGGCAGGCCGCGGCCTGATCACGCCCGAACTCGGCGTCGTTCTCATCCTTGGCGTCAACCTCGGCTCCTCGATCATCGCGCCGATGCTGACCCGCTCGTCGAGCCCCGAAGTGCGCGTCGTGCCGATCGGCAACCTCCTGATGCGCGGGCTTGGCTCGCTGGTCATGCTGATCCTGGTCATGATCTTCAGGCCGCACTTCGCCTTTCTCGGTTCGACGGCGGCGGACCAGATCGTCAATGCCCACATCCTGTTCAACGTGCTGATCCTGCTCGCCGGCCTGCCGCTGGCAGGGTTCGTCTACCGCGCTTCGGAGAAGATCGTCGCACTTGGCACCAAGCCGGTGCCGGCCGCCTCGCTTGACGTCGTCGAACTGTCCGCGCTCAACGAAAGCGCGCTCGACGTGCCGAGCCAGGCGCTGGCCAATGCCACCCGCGAGGTGGTGCGGGTCTGCGAGACGATCGAGATCATGCTCAAGCGCATCATCGAACTCTATGAAAGTGCCGATGCCGACAAGATCAAGGCGCTAGCCGCACTCGACGACCGCGTCGACCGCAAGCACGCCGCGATCAAGCTCTACCTCGCCAAGTTGACCAGGAACCCGCTGACCGAGGACGAAGCGCTGCGCTGCCAGGAACTGATCGGCGCCTGCGTCAAGCTCGAGCAGGTCGGCGACATCATCGTGCGCAACATGCTGGTGCATGTGAAGAAGAAATTCGAGCGCGGGTTGGAATTCACCGACGAGGGCTGGGCCGAGCTGTGCGCCTTCCATGGCTCGGTGCTGGCCAATGCGCGGCTTGCCTTCAATGTGCTGGTGTCGCGCGATCCCGAGACTGCCCGCCAGTTGGTGCTGGAAAAGGACCAGCTGCGTGACCGCGAGAAGGAAACCAGCGCCAGCCATTTCGTGCGGCTGCGCGACGGCACCGCCAAAAGCGTCGAGACGAGTTCGATTCATCTCGATACCATCCGCGACCTGAAGCAGATCAATTCGCTGCTGGCCTCGATGGCTTATCCGGTGCTCGAAGAGCGCGGTCTGCTCACTGGGTCGCGGTTGAAGGCGAGCTGAGAAGCAGCCGATCTCCCCCACAAGGAGGGAGATTGGCGCTTCACCGCCTCGCTCACTGAAGAAAACCTAAACTCGCGACAAAAATTTCTTCATTGCCCGCAAAGCCCATCCGTGGTTTGAGGCCGTTCCAGCTAAGGCCTTGCCATGTCGCTTCCGCTCATAGCCCTGTTCATTGCCGCTTTTGCCTTCGGCACCACCGAATTCGTCATTGCCGGCGTGCTGCCGCAGGTGGCGCAAGGTCTTGGCGTTTCGGTCCCCTCGGCCGGCTACCTCGTCTCCGGCTATGCAGGCGGCATCGCCATCGGCGGCCCGCTGCTGGCGCTCGCCACCAAGTCGCTGTCACGCAAGAGCCTGCTGCTCGGCCTCGCCATCGCCTTCACCATCGGCCAGGCGGCTTGCGCGCTGGCGCCCGACTTCACCTCGATGCTTCTGTTGCGCATTGCCGTGGCGGTCGCGCATGGCGCCTATTTCGGCGTCGCCATGGTCGTCGCCGTCGGTCTCGTGCGCGAGGACCAGCGCGGCATGGCTGTCGCCGTCATCCTGTCCGGCCTCACCGTCTCCAACGTCATCGGCGTGCCGGCGGGCACCGCGATCGGCAACATCTGGGGCTGGCGCGCCACCTTCTGGGTGATGTGCGCGCTCGGCGTGGCGGCAACGCTGGCCATGGCAGCCCTGTTGCCGCGCACCACCGGATCGTCGGTCAGGCCCGCCGGTTTCGCCCGCGAGGTCCGTGTGCTGGCCCGCCAGCAGGTCTGGACCTCGCTGATCCTGATGCTGATGCTGATGATCGGCCAGTTCGGCCTGTTCACCTACATCACCCCGACACTGCTGGAGGTCACCGGGCTCGACGAGAACCTGGTGCCGTGGGTGCTGCTGCTCAATGGCGTTGGCGCAACGCTCGGCGTCTTCCTCGGCGGCAAGCTCTCCGACTGGAAGCTGATGCCGTCATTGATCACCATGCTGGCCCTGCAGGCGGTGACGCTGGCCGTCATCTACGCCGTCAGCCCCTATCCCTTGCCGATGGTTGTGGCGATCGTCGTCTGGGGCGGCCTCAACTTCGCCATCGGCACACCGATCCAGACCCGCATCCTGGCCTGGACGGCGGACGCCTCGAACCTCGCCTCGTCGCTCATTCCGTCCGGCTTCAATGTCGGCATCGCGCTGGCCGCGTCGTTGGGCGCCGCGATGCTGAACAGCGGCTATGGCTACCGCAGCCTGCCGCTGCTGGGCGCCATCGCCATGCTGGTCGCCGTCGCGGTGGCGCTGGCATCTTATGTCTGGGAAGGGCGCAGCAACGCCACGCCGCCGCTGACGGCTCCGGCGGAATAGACCACTTCACCCGCGCCAGCGCAGCAGGCGCATGGCGTTGGCGGTGACCAGCACGGTGGCGCCGGTGTCGGCCAGAATCGCCGGCCACAGGCCGGTGATGCCGGCAATGGTGGTGACCAGGAACACCGCTTTCAGCCCGAGCGCCACACTGATGTTTTGGCTGATATTGGCCATCACCGCCCGCGACAGCCTCACCATCCGCATGACGTCCGTGATGCGGCCACGCAGGATTGCCGCATCCGAGGTCTCCAGCGCCACATCGGTGCCGCCGCCCATGGCGATTCCGATGTCGGCGGCGGCGAGCGCCGGTGCGTCGTTGATGCCGTCGCCGACCTTGGCGACCTTCAGCCCTTCGCGCTGCAATTCGCCGATGATGCGCTGCTTGTCCTGAGGCAACAGCTCCGCCCGCGCCTCGATGCCGAGCGAAGCGGCAATGGCTTCGGCCGTGCGGCGATTGTCGCCGGTCAGCATGATCGTGCGGATGCCTTCGGCCTTCAGCGCCGCAATGCCGACCGCCGCATCCGGTCGCGGCTCGTCACGCAGGGCGATCAGCCCTGCCACCACGCCGTCGGCGACCAGCACCGAGACGGTCTTGCCCTGCCCGTTGAGGCTGTCGACGGCAAGGCGCTGCACTTGCGTCATGTCGGCGCGTTCGTCCGCCGCCGGACCGGAGCCGAGGAAGACGGCGACGCCACCGACGCTGCCCTCGACACCTTTGCCCGAGATCGCCTTCGCCGCCAGAGCCGGCGGCACCGGCGCACCATCAGCCTTGGCCCTGTCGAGGATCGCCATGGCCAGCGGATGGCTGGAACCCTGCTCGAGCGCTGCCGCCAGCGCCAGCACGGTGCGTTCATCGCGGCCATAGGCCATGATGTCGGTCACCACGGGCCTGCCCGCGGTCAGCGTGCCGGTCTTGTCGAAGGCCACCGCCGTGATCCGGCGAAACCCTTCCAGCACCGCACCACCTTTCATCAACAGGCCACCCCGCGCGCCGGTCGCAAGGCCAGCGGCGATTGCTGCCGGCGTCGAGATGACGAGCGCGCAGGGGCAACCGATCAGCAGGATCGCCAAGCCCTTGTAGATCCATTCGTTCCAGTCGCCGCCAATGAGCAGCGGCGGCAACAGGGCAACCAGCGCGCCGACCGCCAGCACCGCCGGGGTGTAGTATCTTGAGAAGCGGTCTATGAAGCGTTCAGTCGGAGCCTTGGCTTCCTGGGCCTCCTCCACAAGCCGCACGACCCGGGCGATGGTGTTGTCAGACGCGGCAGCCGTCACGCGAACCCTGAGCACGCCGTCGGTGCTGACGGTACCGGCGAAGACGGGCTCTCCAGTGCCCTTGCGCTTGGGCGTGCTCTCGCCGGTCACCGGCGCCTCGTCGATTTCGCTCGACCCCTCGATGATCTCGCCATCGGCCGGAATGCGGTCGCCCGGCCGCACCAGGATGATGTCGCCGACGCCGAGCCGTTCGGCAGGAACTTCCGATGTGCCGCTCGCGCGTTCGACCAAGGCCGTCTTCGGCACCAGATCGGCAAGTCTCTGGATGCTCGCCCGCGCCCGGCCGGCTGCGACACCTTCCAGAAGTTCACCGATCAGGAACAGCACCACCACGGCGGCGGCTTCTTCCGTAGCCCCGATCATCACGGCGCCTATCGCCGCGATGGTCATCAGCATCTCGATCGAGAACGGCGTGCCGGCCAATGCCGCCATCAGCGCTCGCCGTGCGATCGGCACCAGGCCGACCAGCAGGGCGGCAAGGAAGACCCAGCGCTCGGCCGCAGGAAGAAGATGGCCGATGCCGTAGGCGGCGAGAAGCGCTGCCGCGCAGGCCAGCGTCAGCACAGCACGGCGGGAGCGCCACCACGCCTGCCCCGGCGCCGCATCGCTGTGATCATGATCAGCATGATCATGATCCTTGGCCACTGAAGCACGCCCATCGGCCCCGCCTTCCGCCTTGACGATGCCGTAGCCCAGCCGCGCCACCTGCCGCAGCACCTTGTCGTCGTTGAGCCAACCGCTGTGGCTGACCGTCATGCTGGCGCCGGTCACCGAAACCGAGACATCGGCGACGCCGTCGAGACGACGCACCGCCGTATCGATCTTGGCCGCGCAGGAGGCGCAGTCAATGCCGCCGATCTTGAACCGTGTCTGCCCGATCGTTTCCTGCTTGAGCGGCGTCGTCATCACATTACCTGCCTGTCTTGCCCGCGCGGCGTCGCCGCATGGGTCTTGAATGCTGATGTCAGGCACTATAATTGCTCTAGTCACTAGAGCTTCAAGGGGAAAATTTCATGTTTTCGATCGGTGATCTCTCGCGTCGCACCGGGGTCAAGGTGCCGACAATCCGCTATTATGAGCAGATGGGCCTTGTCGCCGCACCCGAGCGTTCGGAAGGCAACCAGCGCCGCTATTCCAGGCAGGAGCTGGAGCGGCTGGCCTTCATCCGCCACGCCCGCGACCTCGGCTTCGCCGTTGACGACATCCGCTCCCTGATCGACTTGAGCGGCCACCCCGAGCAGCCCTGCGGCCACGCCGACAAGATCGCCGAGGAGCAACTGATCTCGGTGCGGGAAAAGATTGCCCAGTTGAAGCGACTCGAGGCCGAGCTCGAACGCATCGCCACGTGCTGCAATGGCCAGACGGTCGGCGACTGCTACGTCATCCGCGCGCTGTCGGATCATGCGCTGTGCGCCGATGAGCATGGTTGAGACACATCCTACAGCTCGATCCGGAACCGCAAGCTTTCCGCCCCGCCATAGGCGGCGTCCTCGAAGAAGCGTTCGACGAGCTTGCCGCCATTGGCCAGGATCACCTTGTGCGAGGCCGGATTGCCCGGCTTGGCGGTGATCTCGACGTGAGCCAGGCCGACCGCCCTCGCCTCGTCCAGCATCAGCCGCAGCGCCTCGGTGGCGTAGCCGCGCCGCCGCTTCCACGGCACCACCGAATAGCCGATATGGCCGAGCACATGCGGCGGCAGTTCCGCCGTGCCCTTCTGCCAGCGAAAGCCGATCGAGCCCGACGCCTCGCCATCCCAGATCCAGCGGCGGAAGCCCGGCAGGCGCGGCACTTTTTTGCCGTCGGGCAAGCTGATCGGGCCGCCCTTGGCCTGGGGATTGTCGAGGTCGGCAAGAAAGGCCACGGGATCCTTTTCGATGGCCGCGAGCTGCCCGCGCGTCGCTTCCATCAGCCGCACATTGTCCGGTGACCAGCCGCGCTCGAGCGCCACCTTGTAGGATGGCAGATGTTCAAGCGCGGGTTTGACGATTTCGATCATGGTGCACCGGCGGAGACGCTACGCCGATAAATAGCAGCATTGCCCGGCAAGGCACGGTCCACCAAGGAGCAGCCTCTTACGACAAGGCCGCGTTTCCATCGCTGGAAACGCGGCCCCGATCTTATGTCCTTGGGAGGACTGGAGCTCCAGCGCAGGCGCGCGGGAGTACCCTTATGCGAAGTCAGGCGATGTCGAAGCGGTCGGCGTTCATCACCTTGGTCCATGCCGCCACGAAATCCCTGGCGAATTTCTGGCTTGCATCCGCGGAGCCATAGACCTCGGCAAGCGCACGCAACTGGGCGTGCGAGCCGAAGATCAGATCGGCACGGGTGCCGGTCCACCTGACCGCCTTGGTCTTGCGGTCGCGCGCCTCGTACACCTCTTCCGAACCCGGAACAGAGCCGGCGGCCGGATCCCAGACCGTGTTCATGCTGAGCAGATTGACGAAGAAGTCGTTGGTCAAAGTGCCCGGCCTGTCGGTGAACACGCCGTGCTTCGATCCGCCGGTATTGGCGCCGAGCACGCGCAGACCGCCGACCAGCACTGTCAATTCCGGCGCGGTCAACGCCAGCAACTGCGCCCGGTCGACCAGCATGGCCTCGACCGACATCGGCTGCTTGCCCCTGACGTAATTGCGGAAGCCGTCGACCTTTGGCTCGAGCGCGGCAAAGGAATGCACGTCCGTTTGCTCCTGCGAGGCGTCCATGCGGCCTGGCGTGAACGGCACCTTCACCTCATGGCCTCCGTCCGTCGCGGCTTTCTCGACCGCGGCAACGCCGCCGAGAACGATGAGGTCGGCCAGCGAGATCTTTTTCGCGCCGGTCTGTGCCGCGTTGAACTCCTTCTGGATGGCTTCCAGCTTCGCCAGCACCTTCGACAGTTCCGCCGGCTGGTTGACTTCCCAATCCTTCTGCGGCGCCAGTCGGATACGTGCACCGTTGGCGCCACCGCGCTTGTCGGAATTGCGGAACGTCGAGGCCGAAGCCCAGGCGGTCGAAACCAGCTCGGAAACCGACAGGCCCGATGCCAGGATCTTCGCCTTCAGCGAGGCGATGTCCTGCTCGCCGACCAGTTCATGGTCGACCGCCGGGATCGGGTCCTGCCAGATCAGCTCTTCCTTCGGCACGAGCGGGCCGAGATAGCGGGCGACCGGACCCATGTCGCGATGGGTCAGCTTGTACCAGGCGCGGGCGAAGGCGTCGGCGAATTGCTCCGGATGCTCGTGGAAGCGCCGCGACACCTTTTCGTAGGCAGGATCTACCCGCAGCGCGAGATCGGTGGTCAGCATCGCCGGCGCGCGGCGCTTTGACGGATCGTGCGCATCCGGAACGGTGCCGGCCCCGGCGCCACCCCTTGGCGTCCACTGATGGGCGCCGGCCGGGCTCTTGGTCAGTTCCCAGTCGAAGCCGAACAGATTGTCGAAGAAATTGTTGCTCCACTTGGTCGGCGTCGTGGTCCAGGTCACTTCGAGGCCCGAGGTGATGGCGTCGCCGGCAATGCCGGAAGCATGCTTGCTCGACCAGCCGAGGCCTTGCGCCTCGATGCTCGAGCCCTCTGGCTCCGCGCCAACCAACGACGCATCGCCGGCACCGTGCGTCTTGCCGAAGGTGTGACCACCGGCGATCAGCGCCACGGTCTCCTCGTCATTCATGGCCATGCGGGCGAAGGTCTCGCGAATGTCGCGGGCCGAGGCCAGCGGATCCGGCGTGCCGTTCGGCCCTTCCGGATTGACGTAGATCAACCCCATCTGCACGGCGCCGAGATGGCCGCGAAGTTCACGGTCGCCGGAATAGCGCTTGTCGTCGAGCCACTTGGTTTCCGAACCCCAGTCGACGTCCTGCTCGGGCTCCCAGACGTCAGCGCGGCCGCCGGCGAAGCCGAAGGTCTTGAAACCCATCGATTCCAGCGCGACGTTGCCGGTGAGGATCAGCAGGTCGGCCCAGGAGATCTTGCGCCCATATTTCTGCTTGACCGGCCACAGCAGCCGGCGCGCCTTGTCGAGATTGGCATTGTCCGGCCAGCTGTTGAGCGGAGCAAAACGCTGCTGGCCTGCCCCGGCGCCGCCACGGCCATCGCCGATGCGGTAAGTGCCGGCACTGTGCCAGGCCATGCGGATGAACAGTGGCCCGTAATGGCCGAAGTCGGCCGGCCACCAATCCTGCGAATCCGTCATCACCTGGTGCAGGTCCTTGATCACCGCATCGAGATCGAGCGACTTGAATTCCTCGGCATAGTCGAACTCTTCGCCCATCGGATCCGAAAGGTTCGATTGCTGGTGGAGAACGCCAAGATCGAGTTGGTTGGGCCACCAGTCACGGTTGCTCCTGCTGGAGGATCCGTGTGCAACGGGGCATTTGCCGGCGCTGGGATCATCGGTCTGTGCGTCCATGTTCTTCTCCGATCGTGGCTGTGTTGAGCTGTTCAACTGCTGCGTGAACAGGGACATAGAAATGTCCCTGGAGGCGGTCCGTTTCATGGCTGGCGCGATGACCATATGCCCGATACGCGACCGAATATGTTGGATGTCCTGTTGCTGCCGGCATGCGCCTCACCAGGCGGTCCCGGCTGCTCCTCATCTTCGTTGCGACTCGTATAGCAAAGCCGCCTGATTAATTTAAGTTGGATTTCCTGATTACAGCGATAAGATGACATTATGACAAACCTGACGCTGAAGCAGTTGCGTTATTTCGAGGCGCTGGCGCGGCACAATCATTTCGGCCGCGCCGCCGATGCCTGCGCGATCTCGCAGCCCGCCATCTCGGTGCAGATCCGGGAGTTGGAGGAAACGCTTGGCACGGCGCTTTTCCAAAGAGGCCCACGCCAGGTCCGGCTGACCAATTTCGGCGAGGAATTCGCCTTGCGCGTCCGCGACATCCTGCGCTCGGTGGACGAGCTGACGGATCTGGCCCGCGCCTCGCGCGACCGGCTGGTGGGACGGTTGCGCATCGGGGTGATCCCGACGATCGCACCCTACCTTCTGCCTGCCATCATCGGCAACCTGGCCCGCATGCATGACGGGCTCGATATCCACGTGCGCGAAACGCAGACGCAGAAGCTGATCCAGGAACTGGCCGACGGCCGGCTCGATGCCGCCATCGTCGCCTTGCCGGTATCGGAAGCGTCGCTGACGGAAATCGTGCTGTTTGCCGAGAACTTCGTGCTGGTCCGACCCGGCGAGGATGAGGGAAAGCCGGTGCCCAACCGCGAAATGCTGCGCGAGATGCGGCTGCTCCTGCTCGAGGAAGGCCATTGTTTTCGCGACCAGGCGCTGTCGTTCTGCAACATGCATTCGGTGCGCCCAAGGGAGTTGCTGGACGGCAGCTCGCTGTCGACCCTGGTGCAGATGGTCGGCGCCGGCGTCGGCGTCACCTTGATCCCCGAAATGGCCGTGCCGGTGGAGACGCGCTCGGCGGCGGTCTCTATCGCCCATTTCGCCAACCCCCAACCGTCGCGGACGATCGGCATGATCTGGCGCAAGACAAGCCCGATCGCCAAACAGCTGCTGCTTATATCCGAAGTGGTTCGCCAGGCCGCCGAAGCATTGCGCGCGCAGCACAGTTCGGCATTGCTTGCGCAGCCTCTGAATCTACCGGCAGCGGCCCAATGAAGGCTGGCTGACCGGATCGTCAGCCTGCCGCGTGGAACCGGATTTCGCCCTTGTTCAGGAAGCAGGTCTTGTCGAACAGCGACAGGTCCAGAGGGTTCGGCAACCGCACATCGCCGATATCGGGACATCGCTTCTTCAATGGATCGTATGACCGATCGATCTGCGAGATGAAGACGAGGATCAATCCCCTCTCGCGCGCCAAGACCTTCAGCGTGCGAACCTGCGCCATCAGGTCCGGGTTTTCCCGCTTCTGGTCGAGCAGTTGCAGATAGTCGATCACCACCAGCGTACCGCGTGCCGCCGAGCCCAGTGCCTTGACGATATAGTCGGCGCTGATGGCGTCGGAATTGTCGAACACGAACCGGTCGTTGAACCGTGCAGGGTCCGTCCCGATGGCGCGAAACCGGTCCAGCACATCCCGCTGCGTATACTCCAGCGTGAAGAACACACCGCGATGGCCTGATTTCATGGCTTCGATTGCGAGTTCGAGGCTCATCAGCGTCTTGCCGTGGCCGGGTCGTGCACCCACCAGAACGAGATCGCCGGGCGCAAGTTGCGCAAACAGTATGCCGGCAGGGCGCCGCCTCGGCTGCCTTGGCTGCAAGCAGACTCCAACTGGCGAAGCCTTCCTGTGCTGCAACACGATCAAGCGCTTCGTGGAGCGGAATCTTGCCCTCGCGGGACAACAGCCTGGCTTGACGCTTCAGATGGTAAACGGGCGCGGACAGCTTCATTGCAAAACCTCCTGGTGCGAGCCGTTTTCGCAACCCCTCCTTATGCCAAGTGCTCGAACAGTCGGTTCGGTGATGAGAGTGCCCTGCATGAACGATGCTTTCCCGGCGGAGGGAGGAGGCGTGGGCTGCGCCAGAATCAGATGATAGCTCAATCCGTGCTGATCGAAAATCGCGGACATTCAAAGATGCGGGGAAGCCCGCGCGCAAGCCTGGAGCCAGCATCCCGGCGTAGGAGCGTTTGCGCGCGTCGACCTCCTTCATGGCTCTTCGTGCGGGTGCGCTAAACAAGATGTGTTTCCGCTTGATAATGCGAGGCGATCTATGATCGATTCTCGCGGCAATACCGCAGGGAATCGCAAAACGCTTCGACAGGAGAATTGATCCGGTGCGGTTGAGATCTGTTCCTCTGGGTGTCGTCGCCAGCCTTCTCGTCGTCATCGCCGTGGCGGTATCGGCCCGATCCTTTGCCGCACCATCTGCCGTTCCAGCCTGGCTGCAGGCTCATGTTGGCGACAGCGACGGCCAGATCTCACAAATTGTCCTCGAACGAGCCCGCGCGCTTTACCGGAAGAAGGTTGCGCAAGGTGCCGTCAAGAACCCCTGCTACTTCGCCATGGATGCGACACGCCCCAGCGATCTAGGCGACGGCGTTCTGGGACGCCGCTATTACGTCATCTGCGAAGCCAGCCAGTCGTTTCGCGCGATTTCGTCCGGTCATGGCAGCGGCCGTAATTTGAAAGGCGTTGTCGATTTTTCAAATGGCAGGCGGTGCGCGAAGAATTTCGGCAATGCGATGGATTCGTCGTTAACGGCCGGCGGCGCGTATATGACCAGAGAAGCGAAAACCTCGTTCAAGGGCTACTACCGCACCGGTGCGAAGCAGGACGCGGTTTTCCAGCGCACCTTCATCCAGTTCGACGGCGAAGGCGAGGCCGCGAACGCCAGGCAGCGGGTGATCGGCGGCCATGCCGCCCAGGTGCTGCACGGCCTTTGCCTGCGCAAAAACCCGAACAGCTCGCACGCCGACCATGACGGCTTCGTGCCGTTCGGCAAGCTGGTGGACTATGCCGGCGGCCGCAGCAATGGCTGCACCAGCTGGTCGCCGGCGGATGCGCGGCAGATCATCCCGATGGTCAAGGACAATCCGACGACGCTCTATATCTACCCGGAATCGCGCGACATCGCCGCGGTCGCCAACCATTCACAGCCGGGCGCCTACTGGAACACGTCCTGCCTGAAGGAAATCGGCACACCGAAATTCTGGCCGCGAAAGACCCTCGAGCCGATCATCGCCCAATACAGGAAGGATCACCCGGCACCACCGCCGCAGCCGCTGCCGATCTGCGAAGCGTCTTGAAGTCCGCATCGCACCGCCGCGCCGCTTTATGTTCGGCGTGCGAACCGCATTGATCGGCAGCCCTGCGACCCACCATCAATGATTTCAATCCGATCTCCAGGCCAGCGCGCCGGTAGCTCCGGTGCCCCGCCTCTCCTCCTCGATGTCGCAACTCGAAACAGCTGTGTGCATAAGGCCGGATGGATCAAGACTGGCTGAATGCTCTGGCCGAGGAAAGAATTTCCGGCACCACGTTCAGCCGATTGTGGTGGTTGGAACCAACGGCCTGCTACCCAGTTAGAAGGCCAGCAAGTCTGGTTGCAGCCTTGCCGCCATATGAATCAGAACCCGCCGACGCAGTCTACGGCCTAGCAGGATGCCGTCCTTGCGGCGGCGTTGCCCGGCTGGGAAGCCGGTGTGGCTGCCTCCGCAACCTGGGCTGCACAGCCGCTGACGACATGCAGACACCGTCGCCGACAGCCAAACAATAGGAGGTATGCCGACATGAAAGCAGTCCGCATCCACGCTTTTGGCGGACCTGAGGTCCTTTCGATCGATCAAGTCCCCTCGCCTCAGCCGCTTGACGACGAGGTTGTGCTCAGGGTCCGCGCCGCAAGCGTCAATCCGATCGACTACAAGACCCGCGAAGGGTCGGTGAGCGAAACCCTGCCGATCACGCTCGGGCGCGACGTGTCCGGCACGGTGGAAATATGCGGTACGCGGGCGCATACGTTGAAGAAGGGCGACCCGTTATTTGCGATGCTTGGTCATGACCGGGGCGGCAATGCCGAATATGTCGTGGTCAAGGCGACGGAGGCGGCTGCGAAACCGGATCGTCTAAGCCATGTCGAAGCCGCGGCGGTGCCGCTTGCCGGCATCACTGCATGGCAGGGCCTTTTCGACCATGGCGGCCTCAAATCCGGGCAACGGGTTCTCATCCATGGCGGCGCCGGCGGCGTCGGTCATCTGGCGATCCAACTGGCCAAGGCCGCGGGCGCGTTCGTCGCGACAACCGTTTCCGCCGAGGACGTCGTTTTCGTGCGTGAGCTTGGCGCCGATCAGACGGTCGACTACAAGAATCAGCGTTTCGAAGAGGTCGTCAATGCGGTCGACCTGGTGTTCGACCTTATCGCGGGCGACACGCAGGACCGTTCCTGGGATGTGCTCAAGCCAGGCGGGACGCTCGTTTCCACTCTTTCCCAACCGTCGCAGGAAAAGGCAAACTTGCGTCGGGCGCGTGGCGTCTCCTATCTGGCCGAGCCGAATGCGGCGCACCTTGCCGAGATCGGCCGCCTCATCGACGCCGGCAAGGTCACCCCCTTCGTGCTAGCCACCTACCCTCTTGGAGAGGTCGCCAAAGCGGAAGAACGGCTGGAAAATGAGCATGTGCGTGGCAAGATCGTGCTTGAGGTTTCCGCCTAGCGAGTTGGTGCTTCTGCAGTCCCTCTCGAACGGGTTATCCGATCCGCGCCTCGCCGTCGCTGTCCGGCAGGTTCGGAAACAGCACCTTCAGCTTGTGCTCCGCGCTTGCCCAACTGCGCGTGTGATGTTGCCAGAGGCACCAATTGCTCACCGCAAAGGCTAGAATGCCAACAGTCACGGCAAGACTGACTGTCGAGCCAATGACAACCTTGAGCATCACGCCGGCAAAGACACCGGCGATGGCACCGTTGACGACATTCACCATTCCTGCGGTTCCGGCGAACGCTTGCCAGGGCCTTGGCTTGAGGCCGACATCGGCCAGCAGAGCCGTTTGGTTGTCATGAGTGGAGTGAACCAGATAGCGCGCCATCGAGGGAGTAAGCTCGGTGTAGTAGTGCCTGATGCGTGCCATGCCGCGGGCGTGGACCATGTCTTCGATGGCCACCTGCACAGCCCTGACGAATGTCACCAGCCCGATGAAGTAGAGGCATGGCAACAGGATCAGGCTGAACAGCATGAAAGGAAGCCCCATCCTTGTCACCTGGGCGACGAAGGCAAGGGCGATCGTGGCGCTGGATACCGACGTCAGGAACAAATTTGCGCGCTGATTCGCCTCCTGAATCGTCGCCGCCCTGGCGGTCCCCAGCACCAAATGCTCCGTGGTCATCATCTGCAGGAGTTGCTGCCGGTTCTCGCCTTCATCGGTTTTTGTCTTCCTTGCAGGCATCGCAAAAACCTGTTGCGGGACGCGCTCCCCCCACCCAATCAACTCCTCAAAGCCGCCCACCCAAGGAACGAACTGCTTCGGAAGGGGTTCCAGCGCAACCAAGAGCGGTTCCGTGATCCCGGAGCAGAGCCGGATCACAGACCGAGGCAATTTTGTAGACAGATAGCGAAACGATTGTCCCCAAGCATCGTTTCGAAACCAGACATGAATTTGATGAGGAGGCGATGATGAGCGCTACCGGTTTGGATGTTTTTGACAGGACGCTGCAGACGACCAACATTTGGCTCGACGAGATCATGGACGATCATGGTCCGGATCGGCGGGGGCGTGGTCTTACGGACCGTAAGGGACAGGCTGCAGATCGGGCTTGCGGCCAAACTTGGGGCGGAACTGCCGATCCTGGTGCGCGGCGCCTATTACGACCACTACCGGCCCGCAGCCGAGCCGGACAAAACGCGCTCCCTTGAAAACTTCTCGCAGCACATCGGCGAGGAATTGAAATCGATCCGCCCCGTCGATCCCGAGGAGGCGGCACGCTCGGTGTTCCGAGTTCTTGCACGGCATATTGATCTGGGCCAGTCGGCCAAGGTGCGCGATGCGCTGCCGAAGGAAATCCAGGCGCTCTGGCCCGAGAGCCTCGGCGTCAAATAGCGACGGCAACGACTCTGACGGCCTCCGAGCGGCGCGCCGAGGCTGGCGTCCAGCAGGGCGTCAGTCCCGTAAACGGTTGGCGGCATGATCCTGATGCTGCTCTGTCGCGACCTGCCTGGAGTCCAAACCGCGTTCTTTGGAATGCTGTGCCTTGTCGCGATTGGACAGTACCTTGTTTTCTTCGAGCTTGTCCTTTGGCGTTACGGTCATGGCGCCTGTCCCGGAACCTTTTCCCTGTGAACCCGCTCCAATGTGTTTCTTGCCGCCGTGTGCCATGGCTGCCTCCAATCTATCCAAATGTTTCCAGGATCGGTGCTCATCTAGTCGTCAGGACGGTTTTTGTGATGGACGCTTTCCTGATTTTTGCCGCGAAGGATGTTGCGGTCGTCCGGATCGACGAGGTCCGGTGTGTCGGTCCTCATGTCCGATCCCTTGCGCAGCGCTTCGCGTTCCGCCGCTGATCGTTTCAGATCCGCCTCTGCATCGAAATCCTCGCCCGCGTTCTTTGTGTTTTCCCGCTCTTCAATGATGCGAATTTGTTGATCGTGGGTTTTGCGTCCAGTCATCGTTTCCTCCGGCGTGTTCGTGTTGGCGCTCGAAAGTCACCGGCCGCCTCAAAGGTCGGGTCACGGCGTGTTGAGCCTGCCCTCGTGCTGATAATGGCGAGGTGACGGGATCGTTCCGAAAGGCGTCGAACAAGCTTTTCGCCGGATGGCTCGGTTCGGACCGCCGCTCACGTTGACGCAGGGCTCCGGCTGCCGCCCCTCTTCTGAACCATGGCCTCCTTCGAACGTTCGGCGACCACCGGACTGGCGCCGGACGCCTTTCCGTCGCGCTCCAGCTCAGCGCAGGAAATCGACCACAGCCTGGATGAACTCTGCCGGATACTCAATGTTCGACAGATGGACCGCGGGCAGCACGACCAGCTCCGCGCCGGGCACCGCCGCGGCAATCATCTCGCCGTGGCTGGCTGCTGTCACCGTGTCATGCCGACCGGCGATCACCAGCGTCGGTCGCGGTATCAGTGCTACGGTACGGCGAAGATCGGCGTCGCGAACCGCCGCGAACAGGCCCGCCAGGCCTTGCCGGTCGATAGCCAGCAGCATGGTGCGAAACTCTTCGACCACGGGCTCGTTGGCGGCAACCATCGACGCGGGGAACCAGTTGCTCAGGAACGTCTCGGCGGTTTCCGACATGTCCGGTGCCTGCCGCACCGCGGCAATCCGCTCGTCGAAATAGCTTGCCGGCGAGAGATGAGACGAGGTGTTGCTCAGGATCAGCCGGTCGATCCGCTCGGGCGCGTGGATGCCGAGCCACTGCGCGACGAACCCGCCAAGCGACAGGCCAAGGAAATGTACGCGTTGCAGGTCGAGCGCGTCGAGCAGTTCGATGACGTCGCGGCCAAGCCGGTCGAGCGAGTAGGCGCCGACAGGAACGCTCGATCCGCCATGGCCGCGAAAATCGTAGCGCAGAATACGGAAATGCTTCGACAACTCGCCAACCTGCCTGTCCCACATGTGCAGCGTGGTGCCGATGGAATTCGATAGCACCAGCACCGGCTTGCTTGCCTCGCCGTCGAAGCGGTAGGCGATGCGCGTGCCGTCGCCCGTCGTGACGAAATTCAGCTTGTTCATGATGAAAATTCCTTCTGGAACGTTTGAATGAGGCCAAACGTAGCCGAGGGATAATTTTGTTGATATTACAAAGATGGGACAATCTTTGTAATAAAAACCGACATGACCGAATTTACTCTCCACGACCTTCAATGCTTCGATGCGGTGATTCGCACCGGCGGCTTTCAGCCTGCGGCGGCCGTGCTGCATCGCTCGCATCCGGCGGTGTTCGCTGCCGTCGCCAAGCTGGAGCGACAGCTCGACCTTTGCCTCCTGGACCGCAGCGGCTATCGCGTGCGTGCGACCGAGGCAGGGCTGTCGTTCCACCGCCGAGCGCTATCGCTGCTGCGCGAGCTGGATGGTTTGCGCGTCCATGCCGCCCAGTTGGCGATGGGTGAGGAAAGCGAGATCCACGTGGTGATAGGCGACCTGTGCCCGCGCCCGCATGTGCTGGGCATGCTCGGGCGGTTCTTCGCACAGTGCCCCGGCACCCGCCTGCATCTGCATTTCGAAGCGGTCGGCGGCCCATGGGAGCGTCTATTCGATGACGAAGCCGATCTGATCCTGCACTGGGTCGACAAGGGCGATGCGCGGGTGGAATGGGTCGATCTGTGCAAGGTGTCCTTCATTCCCGTGGTGGCGCCGGGCTTTCTGCCCGAGCGTATCGAGCAGCCGATCACCCTGGACCAGATGCAGGCACTCACCCAATGCGTCATGCGCGACAGCGCCCGCCATTCGCCACAACAAAACTATTCGCTGATCGAAGGCGCGCCGCAATGCCTCGTCGCCGACCAGGGCATGAAGAAGGAGATAATCCTGCAGGGCCTTGGCTGGGGCCACCTGCCCCGCTTCCTGATCGAGGAAGAACTGCATGACGGGCGCCTGCAATCCATTGCCGGCCGCCATCTGCCGGGCCGCACCGACGAACTGGTGGTGGCCCGGCGCCGCGACCGGCCGCATGGGCCGATCGCCAACCGGCTGTGGGATCATATCCAGCAGGAAGCGCCGGCATTGCGCCGTGCATTGTAGCCGAGGAGGCCCGGACAGATACGACCAACCAGTCGCGAAAGGCGCAAGTGTAAATCGGTCGTTAATGACCGGCCGTGCAATGCTAGGACCTCGGGTCCCGTCCAGCGATCACTTCTTGACATACGCTCCAGGCTGGCGGCCGCTCTTCGGAGCCTTGGCGTCCTTTGAACGCTCCGCGATAGCGGGGCCGGCCCCGGACGTCTTTTCGGTTGCGGCGCTCGGCGTGCCTTGCCTTGGCGGGTTTTGTCCGTCCGACTGGCGGGTTCGGTCTTCCACTTCGCCCATCCGGCGGGTGAGCCCGATGCCGCCGGCGGGCTTCTTGTTGGCGGCCGCATCCTGGGAGAATTCATCGGAAGCGTCGGCATCGGTCTTTGCCGGATATTTCGTCGCGCCGGTTTCGTAGCGGGTTTCGTTCTCAGTCATGACATCTCTCCAGTTGCATGACGGATAAACATCTCGGCGGTATCCGAGTTCCAATTCCTGGACTTCGATTCCGGACGGATCTGGGTTCCCGGAAGAGCCGCCCGGTCGGCCACCCAAGCGACGAGATGAGCAGCACCCTACTGCAGCAGACCCTTGACGATGCCGCTCGCCTTGCCGAAATCCATCTGGCCGGCATATTTCTGCTTCAGTGCGGCAATCACCTTGCCCATGTCCTTCTGGCTGGCCGCACCGGTCGCGGCGATCGCCTCGCGCGCCGCAGCCGTCACCGCCGCATCGTCCAACTGCGTCGGCAGGAAGGTGCGGATGATCTCCATCTCGCCGCGCTCCTGCGCGGCGAGTTCCGGCCGTTTGCCGTCGTCGAAGGCTTTGGCCGATTCCTCGCGCTGCTTCACCATCTTGGCCAGGATCTGCAGGATCTCCTCATCGCTGGCCGGCTCCTTGCCCGAACCGCGATTGGCGATGTCGCGGTCGTGAATGGCCGCCTGGATCAGCCGCAATGTCGGCAGCCGATGCTTGTCCTGCGCCTTCATCGCGCTCTTCAGGGATTCGGCGATTTTGCCGCGCATGGTGCATTCTCCTTCGATCGGCGCGGACAATAGCGCCGGGGGCGAGCCAAGGCAAACCCAGATATGCCGGGGCAAGCCGCTGATTTTGCTAGGCGAAATAAAACATGGCGGCATTTCGCATGATCATTGACCGCTCTGCCCCCTTCCCCTATGTACTGGGCCTTGCATGAACGGAAATTTGACTGCGTGGAGGCCGCGAAATCGCCGCTTCGCGCCGTTTGCCGCGCAGATGGCCCGCCGGGCCTATGGAAGCGCGCAGCCCGATAGGAGTGCCGCCATGGCCGAGATGACCGCCGCCTCGACGCCCGCCTGGACCACTGAAAAGCCGACTGCCCTTCTGGTTCTGGCCGACGGCACCGTCATCGAAGGTCGCGGTCTCGGCGCCACCGGCTCCGCCGTCGCCGAAGTCTGCTTCAACACGGCGCTGACCGGCTACCAGGAAATCCTCACAGACCCCTCCTATGCCGGCCAGATCGTCACCTTCACCTTCCCGCATATCGGCAACATCGGCACCAATGACGAGGACATCGAGGACCTCAATCCCGCCGCCCGCGCCGGTGCCGTCGGCGCCGTGTTCAAGGCCGATGTCACCAACCCGTCCAACTATCGCGCCGGCACCGGTCTCGACCAGTGGCTGAAGAAGCGCGGCATCGTCGCCCTGTCGGGCATCGACACCCGCGCGCTCACCGCGCTGATCCGTGAAAAGGGCATGCCCAACGCCGTCATCGCGCATGCGCCCGATGGCGTGTTCGACCTCGACGATCTGAAGCGCCGCGCCGCCGCATGGTCGGGGCTGATCGGGCTTGACCTTGCCAAGGAAGTCACCTCGGGCCAGTCCTCGGTCTGGCGCGAGACGCCCTGGGTGTGGAACGAAGGCTTTGGCGAGCAGACCGAGCCGACAATGCATGTCGTTGCCATCGACTACGGCGTCAAGCGCAACATATTGCGCCTGCTCGCCGGCCTCGGCGCCAAGGTCACCGTGGTGCCGGCCAAGACCGGCGTTGAAGAAATCCTCGCCATGCAGCCGGACGGCATCTTCCTCTCCAACGGCCCCGGCGACCCGGAAGCCACCGGTGACTATGCCGTACCGGTCATCCGGGATCTGTTGAAGACCGACATCCCGGTGTTCGGCATCTGCCTCGGCCACCAGATGCTGGCACTGGCGTTGGGTGGCAAGACCGCCAAGATGCACCAGGGCCATCACGGCGCCAACCATCCGGTCAAGGACCACACCACCGGCAAGGTCGAGATCGTCTCGATGAACCACGGCTTTGCCGTCGATGCCGACTCGCTGCCATCAGGCGTCGAGGAAACCCACGTCTCGCTATTCGACGGTTCGAACTGCGGCATCACGCTGACCGGCCGACCGGTGTTCTCGGTCCAGCATCACCCCGAAGCCTCCCCCGGCCCGCAGGATTCGCACTACCTGTTCCGCCGCTTCGTCAATTTGATCCGCGAAAAGCGCGGCGAGGAATTGCTGGCTGAACGGGCTTAGCGGACCGCGCGCAACAGCCCGGCGTAGTTTTGGGGGCAAAGACATGCGCAAGAATAAGAACCTGCATGCCACCGAAGAAGCCCTCGAAGACGCCGCGGATGTAGCGACCTACGACGAACGGAAGGCCGTGCTCGAAACCGAAGAAACTCTGCCTGCTGACGTGACCAGGGACATTTTGCGGGGCCGGCTCACGCACGACTAATTGGCGCAGATCAATATTCGGCATTCCAAGTGAATGAATTGAGCACCAGATCCTCGACGAGGAAGCTTTGACCCTTCGAAGGCAAATCGCGTGACTTCGACATTTGGCTGAGACCTGCCTCCGGTCGAGGGCTTCGGCCAATATCCATGGAACAACAGTCCGCTAAAGCGAATGATGGATAGTGCCACCGGCAGACCTCCAAGCAGCACGAATGCCACCCCTACGCCACCGGCCGGCCTTCGCTGGCTTCCGGGATGGCGAACCATTGCTGGCGGTCGAGGCTGATCTCCAACGCCTTGACCATGGCGGCCAGCCGTTCCGGCTTCATCGAACCCAGCACCGGCACCAATCGGGCCGGATGGCGCAGTAGCCAGGCGATCGCGACGGCAGCCAGATCGCCGGCGCCGATCTCGGCGGCCACCGCAGCAAGCGCTGCCCGCACCCGCGCCTCGCGCCCCTCCTTGCCGGTGAACAGCGAGCCGCCGCCGAGCGGCGACCAGATCATCGGCGCATAGGCAAGGCGCTGCGCGTGGTCCAGGCTGCCGTCGGTCAATGCGGCCGTTTTCAGCACCGACATTTCGATCTGGTTGGTGACGAGGGCGAACGGCAACCGTGAGGCCAGCAGATCGAACTGCGACGGCGTGAAGTTGGAGACGCCGACCGCCCTCACCTTGCCAGATGTGACCAGCTTGGCAAGAGCTGCCGCCGTCTCGTCGGCATCCGTCAGCGGGTCGGGCCGGTGCAGCAGCAACAGGTCGATATAGTCGGTGCCGAGATTGGCAAGCGACCGCTCCACCGACGCAACAATATGGCCGGCACCGGTATCGTAGTGCTTCAGCCGGTTGTCCGGCCGGTTTGGCGACTTCAGCATGATATCGCATTTCGAGATCAGCTCGATGCTGTCGCGCTTGCCTTCCCAGCGCGCCAATCCCGCACCGAAGGCCGCTTCCACCTCGTAGTTCCCATAGATGTCGGCATGATCGAAGCTGGTCAGGCCGAGATCGACGGCGGTGCCGATCAGCCGTGCGACCTGATCGGCATCCGGGCGGGCGGCGCTGTCGAGCAGACGCGAGGCGCCGAAGACCAACCGCGACACCGACAGTCCGTCCCGGGTGAGCGCAATGCGGCTGTCATGGCTCACACCTGCGCTCCATCTTCGGCAACGCCGGTGGTCACATTCGTGCGTGCTACGGGCCGCGCCACTTTGGTGACGAAGACGATGACCGCCAGCGTCAGGAAGCACGCGCCGACCAGGTAGGGAGCACCGCCGAAGGTCACCGGCGCGCTTGGCCCGGTGAACCACGAAAAGATCGCCGTATAGAGCAGCGGCGTGATGATCGAGGTGATCGAGAAGATCGAGGTCATCGCCCCCTGCAATTCGCCTTGCGCCGAAGGCGGCACCTTGGCGGCGGCGAGGCTCCTCAGCGGCGGATCGGCCAGCGCTTCCAGGCAGCCGACGACGATCACCGCATAGATCATCCAGCCTTGCGACGCGAAGGCGTAGCCGAAGGCGCTGGCTGCCGTGAATGTCAGGCCGATGACCGCCGTCTTCCACTCGCCAAGCCTCGGGATCACGCGCGGCAGCACCGTCGCCATGACGATCGCACCGCACAGGCCGAAGGCGCCGAGCGAGAAGCCGATCTGCTGCTCGCTCCAGCCATAGCGATAGCTGGAGACGAACGACCAGACCGCCGGATACATCATGTGCCCGAGCGTCATCAGGAAGAAGGTGAGCCCGATCCAGCCGATGCCTTGATATTGGCGCATCTGGAGCAGCGTGCCCACCGGGTTGGCGCGTTTCCACTCGAAGCGGCGGCGATGCTTGTCATCGAGCGTTTCCGGCAGGAAAAACAACGCAATCAGGAAGTTCACGAAGGCAAGCCCGGCGGCGAAATAGAACGGCACGCGCGGTCCGAATGTGCCGAGCAGCCCGCCCAGCACCGGCCCGATGACGAAGCCGACGCCGAACGCAATGCCGAGCAGGCCGAAATTCTTCGCCCGGTTCTCATCGTTCGAGATGTCGGCGATGAAGGCGGATGTCGTCGAATAGCTGGCGCCCGAAATGCCGGCCAGCACACGGCCGATGAACAGCATCGGGTAGGACCAGGCGACGGCACAGATCAGATTGTCGATGGAAAAGGTCAGCACCGAGGCGAGCAGGATCGGGCGGCGTCCGAACCGGTCGCTCAAGCCGCCCATGATCGGCGCGAAGACGAACTGCATCGCCGCATAGACGAAGAACAGCCAGCCGCCTTCGATCGCCGCGCCGCTGATGCTGACCCCGGTCAATTCCCTGAGATAGGCCGGCAGCACCGGCATGATCATGCCGAAGCCGATAATGTCGAGCAGCAGCGTGGTGAAGACGAGCGCAAGGCCCCGTCTGGCGGTTTTGGGGTCGATCATGCAGGATCAAGCTCCTCTGCTCGCCCTCAGGCGCAGGCGGACGCACTTATAGGCGAGCCCGCCGCAAGGAACAATGTGGGAACAGGCTGATTCTATTCATCCTGACACCCCCTGACGGCAACATCGCCGGCAGGTGAAGCTCGAAAACGATCTCGTCAGATCGGCCCACTCAGCGTGTTGCACTCCGACAGCTTGCCGCTCTTGTAACCGCGCGCCAGCCAGGTCTGCCGCTGCTGCGAGGTGCCGTGGTTGAAGCTTTCCGGCACAACATAGCCTTGCGTCTTCTTCTGCAGCGTGTCGTCGCCGATCTGCTTGGCGGCGTTCAGCGCGCTCTCCATGTCGCCCTGCTCCAATATGCCTTTCTGCCCGGTGTAATGCGCCCATACGCCGGCAAAGCAGTCGGCCTGAAGCTCGATTCGCACCGACATCTGGTTGGCTTCGACCTCGCCCATGCTTTGCCGCATCTGGTTGAACTTGGACATGATGCCGGTCAGGTTCTGCACGTGGTGGCCGACCTCATGCGCAATCACATAGGCGCGGGCGAATTCGCCCGAGGCGCCGAACTGCTGGTCGAGCTGCTGGAAGAAGGTCATGTCGAGATAGACCTTGTGGTCGCCGGGACAATAGAACGGTCCGGCCGCCGCGGAGGCAAAGCCGCAGGCCGAACGGACCTGGCCGGAAAACAGCACCAGTTTCGGATCCTCGTAGGTTAGGCCCTGAGATTTGAAGATGCCGGACCAGGTGTCCTCGGTCTCGGCCAGCACGGTGGCCACGAACTGCTTCATCTCGTCATTGGCCGGTGTGGCACCGTTGTCCTGTCCGCTGTTGTCGGTGATCTGGCCGCCGCCGCCCGGCAGCAGGCCGCCGTCGCCGCCACCCAGGATCGTCGACGGATCGAAGCCGAAATACCATCCGGCCAGCACCACCAGGATGACGAGGAAGATGCTGCCGCCGCCACCGGTGCGGCCGCCGATCGGAATGCGGAACTGGCCACCGCCGCCGCCGAGTCCGCCACCGCCGCTGTCGCTGCGGTCGTCCTCGATATTGTCACTCTGACGACGGCCCTTCCAGAGCATGGCAACTCCTCGTGCAGCAACTTCCCCGTTGTTCCGGGGCAACAAACAATTATCCCAATGGTTGCGCCAAGTCACAGCATTTTTCGATGGCCTTTTTGGCCATACGGGTCGCCTTGCGGCCAAGTTCGTTGCGGCGAGCGGCTCGGCGTTGCAATCGTCCCCATGGCCGAGACTATCGAAGACCGTTAATGTCCGTTTCTCTGGGAAGCGAGGGGCGCTTGCGGACGATCGGCCAATTCCTGCTGTTGCTGACGGCATTGACTTGTTTCGGCATCGGGTCCGCCCGTGCCGCCACGCTCGATTCCAGCGTTGCCGTCACCGATCCCGCCACCTTGCAGGCGCTGGAGCGTGGTGGCCTGTCGATCAGCCGCCTGCTGGGCCCGGCACTCGGCCTCACCCGCGAGGTCGACAATCGCGGCCTGTTTTCGGTGCCGGCGCTGGCCACGGTGCGCGACACAGTCAAGCGGCAGATAGCCGACGAGCCGAAGACCAGCCCCGATCCCTATGTTGCTGCCATGGCGAAGTCGAAGGACACCAGCCAGAAATTCAATCCGAAATACATCGATGACGACGGCTCGACGCTGGACCTGACCGGCGTCGTCAACCGCATGGACCGCGGCTATCTCGGCCACACCGAATGCGGCGAAATCCGGCTGATCTACCGTTTCCACTATTCGGTCGCGGAAAAGCCTGTGAAGGGAAAGGCGGGCCAGCGCATTTCCTCGCGCCTGCCGCTGACCATGAGCCTGGTGTTCAACGCCAAACCCAGGCAGGCACAAGCGCGCGCCTCGAAGGACCTGCCAAGCGCCACTGACGTGTCCTGCGCCGATGTTGCCCAGCGCTGGCTGGCAGCTGGAAAAAAAGACCTGCCACCCGACCAGCTTGCCGCCTGGCTGCGCTCCGACGAAGGGCCGCTGTCAGGCACCATGCTGAATTCGTCGCAGATCATGCGGCTCGAACTCAACATGCAGGTGCTCAGGCTGTCGGCCTCGACGCGGCGCGATTTCGGCGGCCATGCCGAATATCTCCTGAAGATCTTCAAATGGGATCCGGCTGCGTCCAGCTTCTATGAAGCGAAGATGGAAAACCAGATCGACCGCGCCATTGTGCTGGCCGACAAGCCGTCCTTCGCCAAATGGCTGCTCACCGACCGCAACATCTACGATCTGGATCATGGCCGGCTGGTCATCGACGAAAAATTCCTTGCCAGGAGCGCCGTCTCCGTCGCACCCGGCGGCCTCAGCCGGTCGCAGAACAACATTGCCTACGGGCTGGTCGACGACGCCGACATCGACAAGGCGCTGAAGGACTATGTCGCCAAAGGCAACACACTCTCGACCATCAAGTCGGTGGCCGGCTTCGACTTGCGGCTCAACGAGATGAGCTGCACCGGCTGCCACCAGACGCATGGCATTGCCGGCTTCCACTACACCGGCGCCGATCCGGCGAGCGAGCCGCGCCGCAACGCCGTCTTTGTGCCGGGTTCGGCCGTCTTTTTCGCCGACCTGCCGCGCCGCCGCGCCATCGTCGAGCAGTTCGCTGCCGGCGGCCATCCGGACTTTACGCGCGGCTTCGCCGCCCGTCCCGACGCGAAATATGCCGAGGCGCTGAAAGGCACCGACCTCTACAACGGCTGGGGCTCGATCTGCTATCGCGGCGAGGACCCAAGCTTCAAGGACTGGATCTGCGGCACCGGCCTGCGCTGCGCCGGCGTCCATGAAAGCGCCATCCATCCGGGCTTCGGCACCTGCGTCAGCGAGGCGGGCACGGCAGTCGGTGACCCCGTCGAGTTCGGCGAGATCAGGATGTCGAGCTGGGGTAGCGACCAGTATTGCCGCCTGTCTCCCGCCACCGACAAGGCTTGCGCCATCGACCCGGCAAGGGACAAGAAACCCGTGGTCAAGCTCGCCGGCTATGGCGCCGCGCGCCAGCGCTACGACAATCCTCAGCAGAAGACCGGCGGCTTTCCCGGCGGCATGCTGCGCAAGGCAAGCTGCGAAAAACTTCCCGACGAGGCGACGTGCGGGCGTCTGGCCAAGACCGGCTTCAACGACTGCATCGCGTCGGGCAAGGACCACAAATTCTGCACGAAGGAGTTCACCAAGACCGCCGGCCTGCGCGCCTGCGACAAGGCCCATCCCTGCCGCGAGGACTATATCTGCACCGCAGGCTACGACGATCTCGCGGAAGCAAAAGCCGGCAAGGGCACCTGCATCCCGCCCTATTTCATCTTCCAGTTCCGCGTCGACGGCCACCCGCGCAGCTGGGTACAGGATACGCAGGAATGAGCCGGCGTTATTCGCGCTTCAAGAGGACAACAACATCATCAACACTCAGCTCGCGGCCGACAAGCTTTGTACGCATCGGCTCAAACAGCTTCGTCATGCGCCGGGAAGCCTGCACTTTGGGCGAGTGCGAGTTAAGGCTCCGGTCCTTGAAGTCCGAGAACCGACCCATTTCCTTCACGAGAAACCGAGCAATGGCCATGTGCTCGCCTTCGTTGTTGCCATCGAAGCCGCTAAAGCGCGGGTTCTTAGCCCAAGGGCCGACCTCGTTTTCGATACGTTGTTTATCGGCCTCTTCAAAGCCGGCATAAGCGCGCTCGATAAACGTCCACATATCGAGCGTATCGACGACCAGAGTCAGGGCATTCTGGCTGTCGACGTGATTATGTAGGATACCGGTAAGCTCCCACTGCAGCGCCCAAAAGTGCCCACCATAGATGGTTTTTTGGATGAGTTCGGCCGTTTTGTCTTCTTCAGTATCCTGATTTTTCAGGATCTCTGCGAGCATCCACATCATTAGCTTTTCGGTATTTGTCGGCTGAAGAGTGTTGGACGATGAGGCTCCGAGGCCTTTCTCCACCAAACGCCGGATCGCTTCCGAACGCGAAGGAACATCGTCTTGCTGCGCACGCCACTCGTCAACCCTGTCTAAGGTTTCCGGTTCGAGACGCATCTCGAACCGCTCGGTCTTGGGTACCATTTTTGATTCTCCGTATAGAAGCCGTATAGTACGGTATTTACCGTACTATACGTACAATCGTACGGTATCGCAACACTTTTCCTTAGGATTGTGCGTTCCCGCCTCCAAGCGGAGCAGCAGATGTCAACCTTCATGCCGGCTGGTAACGTCGGCCTCGCCTCAAACGACGAGCTAATCTTCCTGTTTGGCGCCGGCGCTCTTGCCGTCGGAGCTCTTCGAACGTTCCTCGAAACGCGCCGCGCCCTTTTTAAGCGGACGGCCGGTTTCCGATTCGGTCTTGCGTTCGTCCCTGGCCGCCGCCTGTTTCAGGCCCTCGGCCGCCTGCTTGCCCTTTACGACCGGTGCTTGTTCGATGCCCATCGCTTCCTCCTTCGCGCGACAAACGCGCGGTGTCGGGAGCAACGTGCCCGGCGTGCGGCGGTTCCGGCGGCGCGGGAAATCTGGCGGCTCAGCGCGCCGTCATAGCCTTGCGAAACGCTTCCAGCGTCTCGGCGCTGACATGGTGCTCGATGCCCTCGGCATCGATGCGCGCGGTCTCGGCGCTGACACCGAGCGACCGCAAAAAAGCTTCCACCGTCTGGTGGCGAATGCGGCTTTCCTCCGCGACCTTGCGGCCGGCATCGGTCAGGAACACGCCGCGATAGGGTTTTCGCGACACCAAACCGTCGGTGCACAGCCTGGTCAGCATCTTGGCCACTGTCGGCTGGGCGACGCCAAGCCGTGCGGCGATGTCGACCTGGCGCGCCTCGTTGCCGTCCTCGATCAGATCGGCGATCAGCTCGACATAATCCTCGACCAGCGCGCTGCGGCGCGCTTCGCGCTGCTGCCGAAATCCCTCCGAATGAATTTCGGCGTCGAGCAGCGGCTCACGCGGGACTGGTCTGTTCTTCGGCGCCAATACGCGCTCCTCCCGAGGCTATCACCCGTCCACGCTTTCATAGCACGGGCTCTGATTCTTCAGGCCGTTTATTTGCATTCCGCCACAGGTGCAACCAGCGCTTCCGATTGCCGTTTCACCCGATGACCGCCAGCCGCCTAAAAGCAACGACAATGAAATATAGCATATTGCATAATGTTGAGCCATGGCATAGCTTGAGGCAACATCGTCCAGTCTCGCGGAAAGCCCTCCTTCATGTCTGAAGCCGAAGCCACAGCCTCCCGTTCCTCATGGCGGTTCGCCAGGCCCGACGAGGACGAGCAGCCCAGCCTGCGCGAAGTCAATTCCTCCATCGCCGTGCCGAACTCGGGCGTCTGGTTCCGTCGCCTGTTCGCCTTCATGGGTCCCGGCTACATGGTCTCGGTCGGCTATATGGACCCGGGCAACTGGGCGACGGATCTCGCCGGCGGCGCGCAGTTCGGCTACACGCTGCTGTTTATCATCATGCTGTCCAACCTGATGGCGATCCTTTTGCAGGCGCTGGCGGCACGGCTCGGCATCGCCACCGGCCGCGACCTCGCCCAGGCCTGCCGCGCCTACTATCCCCGTCCAGTCAATTTCGTGCTGTGGATCGCCTGCGAACTGGCCATCATCGCCTGCGATCTGGCCGAAGTCATCGGCACGGCGATCGCGCTGCAACTTCTGTTCGGCATTCCGCTGATCGGCGGCGCCATGCTGACGGCGCTCGATGCCTTCCTCGTGCTGCTGTTGATGAACAAGGGCTTCCGCTATCTCGAAGCCTTCGTCATCGCGCTTTTGATCATCATCTTCAGCTGCTTCGCCATCCAGATCTTCGTCGCCGCCCCGCCGGCCGGCTCGATCCTGCATGCCATGTTCGTGCCGTCGTCGGAAATCGTCACCAATCCGGCGATGCTCTACATCGCCATCGGCATCATCGGCGCCACCGTCATGCCGCACAATCTCTATCTGCACTCCTCGATCGTGCAGACCCGTGCCTATGAGCGCACCGACAAGGGCAAGCGCGATGCCATCAAATGGGCAACGACGGACTCGACCATCGCCCTGATGCTGGCGCTGTTCGTCAACGCCTCGATCCTCATCGTGTCGGCGGTCGCCTTCCATAACACCGGCCATCAAGACGTTGCCGAGATCGGCCAGGCCTTCGAGCTGCTGTCGCCGCTGCTCGGCCTCGGCATCGCCTCGATCCTGTTCGCGGTGGCGCTGCTGGCTTCCGGCCTCAACTCCACGGTGACGGCGACGCTTGCTGGCCAGATCATCATGGAAGGCTTTCTGCGCCTGCGCATCCCCAACTGGGCACGCCGACTGCTGACGCGCGGCCTCGCCATCATCCCGGTGGTGGTCGTCACCGCGCTCTATGGCGAAAAGGGTACCGGCCAGTTGCTGGTGTTCAGCCAGGTGATCCTGTCGATGCAGTTGCCTTTCGCGGTCGTCCCGCTGGTGCAGTTCGTCTCCGACAAGAAGAAGATGGGCAATCTCGCCATTCCGCGCGGCGTCGCCGCCCTTGCCTGGGTAGTCGCCGCAGTCATCCTGGGGCTCAACTTCAAGCTGCTCTACGACACCCTGTTCGGGATCGGCTAAGCTCCGCCTCGCCGGGACATCGGCTACCCTCTGCGCAGAGGGTAGTTTCGCGACAAATCGGCAATCCGCGCTATGTTGTCCCGCAGCATGGCCCGGATCGAAGACATCAGGAAATTCTACGCGCGGCTGCTGGCCGCCAATGCCGGCTCGCCCGACCCACGCCTGGAAGCGGCTTTCGCGGAGGTGCCGCGCGAAGCGTTTCTCGGTCCCGGGCCGTGGACGGTTATCGCCGGCAACGGCAAGGTCACGACGCCGAGCGCCGACCCGGCCCATGTCTACCAGAACGTGCTGGTGACGCTCGACGACGACAAGGGCATCAACAATGGCGAGCCCTTCCTGCATGCCATGTGGATCGGAAAGCTTGCGCCTAAACCTGGTGAGGCCGTCACTCATATCGGCGCCGGCACCGGCTACTACACCGCCGTGCTGGCCAGGCTGGTTTTACCAGGCGGCACCGTCACCGGCTTCGAACTCGACGAAAAACTGGCCGATCTGGCACGCAAAAATCTCGAAGCATATGGCAATGCAACGGTCGTCCATAGCGATGCGGTGACGACGCCCCTGCCGCCATCCGACATCATCTACGTCAATGCTGGCGTCGCAGCGCCACCAGCAGGGTGGCTGAAGGCGCTGCGGCCTGGCGGCCGCATGATCTTCCCCTGGCGCCCGGCCGAGCGCGTCCCACTGGCGGTGATGGTGATCCGCACGCAAAAAGGCTTCGCCTGCGATCCGTTCATGCGATCGTGGTTCATTCCCTGTGTCGGCGCCTCGCTCGCAGACTCAGCGTCGATGACCCCCACCCGCGAGCAGGCCGCGCGCAGCCGCTCGATCTGGCTGGTGCAGGACAAGGCGCCGGACGACACGGCCACCGCCATATCGGGCGATGTCTGGTTCTCGTCGGAAAGTCTCGAAGCCGGACCTCGCAAATGACGGCGGTTTGCCAAAATTTCATATGTCCTGTCGGACCGGTGGCTCGCCGACCGTCCTTGGGCTGAAGTCCGGCCACCGACGGCGTGGATCGAAGAACGGGAGCATTTGGAATGAGAAAGATCATCTCTGCGACATTCGTCAGCCTCGACGGCGTCATGCAGGCGCCCGGCGGCCCGCAAGAGGATCCGGTCGGCGGCTTCAAGTTCGGCGGCTGGACCTTCCATTACTTCGACGAGGCGGGGGCCGCGGCGATGGACGAACTGTTCTCCAAGCCTTTCGCCCTGCTGCTCGGCCGCAGAACCTACGACATCTTCGCCGCCTACTGGCCGTATCAGAAAGATCCGATCGCGGATGCCTTCAACCCCGCGACCAAATATGTGGCGACGCATCGGCCTGACACCCTCACCTGGCAGAACACGCAAGCGCTCGGACCCGATATCGTCGCGACGTTGCGCCGCCTCAAGCAGGAGGATGGGCCGGACCTGCTCATCCAGGGATCTGGCGATCTGATCCAGACTTTGCTCGCCAACGGGCTGATCGACGAAATTCGGCTGATGATCTTCCCGCTATTGCTGGGCAAGGGCAAGCGGCTGTTCGGCGACAGCGCGATGCCGGCCGCCTTCAAGCTCATCAAGTCGCAGGCAACCAGCACCGGCGTCATCATGGCGACCTACGAACGATCAGGCGAGATCAAGGTTGGGTCGTTTGTCACAGGGGAGCCGTCCGACGCCGAGCTCGAACGGCGCAAGAACTGGAAGTAGCAGGACGGCCTTTGCACCCTTTCCTCTCCCCCGATCGACGGGGTAGAGGAACCCAAGTTCTGAGAAGTCTCTCAAGCCGCCACGGGCCGCCGCGCCAGGCCATCGCGGATGTGCCGCGCGAATTCCTGCGCGGCCGGCCCGGCACCGTGCCTGGGCAGATGCAGAGTGATGGCAAAATTCGGCAGCGGCGGCAGGCCGGACTCCGCTGGCAATATGTCGAGATCCGCCGGCACGGTGGTGGCTAGCCAGGCGGTGACGGCGAGGTCGGAGCGCACCGTCGCCGTCGTCGCGTCGATGTTGCCGTTTTCGAACACGGTGCGCCACTCCAGCCCGTGCTCGCCGAGCGCCGCCAGCACCGCCGGGCGGAAGGCGCAGGTGTCGGCGACGATCGAAACCGGCAGCGGCCGCTTGGCGCGGGCAATGCCGCCCTTGGCACCGACCCAGACCAGCCGGTCGATGGCAAGGCACTCGCCCGCCGACGGGCCGACGCGTTCCTCGATCACCGCAAGGTCGATGGTCCCGGCCGCAAGGGCAGCAGCCAATTCCGGCGACGAGGCGCAGACCAGCGATATCTCGACCTGCGGATAGGTCTCGGCATAGGTCTTCAGCACCGGCGCCAGCAAGGTGCCGACAAGGTCGTAGGGCACGCCGAGCCGCACCTGGCCGGCCACCGGTGTCCCAGCCATCTCCGCCCAGATCTCGTCATTCAAGGCCAGCAACCGCTTGCCCCTGCCGAACAGCTGTTCACCGGCGCGCGTCAGCCGCAAGCCGCGCCGGTCGCGCTCGAAGAGGCTGGAGCCGAGCGCCTCCTCCAGCCGCTTGACCTGCTGGCTGACAGCACCTTGCGTCAGGTGCAGCGCATTGGCCGCCGCCGTCATGCTGGCCTTGTCGGCGACGGTGATGAAGGTGCGGATCAGCGCCATGTCGAGATTTCGGATCATGGCTGGCATTATCCATCCTAATGCCGACCATGGCAAACATTGCATTTACTGAAGTTCGCGCGCAGCTACGATCGCAGCCCTGACAGAGGACGCCGCATGCTCGAGCCCATTCTCCCGCTCATCCTTTTTGCCATCGTCGCCACCACCACGCCCGGCATCGCCACGACCCTGTCCACGGCGTCCGGGGCGCAGTTCGGCTTTCGCCGTTCCGTGCCCCTGCTGGTCGGCAGCGCCGCCGGCCTCGCCACGGTGACGGGTGCCGCTGCCGCCGGGCTCGCCGGTCTGCTGCTTGCCGTGCCTTCGCTGCAACTGGCCATGAAGGTCATCGGCTCGCTCTATCTCCTCTGGCTGGCGATCAAGATCGGCCGCAGCGGGCCGCCCAATCTGGATGTGAGCATGGCCAGGCCGAACAGCTTTCTCGGCGGCGCCGGCATTCAATGGATGAACCCGAAGGGTTGGGCGATGGGTCTGGGCGCCGCGGCCTCGTTCGCGGCGCTGGCCAGCGGGCCGCTGCAGCTGGCGCTGCTGCTCGGCGCCACCTTCGGCCTCGCGGCCGCCGCTTCGCTGTCGCTGTGGTGCGTGGCCGGCATGCTGCTGGCCCGCCTGCTCAAGACCGAATGGCAATGGCGCGCGCTCAACATCGTGCTGGCACTGGTGCTGGCCGCTTCGATCATACCGATGTGGCGGACGGCTTAGAGGCAGGACCTGGGTCCTCTCCCCCGCTCTGGCGGGGGCGAGGAACCCAGGCCTTACCAGCTCAAGCCGCGTAGCGTGCCGCCGGCTTGTCGGCGTGCAGGCTGCCGTAGAAGGCCTGCCGGGCACCGAGGAAAATGTCCAGCTTGGCCGGCTCGGCGAGCGCCGGCACGGTGACGGCTTCACCCCTGGCAAGGCCGACAAGGGCCGCATCGACCATATCGTCGGCGCTCATGATGATTTCCTTCGGAAGCTGGTCGATATCGCTGCCGGCAAGCTCCCAGAAATCGGTCCGTGTCGCGCCCGGCAGCACCACCTGCACCTTCACCTCCGTACCCTCGACCTCGCGGTGCAGAGCCTCGGTGAAGTTGACGACATAGGCCTTGGTGCCGCTGTAGATGCCGCCGAACGAGGTCTCATAGGCGAGCACCGAGGCGATGTTGACGACCGCACCTCGGTTGCGCGCCAAAAACCCCGGCAGCACGGCACGGGTCAGCCGCGTCAAGGCGATGACATTGACCTTGATCATGCGTTCGGCAGCGTCCGCATCGGCGGTTGCCACCACGGACTGGCCGCCAAGGCCGGCATTGTTGACCAGCAGCGTCACGCTGTCGTCGCTGGCGATCTCCTGCTCGACGCGGCGGACGTCGTCGTCGTTGGAGAGGTCGGCGCTGATCACGCTAACCTTGCGGCTATAGGTCTGGCGCAGCTTCCCGGCCAGTTCCTCCAGCCGGTCGGCGCGCCGCGCCACCAGCACCAGATCGTAGCCCTGCCCCGCCAGCCGGTCGGCATAGACCGCGCCGATGCCCGACGAAGCACCGGTGACGACCGCCGTGCCCTTGTTGCCCTGTCCACTCATTGTCCTGTTCCTTCTTCGACTGATCTCGTTCGCTTCGACTGATCCGGCGCCGTGGCATCTGCCGCGCTACCGGAAAGCCGCTTGATTTGAATTAGTGGCATATACCACTAATTGTGAAGTAGGCATATGCCACTATCTTGTCAATGATACGGACGAGGATTATTTGAGGGTAGCAGCCGGGCCTCATTCGCCGGCGCCAAGGACCATCATGTCAAAGGACAGCTTGCCCGGCCTCACGCTTTGCAACAACGCCGCGCTGCGCCGTGCGGCGCGCAAGCTCGGCAAGTTTTATGATGATGTGGTGGAGCCGTCAGGCCTCAAGGCGACGCAGCAGGGCCTGCTCTACCAGATTCACATCGGCGACGAGCCGGCAATGGGCGCTATCGCCGCGTCGCTGATCATGGACCTGTCGGCGCTCGGCCATACGCTGAAACCACTGATCCGCGACGGCTATGTCGAGACTTTCGCCGATCCGGAGGACCGCCGCGTCAAGCGTGTGCGGCTGACGCCGCAAGGGTTGGCCAAGCTCGAGGCAGCGATGAAGCTGTGGCAAATCGCCCAGCAGCGTTTCGAGGATGTCGTCGGCAGGGACAAGGCTGAAAAGCTGCGCGCGGCGCTGGATGACATCGCCGCGCTGGATTTTGATCTGCCGCCAGCCACGCCCTAAGGCGTTAGGTCAGCGTTTGCCAAAAAACCTACTCGGCAGGCATCTCTACAGGCCGAGCCGCCCAGCGGCCGGCCACCACGATGCCAAGCCCGACGATCGGGAAGATCGCGGCGACCATGCCGAGATCGGCCGGCGCGCCGTAGCGCAGCACGGCGCCACCGACCACGGCGCCCAGCGCCACGCCGAGATAGAGCGCCGAGGCATTGAGCGACAGCACGATCGGGGCGGCGTCGGGCGCCAGCTTGATGATGCGGCTGGCCTGCGCCGGCGGGAAGGCCCAGCCGACGATGCCCCACGGCACCATCATCGCCATCAGCGCCGGTCCGGCAATATGCGGCGGCAGAAAGGTCGGGATGACCGACAGCAGGACCAGCATGCCGGCGCTCAGCGCCAACGACCAGCCGACGGTGCGGGTCGCGCCGAACCGGTCGGCGGCCTGGCCGCCGCCAATGTTGCCGATGACGGCGCCGACGCCGAAGGCGAGCAGCATGCCGGGCAGCGCGATCTGGCTGAGACCGCCGCCCTCGATGGCAAGCGGCGCGACATAGGCAAAGACGGTGAAGGCGCCGATCAGCGCCAGCACTGTCGTCAACAGGATCGGCATCACGCCGGGACGCAGCGCTGCCGCCAGCCTGCGCTTCAAGGGCAGCCTGGTGCCAACGATGCCCCGCGGCAGCCGGTACCACAGGATCGCGCCTGCAAGCGCGCCAAGGCCGGCGATGGCAAAAAAGGTGCCGCGCCAGCCGGCAACGGTGGCAACGAGCGCGCCCAGCGGCGCACCCAGGGCAACGGCCACCGTAGTGCCGCCAACGACGACGGCGATGGCACGCGCCCGGTGATGGTCATCGACCAGCGCCACCGCGGTGCCTTGCGCGGTTGCGGCGAACAGGCCCGACGACAGCGCCATGACGATGCGCGCGATCAGCAGCAGTTCGAAGGAGGAACTCAAGGCAGCGGCGATGTTGCCGAGCACGAAGAACACCAGCGTCCACAAGATGACGCGGCGCCGGTCCCATTCGCCTGTCAGCGTCGCCAGGATCGGCGTGCCGATCGCATAGGCGAGCGCAAAGGCGGTGATCAGCGTGCCGGCCAGCGGAATGGAGATGCCGGCATCCGCCGCGATGTCGGGCAGAAGGCTGGAGATGACGAAGCCTTCGGTCGAGATCGTAAACGATCCGAGCGCTAGCCAGAAAAGGCGCTTGTCCATGGCGGGATGTCCTTAGTTCAAAAGTTATTGAACAATTGGACATAATAGGGCATCATGTCAATGAAGCCAGGGAAAAATAGCTGAACCTTCCTGACAGCCCTGTGTCAGCACAGGTCGGCGCGAGACGGAGAAAGGCCGCGTGCGGGCCAACAATGATGGATGCGTTGAAATCGGACCCGACTGTGCTTAGTTTCGAGCCATGACCTTGCCACACCCCAATACGGACCAGATCAGCCTGCCGATCGTGCTTGGCGTGCTCGGCGATCCGACCCGGCTCGCCATCGTGCGCTATCTCGCCAGCAAGCAAGGCGTGCCGCTGAACTGCAGCCAGTTCCTGGATTTCGGCTCGAAGACCAATCTGAGCTACCACCTCGCCAAACTGCGCGAGGCCGGCGTCACCCGTGCCGAGGTGGTCGGCACCAACCGCATGATCACACTGCGCCGCGCCGATCTCGACGCCCGCTTCCCCGGCCTGCTCGACAGCGTCGTCGCCGCCGCCGGCGACGATCCGGCAGTGCCGGCAGTCGGCGGCCACGACATCGAAATCCAGGCCTGAACGCCGAAGAATTTGGGTTCCTCGCCTTACGGACGTGGGAAAAGGAAAAGCGGCGTCACACAGGAGCCTCCCGAAAATGCGCATCGCCGTCCTCGCCGATATCCACGGCAATGTGCTGGCGCTCGACGCCGTGCTTGACGACCTGCGCCGGCGCGGCGGCGCCGACCTGACCGTCAATCTCGGCGACAGCGTTTCCGGCCCGCTATGGCCGCGCGAGACGATGGAACGGCTGGAGGCGCTGAACCTGCCGACAGTGCGCGGCAACCACGACCGCCGTGTCGCCGCCGACCCCGCTGATGACACCATGTGGCCCTCCGACGCCTATGCGCAGGAGCGGCTGACCGAGACGCAGCGCCAGATGCTTTTCGCCCAGCCGCTGACGCTGGAGATCGCACCCGGAATCATCGCTTTCCACGCCCGTCCCGACCATGACGAGAAATATCTCGCCGATACCATCGTCAATGGCCAGCTGGTGCGTGCGCCGCTGACGGCGATCCGGCGGCGGCTGAAGGCGCTCGACCCGGCTTGCCGCATCGCGCTGTGCGGCCACAGCCACCGCGCGGAACTGATCCGCGTCCCCGATGGTCCCGTCATCTTCAACCCGGGCAGCATCGGCTGCCCCGCCTATGACGATTCCACACCGCCGGCGCATGTCTCCGAGCAGGGCTCGCCGCATGCGCGCTACGGCATCGTCACCTTGGGCAGCAACGGCCAGTCCGACCGCTTCGAGGCCATCGCCGTCGACTACGACCACGAGGCGGCCGCCAGGCAAGCCGAACAGGCGGGCCGGCCGGAATGGGCTCACGCGCTCAGAACAGGATTCATGCCCCTGCCCGGCTGAACGCTCTTGCGTTCATGCCCGGCTGAGTAGGCTCACGGCTTGGCGGGCCGGGTTGGGACCGGCGGAACGGCGAGCCGAATTTTCGGGCTTACATGGCGCCGCGTCGTCCCTTATAAAACCGGCCGGGCTTGCGGCGGGCTCGATCCGCCGCGGCATGATGTCAGCGCACGGCCAAACGATGAGGCGCACAGTTACGCTCCGAACAACCCTGCATGCGCTGATTGCTGCTCCGCTGTTGATGACGGCGTGGCCGGTGATTGCCCCCGCTATGGCTGAAGAGATGGCCCAAGAGGCGCCGGACCTCGTCATCTCCGTCGTCACCGGCCTGGCGCCGGACGACCTTCTCAAGGTCCGCACCACCGCATCGCCGGTCGCCACGGTCGAGGCGCGGCTGAGCAGCGGCGACATGGTCACCAATCTCGGCTGCAACGACATCAACGGCTACAAATGGTGCAAGATCGAGAGCACGGGCAAGGAGAAGCTGAGCGGCTGGGCGCCGGCGCGCTATCTCATCCCCCTCAATCCGGCCCCCTATGTCGAAGGCGAGACAAGACCGGCCGATGCGCCGGTGGTTGCCTCCACCGGCAGCGCCAATGAGGCCGGGCAGGCCTCGGCGCCGGATCAATCGCAGGCCACCGATAGGGCGCCGGTCGCACCGCCCGACCTGACAGCGCGGCTTGGCGGCGCCGGTCCGGCAGTCGAAAGCACGCCAAAATCCGCCGCCGAAATCGGCCGCGCCGCGATGCAGGATGCGTACGTACTGGCGCTGGCGGCGCCTGACGTCCCGCTTGATTCCGTTCCGACGCCGGCTTCTGGCCCCGAGATTCCCTGCGCCCGCTATGTCGGCCAGCCAATGGAGCGCTGCAAGGTCAGCGTGGTGCACACCGCCGACAAGGCGAACATCACTGTGACCTGGCCCGATGGCGGCACGCGCATCATCTCCTTCCGTGCCGGCCAGCCGGCCGGTTCCGACGCGGACGGCAATTTCCGCTTCACTCGGGAGGGCAGCCTCAACATGATACGCATCGGCGAGGCCGAGCGGTTTGAGATTACGGATCAGCTGGCGCTGGGGAATTAGAATTTAGGGGAGTAGGGGAATAAGGGAATAAGGGAATAAGGGAGTATGTTTGGAATTCCCTCGAACCCACCCTATTCCCCTATTCCCCTATTCCCCTATTCCCCTATTCCCCTATTCCCCTACTCCCCTACCTCGCATTTTCGGGGTTACATCAGTCAGAACTCTTCCCTATAAGGCCCTCCTAGCCTGATACCAGAATCGCGAGCACAACCGGCCGGGTCTTCCCGTCCCGGTTTTTTGTGCAAGCCGCCCGCCGAACGGACCTTTGACATGCCAAGACGCACTGACATCAAGTCGATCCTGATCATCGGGGCCGGCCCCATCGTCATCGGCCAGGCCTGCGAGTTCGACTATTCCGGCACGCAGGCGTGCAAGGCGCTGAAGGAGGAAGGCTTCCGCGTCATCCTGGTCAATTCCAACCCGGCCACCATCATGACCGATCCGGAACTGGCCGACGCCACCTATATCGAGCCGATCACGCCTGAAGTGGTCGCCAAGATCATCGCCAAGGAGCGGCCCGACGCGCTGCTGCCGACCATGGGCGGCCAGACCGCGCTCAACACCGCTCTGTCGCTGCGCCGCATGGGTGTGCTCGAGCGCTACAATGTCGAGATGATCGGCGCCGACGCCACGGCCATCGACAAGGCCGAGGACCGCGCGCTGTTTCGCGAGGCGATGAAGAAGATCGGCCTGGAAACGCCGAAGTCGATGCTGGCCAACGCCACCGACGTCAAGAACACGGACCGCAAGACGCATGAGGCCGAGCGCGCCGCCGTCAAGGCCGAGGCCCCGGCCGATCTCGACGCCGCGCTCGACGCGCTGGAAACCCGCTGGAACCTCGGCGAAGGCGACCGCAAGCAGCGCTACATCAGCCATGGCATGGCGATCGCCGCCCAGGCGCTCGACCATGTCGGCCTGCCCGCCATCATCCGCCCGTCCTTCACCATGGGCGGCACCGGCGGCGGCATCGCCTACAACCGCGCCGAATTCTACGAGATCGTCCAGTCCGGCCTCGACGCCTCGCCGACCACCGAAGTGCTGATCGAGGAGAGCGTGCTCGGCTGGAAGGAGTATGAGATGGAGGTCGTCCGCGACAAGGCGGACAATTGCATCATCGTCTGCTCGATCGAGAACATCGATCCGATGGGCGTGCACACGGGCGACTCGATCACCGTCGCTCCGGCCCTGACCTTGACCGACAAAGAATACCAGATGATGCGCAACGCCTCGATCGCGGTGCTGCGCGAGATCGGCGTCGAGACCGGCGGCTCCAACGTGCAGTTCGCCGTCAACCCGGCCGACGGCCGCCTGGTGGTCATCGAGATGAACCCGCGCGTCTCGCGCTCGTCCGCTCTGGCCTCCAAGGCGACCGGTTTCCCGATCGCCAAGATCGCGGCAAAACTCGCCGTCGGTTACACGCTGGACGAACTCGAGAACGACATCACCGGCGGCGCCACGCCGGCCTCGTTCGAGCCGTCGATCGATTACGTCGTCACAAAAATCCCGCGCTTCGCCTTCGAGAAATTCCCCGGCGCCGAGCCGGTGCTGACCACCGCCATGAAGTCGGTCGGCGAAGTCATGGCCATCGGCCGCACGTTTCAGGAATCGCTGCAGAAGGCGCTGCGTGGCCTCGAAACCGGCCTGACGGGCCTGGATGAAATCGAGATCCCCGGCCTCGGCTATGGTGCCGCGACCGCTAACCACGCCGACGACCGCAACGCCATTCGGGCCGCACTGGGCACGCCGACGCCCGACCGGCTGCGCATGGTGGCGCAGGCGATCCGCATGGGCACGTCGCTGGAAGACGTGCACGCCATGTGCAAGATCGACCCGTGGTTCCTTGAGCAGATCGCCGGCATCGTGGCCATGGAAGCCCGCATCCGCGAGCACGGCATCCCCGAGGATGCCGTCAACCTGCGCATGCTCAAGGCAATGGGTTTCTCGGACGCCCGCCTCGCGTCATTGACGAAAACAGACGCCGAAGTGATTCAGAAAGCTCGCGAAAAGCTCGCCGTTCATCCGGTTTATAAGCGCATAGACACTTGCGCGGCCGAGTTCGCCTCGCCCACCGCCTACATGTACTCGACATATGAAGTGCCGTTTGCCGGCGCGCTGGCCGACGAGGCGCAGGTCTCGTCGCGCAAGAAGGTCGTCATCCTCGGCGGCGGCCCCAACCGCATCGGCCAGGGCATCGAGTTCGACTATTGCTGCTGCCACGCCGCCTTCGCGCTACGCGACGCCGGCTATGAAGCGATCATGATCAACTGCAACCCGGAGACGGTCTCGACCGACTACGACACGTCGGACCGGCTTTATTTCGAGCCGCTGACGGCCGAAGACGTGCTGGAGATCCTGCGCGCCGAACAGGCCTCGGGCGAGCTGGTCGGCGTCATCGTGCAGTTCGGCGGCCAGACGCCGCTGAAGCTCGCGGATGCGCTTGAAAAGGCCGGCATCCCGATCCTCGGCACCTCGCCCGACATGATCGATCTCGCAGAAGACCGCGACCGCTTCCAGAAGCTGCTGCACAAGCTCGGCCTCAGCCAGCCGAAGAACGGCATCGCCTATTCGGTCGAGCAGGCCCGCCTCGTCGCCGGCGAGCTCGGCTTCCCCTTGGTGGTGCGCCCGTCCTATGTGCTGGGCGGCCGCGCCATGCAGATCATCCATGACGAGGGCATGCTGCAGACCTATCTGCTCGACACCGTGCCCGGCCTGGTGCCGGAGGACATCAAGCAGAAATACCCCAACGACAAGACCGGCCAGATCAACACGCTGCTGGGCAAGAACCCGCTGCTGTTCGACACCTATCTCTCAGGTGCCATCGAGGTCGATGTCGACTGCCTCTGCGACGGCAAGGCGACCTTCGTCTCCGGCATTCTCGAACACATCGAGGAGGCCGGCATCCATTCGGGCGACTCGGCCTGCTCGCTGCCGGTGCACTCGCTGCCTTCGGAGCTGGTCGACGAGCTGGAGCGCCAGACGGCAGCCCTTGCCCGCGCGCTCAATGTCGGCGGGCTGATGAACGTGCAGTATGCGATCAAGGATGGCACGGTCTATGTGTTGGAGGTCAACCCGCGTGCATCGCGCACCGTGCCCTTCGTCGCCAAGACCATCGGCCGTCCGATCGCCAAGATCGCCGCCCGCATCATGGCCGGCGAAAAACTGGAAGACGCCTTCGCCCATTACGGCGCCATGCCCGACCCCAGAAACCCCGGCCACATCGCGGTCAAGGAAGCCGTCTTCCCCTTCGCCCGCTTCCCCGGCGTCGACATATTGCTCGGACCGGAAATGCGCTCGACCGGCGAGGTCATGGGCCTCGACCGCGATTTCGCGCTGGCCTTCGCCAAGAGCCAGCTCGGCGCCGGCGTCGACCTGCCACGCTCCGGCACGCTGTTCGTCTCGGTGCGCGACGAGGACAAGAAAGGCATCCTGCCGGCGGTCAAGCGCCTGGCCGGCCTCGGCTTCAAGGTGCTGGCCACCTCAGGCACCGCCCGCTTCCTCGCCGAAAACGGCGTCGACGCGCAGAAGATCAACAAGGTGCTGGAAGGCCGCCCCCACATCGAAGACGCCATCCGCAACCGCCAGGTCCAGATCGTCTTCAACACGACTGACGGCCAGAAGGCGGTGTCGGACTCGAAATCGCTACGCCGCGCCACGCTGATGCAGAAGGTGCCGTATTACACGACGCTGTCAGGCGCGGCTGCGGTGGCGGAAGCGATTGCGGCGCTGAAGGCGGGGAGCCTCGAGGTCAGGCCGCTGCAGGAGTATTTTGCCTAATTAGCTCTCTTCTCCCCGTTCAACGGGGAGAAGATGCCGGCAGGCAGATGAGGGGCAGCGGCAAACGTCCTCTGAAAAAAGCTCAAGCCAACACAACTGACAGAACGCCTTGGTTAATTCGGCAGTTTTAATATACCTTGCTTCCACAGGCTCCGAAGCCGGTTTCGAATATTCATTGCGACTTGCCCCACATTCAAGTGGCCGTATTCGGAACGTGTGTCCATCAGTCCGTTGAGAAGTGCAATCTCATGAAGCGCCTCTATGTTCGCAACGCCGTCAGGCCGTTTGTAGTGGGGACCAATAATCCTTTCCCATTCGTGATTCTCAGGCCGCTTTGACCATGCTTCGCGTTGATCACTTGTAATGTCCATAATTTGCTCCATCCAACGGCTCTGATTTGAACTTAGTGCGAAGTGAGCGGCGGCAGAAGCATACCATCGATCTTGGCGCCGTAGCTCCCCCAGCGGCATTGAACGTGTTGGCACGGTCAGTGACTACCCAAGGATATAGAATCCGGGCATTGTTCCCGAATGGGCTATTTGGGGAAGTGTTTTCACCGCGCCTTTGCGGGTTCCGTACTCTTTACTGACAAAGTTTCAATTGTTGGTGGCGTTCTCGCTCCCGCGATATTCTTTGCGCGCGGCGAGGCAATGGATGCCGCGTATCAAGGTTATCTCGCGTGGACGATTCTAACGGTGGTCGGCGGTGGTATTGCGCTTCGGTTGGTGACCGCGCCGTATTTTATTTGGAAGGATGACCAAAGGGAAATTTCTAGGCTTCGCGAGGAAATAGCAAATACCTCGCGCAAGAGGCGCCAATTCTTCGAAGAGACTTTCCTTCAGGATCGAGCCGACTTGGCCCGCCAGCTGACCCACTATGCCATGGTCAATGCCCCGATGGACGCGTTCTCCGATTTCGACGCGGACGCACATCTGAATGAAATTACACGTAAGGCCGTCATACAACTGGGAGATCCAAATTTCCGTGTTTATTGGGAAACCTTCTGTTTCGCGTTCCGAAATCTGGTGCGAGGGGCGAAGTTCGCTAAGGATAATGTAGATCGTCTCGCAGACGAGCACCTGCGGCTTCTACGCGACCGATTCGATTATGATTTCAGTGCAATGAAAGCAGGATCAACGGCCTTGATATACATATTAACCGAAAATCATGATCACAATAAAGTATATGTGGAACTCCTTGAGAGATTGAACGCCAAATACCCACATGTCCAATTTGATGACATAATCGCTAGTTTGTGGACACTGTCTGACCCCCAATCGCTTCCAGACGTCGACGAAAAGAAGCCGCTGTAGCCCCGCCTCAAGCCACCGCCACACACTCGATCTCGATATCAAACTCCATCGGCCATGACGCCACCGGCACGAAGCTGCGCGCCGGCGGGTTCGTCGAAAAGTACTTCGCATAGACCCGGTTGATGACGTGGTAGAAGCCGGAATTGACGGCGTAGATGCGCACCATCACCACGTTTTCCAGCGAGGTGCCCGCCGCTTCCAGGCAATGCTTCAGCGCCTTCAGCGACGCCTCGGTCTGCGTTTCGATATCGCCGCGCACCATCTCGCCGGTCACCATGTCCACCGGCGGCGTCGCCGAGATGAACACGAAGCCGTTGGCCCTCACCGCTGTCGAGCAGGGAAGGCCGAGCGCCCGCACCTTGTCCGACATGACCGGCACTTCGATGATTTCTTTCTTCATGGTGGTTCTCCCTGAGTATGCAGCAGGCTGCCGCGTTAGCGCTAATGAAGAGCCCGGTAGTGTGCTGAGAGTTCTGCAAATTCGCTGAGAGAGGGCGGTCATGGCAGGCTGGTGATGTTCAACGTCACCGATTCCCGCGA
>NZ_JAMYSJ010000010.1:0-239514 GCF_040321855.1 Mesorhizobium sp. M0227 | reverse complement strand
CCGGCCTCAAACCCGAGCCGCAAGGCACCCCACATTGGCCCGACCCTCCCTCCTTGCCCCTATAACTTAATAACGCAACGGGCCCTCAAGGGGGGAGATTGGCTGTCATTCCGGCTTTCGACAATCTCCAGCGTCGCAGAACGGAGCGAAGCATCGAAGCTGCTGATCTCCCCCCTTGCGGGGGAGATGTCCGGCAGGACAGAGGGGGGCGCCACGCAATGATGCGGGAAACAAGCTTACCCCGCGCGGCAGCGCCCTTGCTCAGCTTCGCCCGGTTGCTGCGCCGCTATGGCTTCGCCATAGCGCCCGAGCAGGTCTCCAGCTTCATGCAGGCCGTGACATTGCTCGGGCCGCGCTCGATGGCAGACATCCGCGAGGCGGCGCTCGCGACGCTGGCGCCGCCGCCCGACCGCCACGACGAATTCGAAGCGCATTTCCAGAGCCACTTTTATGGCAACACATCCGCCGTGGTGGAAGGCGACGCCGACGAGGAAACCCGCATCAAGGATGATGGCGGCGCCGACGACGAACGGATCGAAGCCGAACAAACCCAAGAGGGCGGCGAGCTGTCCTCGGCACTGGAGCAGTTGAGCAGCCGCGACTTCCAGCGTGACGATGACCGCCTTGCCGCTTTCCGCCGCAAACTCGCTTCAGCCTTGCCCGCCCGCCGCTCCTTCCGCACCGTACGCACGCATTCGCGCGGCAAGCTCGATCTGCGCCGGTCGCTGCGGGAAATCGTCAGCGCCGATGGCGACGTGCCCTCGCCGCTGCTGCGCCGCCGCCAGACCGTCCCCCGAAAGCTGCTGCTGCTGATCGACGTGTCCGGCTCGATGAAGCTGCACACGTCGGATTACCTCAAGCTGGCGCATGCCGCCGTGCAAGGCGCGGACCGCGCCGAGATCTTCACCTTCGGCACGCGGCTGACCCGCATCACCACGGCATTGCGCATCCGCGACCGCGATCAGGCATTGGCGCGCGCGGCCGCGCAGGTTGACGATTGGGACGGCGGCACCCGCATGGGGCCGACGCTGCTCGCCTTCCTCTCGGTGCCGCGCTTCTCGTCGTTTGCACGCGGTGCCACGGTCGTGATCCTGTCCGACGCGCTGGAGCGCGGCGATCATGGCGAGTTGGAGACAGCCATGCGACGGCTGAGCGCCCGCGCTTTCCGACTGTCGCTGGCCACACCCTTGGCCGGCGATCCGCGCTTCCGGCCGGCAACGGCGGCACTGCGCGCCATCCTGCCGGTGCTGGACGACCTCGTCGACGGCTCGTCGGTGAAAGGCCTCACCGATTTCATCCTGTCGCTCGCCCGCCCTGCTCCGGCGGCGGCGACAATCTGGAGGAGGGTTTCATGATGCAGAAAACCATCGACGCGCATTTCCACATCTGGCGCCAAAAGGACCAGCCCTGGCTGGTCGGGCCGATGGTGCCGCGTATTTTTGGTCCCTACGAGCCGATCCGCCGCGACTATCCGATCGAGGAGTTTCTCGAAGACCAGAAGGGGTCGGGCGTCGAGAAGGCCGTCTATGTCCAGACCAACTGGGCCAAGGAGGATTTCGAGAAGGAAGTCGCCTTCCTGCAGAAGACATCCGACGAAACCGGCTGGCCGCATGCCATCGTCGGCTACACCGACATGACCGTCGACGATATCAGGCCCCAGATCGATCGCTTGAAGAAATATCCGCTGCTGCGCGGCGTGCGCATGCAGCTGCATTGGCACGAGACACCGGCCTTCCGTTTCGCCGCCTCGGCCGACCAGGTGATCGACCCGAAGGTGCGCGCCAATGTGGCGCGGCTCAAGGACTATGGCCTGTCCTTCGACCTGCAGCTTTTCCCCGCCCAGATGAAGGACGGGCTGACGCTGGTCGGCGAGAACCCCGAAACGAATTTCATCCTCACCCATGCCGGCATGCTGACCGGCATGGAACCGGACACCACCGAAGCCTGGAAAGAAGGCCTGCGCACGCTGTCGGCGGCGCCCAATTTCTACGCCAAGCTGTCCGGCCTCGGCACCTTCGTCCACCGCAACGACCCGGCGCTGATCGCCTATATCGTCGACAACGCGATCGACATCCTCGGCGCCGACCATCTGATGTTCGGCTCGAACTTCCCGATCGAGAAGCTGTGGACCAGCCACGCCGAGCTGATCAGGGCGCACCGCGATGCGGTGGCCAGGCATGGTGCGGCGGCGGAGGCGGATATTTTCTGGAACACGGCGGAGAAGGTTTACCGGCCGGTGTGACGCTTCACTTCACCTCAAACTGTGGATCGACCGGGATCTGCATCGCCGTCACCAGATGGTTGGTCTGCCCAGCCAATCCGATGATCGACACCAGCTCGCCATGCTGCGCATCGGTCATGCCTTTGGCGCGGGCCGCCGCCGTGTGCGAGTGGACGCAGTAAGAGCAGCCATTGGCGGTCGAGACAGCGATGTAGATCATCTCCTTTGTCAGCGGATCGATGGCGCTGTCGGCCACCATCACCACCTTCAACTGTTCCCAGATCCGCTTCAGCGAAGGAGGATCATTGGCCAGACCGCGCCAGAAATTGTTGACGAAATCGGATTTGCGCGTCGCACGGATGTCGTCGAACACGGCTTTTACGGCGGGGATCTTTTCGACCTCGGCATCGGTCAGGAGTCTTGTGGTGGCCATGGTGGTGGTCCTTTCGCTTCGATCGATGAACTGGTTCGTTGAATCAAGTTTCGAGCAAAGGCGGCTAACCAGCTTCTTTGACTCAGTTTTTGCCCGCAATAGCGTTGAAGATTAGCCGAGGCACCTAAACTTCGTCATCCACGGGCGAAGCAGGCGCGAAGCGCCGTCGCGGAGACCCTGGGATCCATTCCGTGACCTTAGCCGAAGAGTGCAGCGGAGCAGAATTCTGCACCGCAGCAGCGCCATGGAGTCCCGGCATGGATCCCTTGGGCTGCGGAGCAGCTCCAGGGGTCTGCGCCGCGTCGCTACGCTCCTTGCTTCGCCCGTGGATGACGAAGGGATGGACGTGCGCGCCAATTATCGACGTACGCACCGGCCAGAACCCTAATGCACCGCAGCGTACATGATCTTCTCCTCCGTGGCCTCGGCCGGCGAAAACTCCTCGACGATACGGCCCTGACGGCAGACCAGGATGCGGTCGGACAGGTTCATGATCTCCGGCAGGTAGGACGATATGACGACGACGGCCAGGCCCTCGTCCGCCAGCCGGTTGATGATCTGGTGGATCTCGGCGATCGCGCCGACATCGACGCCGCGCGTCGGCTCGTCGAAGATGACGATGCGCGGCTGCTGCACCAGCCCCTTGCCGATCACCACCTTCTGCTGGTTGCCGCCTGACAGTTCCACCACACGCGCATTGTCGTTGATCGCCTTGATGTTCAGCGTCTTCGTCCATTCCGCCGACAGCACGCGCATCTCTTGCGCGTTGATCACCCAGGCCTTTTCGCGGCCTGCCGCCAAAAGCCCGCCGAACAGGTTCTCGGCAATGCCCATCGTCTCGAAAATACCCTCGCTCTTGCGGTCCTCGGTGACATAGACGATGCCGTCGGCCACCGCTTCGCTCGGCACGAGATAGCGCACTGGCTTGTCGTCCAGCTCGATGGCGCCGCCGCGCAGAAAATCGCGCTTGTAGATGCCGGAGACGATCTTGAAGGTCTCGGTGCGGCCCGAGCCGATCAGCCCGAACACGCCGGTGATCTGGCCCTCGAAGATCGAGAAGGACGTGTTGCGCACGACATTGCTCATCGAAATGTCCTGCACCGACAGCACTTTCTTGCCGGCCTTGCGCAGTTTTGCTTCGTCGCGCTGGCGGTAGATCTCCCCCGATAAAGTGCGCCCGACCATGGCGGAAACGATCCTGTCGCGGTCGAAGGCGGACGTGTCGTCGGTGATGACCAGCTCGCCGTCGCGCAGAATGGTGATGCGGTCGGCAATATCGAGCGCCTCTTCCAGCGCGTGGCTGATGAAGACGATCGACACGCCGCTCGCCTTCAGCCGCCGGATCAACGCGAAGAAGTGCCGCTTTTCTTCTGGCGTCAGCGTCGCCGTCGGCTCGTCGAAGATGATGATCTCGGCATTGTGGTGCACCGCGCGCGCGATCTCGACCATCTGCCGCTTGGCAGCACCCAGCGTCGCCACCATCGCGTTCGGGTCGACTGGAAAATTCAGCGATTGCAGGAACTGCTGCGCGGAGATGTAGGTGCCGCGCAGCCGGTTGAGGAACTTTTCGGTGCCGAGATAGAGGTTCTGCGCGACCGTCATCGATGGGACCAGGCTGGTCTCCTGGAACACCATTGCGACGCCGGCCTCGAGGGCCGCATGCGGCGAAGCGTAGGCGATCTCCCGGCCCTTGTGGAACATCTTGCCTGAGGTGGCATCGACCACGCCGGCGATGATCTTGGTCAGCGTCGATTTTCCCGCGCCATTTTCGCCGAGCAGCGCATGGATCTCACCCTTGCGCAGGTCGAAGCTGACATTCTTCACCGCGGGCACGCCGCGGTAGTTCTTGGTGACATTCTCCAGACGGACGATCGGTTCCATCAGAAACCTCCCGTGGCGACGGAAAGGATGCAGTCGCCCCCTTTGGAGGCGACGAACAGAAGGCCGTCTTTTTCCGCAACACTGCAGATGCCGTGGCGCGTGCCGTTGGCGCGGCTGTGCAGGCTGAATTGCGGCTGCATCTTCTGGTCGAGCCTGACCACCAGCCCGTAGGAGCGGCTCGGCGACCATGGCTTGTGGATGCCCATGGTGCGGATGCCGCCGCATTGCAGCGGCTCGAGGAAGCTGCGGCTGGAGGCCAGTGCAGGCGCGATCCAGTAGGCCGGCAGCACCTGGTTCAGCATGTCCTGGCGGTAGTGCGTTTCCTGCAGCACGAATTCGATCAGCCGGTTGCGCGGCGCAAACAGGGTCAGCCAGGCGCCGCCACCGGCGGAGGACGACAGCCGTGCCGGATAGCCCGGCAGATGCGTCAGCACCGTCGAGCGGTTACCAGTCGCGCCGTCGAAACGGATGAGCTGGTGACGCCAGCTTTCGCTGACCAGCACATCCCTGCCTGCAGGATGCAGCCCATAGGGAAAGGCAATGTCACCGGCGACCTTGCGGAAATCACCGCCTGCTGCGTCTCGCTTCCAGAGCGAACCGGAAGCCCCCTTGTTCATCAGATCGGCGGCCCATTGCGATGGAGCATGCTCGACCGAGCCGTTGGCCAGCCACAGCGTGCCGTCATCCGCGTAGGCAAGCGCGGTTATGCAGCGGATCTCGGCCGGCAGCGAAACCTCCTTGCCTGATATCAGCAGCTTGCCGCTTTCCAGCCCCACCGTCAGTTCGCCCGATGGCGACAGCGCCAGCGCCAGCGCCGTGACCGGAGACGGAAAGGTTTCGACAACCCTGGGCTCGGTTCCGGCAGCAATCGAATAGATTGCGTTGCCGCTGGAGGCCAGCAGCCTGCCATCGGCAACCAGCAGATTGTCCGGCTCGGTCAGCTCAGTAAAAGCCGGCGCGTCATCCAGCAATGTGTTGGGTCGGAAAGCGCCATCGAGCGGCGGGATGGTCACCGCCTTGCCGCGAAACAGGTCCAGCACAGGATCGAGGATCATGGCTTTGTTCCCCAATAGGAAGCGGGGCTGGTCCAGTTCGGGTCTGCGCCTGAAATCTTGTAGCGGCCGATGCGGTTGTTGAGGATGCCGCCGACGAACAGATATCCCTTGTGCTCGCGCATCGAGGTGACCATCGGATGCGCGTCGCCGGTGAGGTCGCCCATCGCCTCGACGATGCCGCCGGTCTCGTTGAATTTCACCACGCCGCCGGTGTTGATGTTGGGGAACAGCCATTCATCCTGCGGCAGCCGGCGCGTCATGCGCTTGCGCATATCGGGGTGCCGCAACGACAGGTCGAAGCTCGGCGTGCGCATGCCCAGCCACGCCATCCAGTAATTGCCGTCGGAGGCGCGGTTGATGTTGTCGGGATAGCCCGGCATGTCGCGGATAACGCATTCGGCGGTGCCGGCCTTCGGCCCTTCCAGCCAGTAGCGATGCACGCGGCAGGCCCAGCTTTCGGCGAAGAACAGCGACTTGCCGTCATGCGCCATGCACACACCATTGGTGTAGCGGTAGCCGTCGAGCAGCGTCTTCGTCGAACCGTCCTTCGGGTCGTAGACCAGCAGCCGGCCGGTGGCGCGGTTCTCGATCGAGTCCAGCGCCCAGTCATGCGCGTCATAGCGCTTGGTCGAGTCGGTGAAATAGATGCGGCCATCGGGTGCGATGTCGCAGTCGTTGGGGTCGCGCAGCCGCGCATCGTCGACGATCGAGGTCCACGAACGCGATGTCTCCGCTGACAGGCGTTTGACCTCCCGATCCGGCGAGACCGAATAGAGGCCCATGGCGCCGACGCAGCTGATCAGATTGCCCGATTTGTCGAAGGCGAGGCCCAGCGGAAAGCCGCCGATGTGGGCAAACACTTCCGACCTGACATAATCCGGCGCGAAGAAGCGGACGATCTCGCCGTGGCGCGTGCCGCAATAGAGGTTGTCGTCGCGGTCGAGGATGACGTCTTCCGGCCCTTCCAGCTCGCCAAGCCCGATATGGTCGGCGGCCGACAGCCTGTTGTCGAGCTCGTAGGGTGTGCCTGAGCCGGGTGCGGCCGACTGTGTCACGCCCATCTTGAGATAGACAGGCGCGACATAGACCTCGTTCAGCACCTTGTGGCGGTTCTTCAGCCAGCGGATGTCGATGGTCACCGCCACCGCCAGCATGATGCCCAGCACCATCTGGTTGGTGCCGGTGCCGTAGCCCAGCCGGATCAGCCCGTTGGTCATGGTCAGCACGATGATCGCGCCCATCAGCCCCTTGATCACCGAGCCGCGCCCGCCGCCGAGGCTGACGCCGCCGACCACCGCCGCCGTCAGTACCATGATCTCGAGGTTGAGGCCGGTGCCCGGCCCTGCCCCGCTTAGGCGGCAGGCGATAAGGAAGCCTCCGATCGAGGCGCAGAAGCCCGAGAAGACATAGGTCATGAACACCGTGCGGCGCACGCGGATGCCGGCATTGTGCGCCGAGCGCCTGGAGCCGCCGACCGCCAGCACGTGCCAGCCCGGCCGCGAGCGCGTCAGCGCGATATGGGTGACGATGGCCAGGATGATCGCCAGCCAGACCGAGACCGACAGCCCCCAGAACGTGCTGTCGCCGATGAAGTCGAGCACATCCGATGTGGCTGTCGAGAGCTGCACATCTGCGGCATAGGTGGTGACCAGGATGTCGAACAGTGCCCGTCCGAAGATGAAGGTGACCAGCGTGGTGAGAAAGGCGCGCAGCCTGAGATAGCCGACGAGATAGCCGTTGATGGCGCCGAAGATGAGGCCGGTGGCGAGCGAAGCGGCCAGTGCCAGCCAGATCGACTGTTCGAGGATAAAGAAGACATAGACAGCGGAAAAGCAGGATAGCGCGAAGATCGAGCCGACCGACAGGTCGATGCCGCCGCCCAGCATCACCACCGTCATGCCGGTGACCACCATCGAGAACTCGCCGAGCTGCCGGGTCGATTCCTGCAGCGCGGTCAGCTTGAAGAAGCCCGGGATGATCGAGCCGAAGGTTGCCAGCGTCGCCACCAGCGCCAGGAACGGAATGGCGTTGTCGGTCCAGCGTTTGGTCAGGATCTCGCCGACGACGTGGTCGGGCACGAGATTGTAGCGCCAGGACTGGAGGCGTTCGCGAAAGGACATCGGCAGCTGCTATTCCATGAGAAAGAGGTGGCCGGGCAATCCGGCCACCTCGTTGATCGGTGTTGGCAAGGATCGGCTTATTTCGCAGCCGCTTGCGCCTGCAGCGCCTTCAGGTCCCAGCAGCTGTCGGGCTTCAGGTCGGCCTTGGTCGTCGCCTTTTCCAGCGTGTAGATGTAGGTGTGCGAGGTGCCGGCCGGCTGGCCGCTCTGCAGCAGGAACTTGATGATCGCGTTCATGTCGCCCGACTGGCGAGCAAGATCGGTCATCACCACGGCGCCATAGGTGCCGTCCTGCAGCTTGTCGCAATCGGCCGCCTTTTCGCCGCCGCCCGTGGTGACTAGGAACACCTTGCCGTCGAGCTTGGCGTCGCGGATCGCGGCGGAAGCGCCGGTGGCGTCACCATCCCAGAAATCGATGATGGCGCAGATGTCCGGGTTCTGCTGCAGCATCGTCGTCGTCACGTTGCGCGAGGTCGTCGCATCCCAGTTTGAATCGGGCTTTGCCACCACCTTGAAGTCGGGATTCTTGTCCAGCACCTTCATGATGCCGGCATACTGATAGAGGCTGGAGGAGTTGGCCTGGTCACCCTGCACAAGGCCGATCTTCTTTGACGAGTTCGGGCCGCAGCCCTTGATCGCCGCTTCGGCCTCGAGCTGGCCGAGCCGGTCCCAGTCGCTGCCGACAAAGGCATCAGCCGGGAAGTTCGCCGGATTGTCGACCAGTATCACGTAGGTGCCCGCGGCCTGCGCCTTCTTCATCAGCTTGGAATAGGAGTTGAGGTCCGGCGCATGGATGATCAGCACGTCCGGCCTGGTGTCCGACGAGATGGCGTCGGTGATCGCCTGCGCGCCGGCATCGACGACCCAGTTCGGGTCACGCGTCTCGAATACGCCGCCCCAGGCCTCGACTTCTGTCTTCAGGTAATGCGACCAACCCTGCGCCAGGTCGAAGCCCATCGCCAGCGGCACCAGCATGACGCGCTTGCCCTTGAGCGCCTGCGCATAGGCGGCCGGGCCGGGATCATCGGCGGCAAAGGTTGGCGCCACGAAAGTGGTAACGGCAAGCGCCGTGGCGGCGGCCATAAGTGTCTTGATCAGTTTCATGTCAGATCCTCTATTTTTGCTGTTGCTGTTCACGGCCGGCCCCAACCGTCCGCGGTAGGTTTAGATATCGCCTTGCTGGGCGGTCTGCTCGTCACGTGGATTGATGATGCCGTCGACGATGATGGCGCCGAGCAGGATCGCTGCCTTGATCAGGTTCTGGTAGAGCAGCGGAATGTCGATGATGGTCATGGCGTTGAGCAGGATGCCGATCAGTGCCGCACCGACCAGCACGTTGCGCACCCCGCCGCGCCCGCCGGACAGGCCGATGCCGCCGATCACCGCCACCAGCACGATATCGTAGAGCAGCGTTGAGTTGACGACCCGGGTGTTGATCGAATGCAGGCTCGCCGCCGTCAGCAGGCCGGCGACCAGTGCGACCAGGGCGGAAAGCACATAGCGCAGCACCAGCATCGGCCGCACCGGAATGCCGATGTTGCGCGCCGCCACCGGATTGTCGCCGGCGAAATAGATGTAGCGTCCCCATTTGGTGTAGCGCAGGAACAGGAAGAACAGGAATGCCAGGCCGGCGAAGACGAACACCTCGATGGGAACATCGAGGAAGCGCAGGCCGCCGAGCAGCTCGACCCAATGGCCCTGCGGCACCGGCACGGCATCCTGCGTGATCAGTTGCGAGCGCACATAGCCGAAGACGAAGGAGCCTGTCGCCAGCGTCACGAAGATCGCCGGCACGTCGGCATAGGCGACGAGAAAGCCATTGAGCAGGCCGATGGCCAGCACACCAGCCAGCACATAGGCGAAGGCCAGCCCGTCCGGCGTCCCCGAATTCAGAAGTTGCAGATACCAGGCGACAGACATCGCCATGATCGCGACGGCGGAGAGGTCGATGCCGCGGCCGATGATGACGACAGCCATGCCAAGGGCCAGAATGCCGAGCACCGACACCGAGCGGACAATGGCGACAAGGTTGTTGGGGTCGATGAAGCCCGGCAGGCCGATGGCCGCTGCAACGAACAGCACCACCGCGATGGCAAAGACAATGCCTTCCTGATTCAGGCTCCTGAAATTCGGCCAGCCGATCGTGTTCATGTCTGCGTTTGCCCCGATGGCAGCGCTGCCATCCCTGGGAAAGAACGCTAATCGGCCCAACGCCGGTTCGTCAAATGAATCCGCGCTCGGAACCCAGGCCGGCAGCGATATTCACCGAGTGGACGCGTCGATTGCCGAAGCTGGCGCAATGCATGGAAAGGCCTGCACTTTTGGCAATTGGTTGCGCCATTGCGGCCGCTCGCGAAAGCGCTGCACTACGGCGAAAGGACGAGACGGAATTTATCTCCGCATCAGGCGGAAAAAATCGGTCTCAATTTCCCGGCGAGTGGCCGGAAACCTCCGCGCCCGCACTTGGCGGCAGCACGAGAAAACGCAACGCCGCCACCAGCCCGATGGCGCCGATCGCCAGGAAGGCGATTCGAAAACCCACAAGGTCGAGAGCGGGGCGATCCCTGACGATCTGCGACAAATTGAGGATCGCCGCCGCCACCGCGACGCCGAACAGCATCGCCACCTGCTGCAGCATCGAGGACAGGGTCGCCGCCGAGCTTCGTTGCGCCGCATCGATGTCGGCGAAGGCCAGTGTGTTGAGCGCGGTGAACTGCATCGAGCGCGTCAGGCCGGCAATCAGCATCAGCGCCACCACCAGCGCCTGTGGCGTCTGCGGCGAGACCGCCCCGCAAGCCATGATCGAGACCGAGGCGATGATGCCGTTGACGACCATCACCGAGCGGAAACCGAAACGCCGCAGCGTTGGCGTCGTCACCGTCTTCATGCCAAGATTGCCGAGGAAATAGGCCAGGATCATCAAGCCGGCATCGACGGGCGAGAGGCCAAAGCCGACCTGGAACAGCAGTGGCAGCAGGAACGGCGTGGCGTTGATCGCCACCCGGAAAATGGTGCCGGCGGCCAATGTCGAGATGGCGAAGGTCAGCACCTTGAACGAGGAGAGATCGAGCAGCGGATGCGGCGCCCGCCGGAGATGCCGTACCGCCAGCCAGCCTATGACGATGCCGGCAACGATCAGCAGCGCTGTCGGCAGCACGCCGTCCTCCGGATGGGCAATGCGTTCAAGGCCATAGAGCAGCAGGGCAAGTCCGGCCGATGTCAGGAAAAAACCCGGCCAGTCGAGCGGCTTGGGGTCAGCCTCACGGTCGCCCGGAATGAAGCGGGCGACCAGCGACAGCCCGATCACGCCGAGCGGGATGTTGATGAAGAAATTCCAGTGCCAGGACAGATAGGTGGTGATGAAGCCGCCGAGCACCGGCCCGACCACCGGCGCAAACAGTGCTGGCCAGGTGATCAGCGCCGTGGCGTTGAGCAATTCGGATTTCGACGCATTGCGCAGGACGAGAATCCGCCCGACCGGCGTCATCAGCGCGCTGCCGAGCCCTTGCACGACACGGGCGGCGACAAACTGGGTCAGGGTTTGCGAGAGGCCGCAGGCGAGCGAAGCCAGGGTGAACAGGACGATCGCCAGCAGGAAGATGTTTCGCGCCCCGAACCGGTCGGCGAGCCAGCCCGACAGCGGCACGAACACCGCCATGGTCAGCATGTATACGGTGATGCCGATGCTCATTGCCACCGGCGACACGCCGAAGGACGCGCCCATCTGCGGCAGCGAGGTCGAGATGATCGTCGAATCCAGCAACTGCATGAAGAAGGCGATGGCGACGATCAGCGCCACGCGCCGCGCATTGGTGGCCGTTTCGGGTAAGATTTCGGTATCGGGAATGGCAGTCATGACGGAACCGGTTTGAACAGCATTTGGCCGGCCGCGTCCAGAGATAGCACAACAAACTTTCGTGTCGCGAAACTTTCGGGTCGCGCCATGGCCTGCTATGGGATGGACGGGGTGGCCGAGGAAAGTGTCCGCGTAACATGAAGCCCATCTATATCGACTACCTCAATGCCCTCGACATCGACGCCCTTGCCATGACCGATGGCGAAATCATTGCCGCCGTCGAGGCTGGCCTGGTGGCGCAAGGCAACGGCCAGACGGTGATCGAGCCGCGCGTCCATCTCGAACCGGACCCGTCCTTCCACGGTCATTTCAATGTCTTGCGTGGCTACGTCGCGCCGCTCGACACGGCGGGCGTGAAAATCGTCGGCGACTATGTCGACAATTACCTGCATGGCCTGCCTTCCGAATTCGGCATCCTCAATTTGTTCGACCCACGCACCGGCGCGCCGCGCGCCATCCTCGACGCCACCGTCATCACCGACATGCGCACCGGCGCCGTCACCGCCATCGGCGCCAGGCATCTGGCGCGAAAGAATTCCAAAGTGCTGGCCCATATCGGCGCGCGCGGCACCGCCTACTGGAATGTGCGCCTGCTCGACCATCTCTTCGATTTCGAAGAGATCCGCGTCCATTCGCGCCGCCCAGAAAGCCGCGACGGTTTTGCCGCCAGACTGTCCGCCGATCTCGGCAAGACGGTGACTGCGGTGGCCGACTGGAAGAGCTGCATCGAGGGCGCCGACATCGTCGTCGAGGCCTCGCGGCTGCCGGAGCCGCAGTCATTGCTGAAGACCGAATGGATCAAGCCCGGCGCGCTGGTCGTGCCCTACGGCACAATGAGCGCGGTGGAACTGTCGTTGACCGACATCATGCAGAAAATGGTCGTCGACGATTGGGGCCAGTGCAAGGGCGGCAAGTTCGGCTCGCTGCGCGCCCATGTCGAGACCGGGCGGCTGAGCGAGAAGACGCTGCATGCCGAACTCGGCCAGATCGCCGCCGGTCTGAAAGTCGGGCGAGAAAGCGACGACGAAACGATCCTGTTCTGGCACCGTGGTCTGTCACTGTCCGACATCGCGTTGGGCAAGGCGATGCTGGCCAAGGCGCAGGTGCAAGGCATCGGCCAGAGGCTGCGCTTCGCATGACCGCGCTCGTCCTCTCCGGAACCGGCGTCGGCGTTAGCGATGTCGCTGCGGTCGCCCGCGATGGGCGCAAGGTGGAGATCGGACCCGAAATCACCGGCAGGCTGGAGAAGGCACGAAAAGTGCTCGACCAGACCGCCGCGTCCGGCCAGCAGATCTATGGCCTGAACACCGGACTCGGCGCCAATCTCGGCACTGCTGTCGACGGCGACGCCGGCGCCTTCCAGCGCCAGTTGCTTGAAGGACGCAGCGGCGCCGTCGGCGAGGTGCTGCCGGTTGAAGCCGTGCGCGCTACTATGCTTGCCCGCGCCGCGATGCTGTCGGTTGGCGGCTCCGGCCTTTCGCCCTTCGTCTTCGTCGCTTTGGTCGACGCGCTCAATGCCGGCGTCCATCCCGTCATGCCGTCGCTCGGCTCCATCGGCGCCGGCGACCTGGTGCTGATGACGGCACTCGCCCGCATGCTCACCGGCGAAGGCGAAGCCGACTATCAGGGCCGTCGCATGCCGGCAGCCAAGGCGTTGATGATGGCGCGCCTCGCCCCTATCAGCCTGGCGCCCAAGGACGGGCTGTCGCTGATCAACGCTTCGGCGGTATCCGCCGGCAGCGGCGCGCTTGCGGTGACGGATGCGCTGTCGGCCCTTGCCCAGCAACAGCAGGCCGGGGCGCTGACCATGGAAGGTTTTGGTGCCAACCGCACCATCCTCGATCCGCGCCTGCATATGGCGCGCCCGGCGGCCGGCCAGCAGGAAGCAGCCAAGGTGCTGCACGATCTGCTCGTCCGCGACGAGGCGCTGGTGCCGACCACCTTGCAGGACCCGCTGTCGATCCGCTGCATGCCGTCGATCCATGGCGCGCTGATCGAGGCGATCGGTCAGGCGAGACAGGCTGTCGAGATCGAACTCAACGCCGCCGCCGACAACCCGCTGGTGCTGGGCGATGATGAGCTGGTGCTGTCGACCGGCAATTTCCACACCGCCGCACTGGCGCTCGCCTTTGAGACGCTCGGCCTGGCGATCGCCCAATGTGCCGCGGCCAGTGCCGCGCGCTTCATCCAGCTCACCGGTTCGGGCCGCAATGGCCTGCCGAAATATCTGTCGCCGGTCGGCGGCGCCTCGGCCGGCTTCGTGCCGCTACAGAAGACAGTGACCTCGATCCTGGCCGCCATCCGCCACAAGGCCAATCCGGTGATGCTCGACTTTCTTCCGGTTTCGGAGGGCGTCGAGGATCACGCCACGCAGACACCTCTGGCGGTTGCGAAATGCGCCGGGATGATCGCGCTATGGCGCCGCCTGATCGCTTTCGAGCTGATGGCGGCCGCACAAGCGGTCGACCTGCGCGACGGTTTCACGCCAGCGCCACGCACCGCCGCAATTCACACGGCGATCCGCGCGCTGGTCCCTGCTCTGAAGGAGGACCGGCCGCTCGGCATCGACGCCGAGGCGCTCTACGCCGCGCTCGCCGGTGGAAATTGGCCGGCCTGACGCGGCTTCTCAGAAGACGACGGTCTTGTGGCCGTTGAGCATGACGCGGGCTTCGAGATGCAGCTTGACCGCGCGCGCCAGCACCCGGCTTTCGATGTCGCGCCCGACGGCGACGAAATCCTCGGCGCTCATCGCATGGGTGACGCGTTCGGTCTCCTGATCGATGATCGGGCCCTCATCGAGGTCGGAGGTGACGTAATGCGCCGTCGCACCGATCAGCTTGACGCCGCGGTCGAAGGCCTGGTGATAAGGCTTGGCGCCCTTGAAGCTCGGCAGGAAGGAATGGTGGATGTTGATCGCCCGTCCGAACAGCCGGTCCGACAGGCTTTTCGAGAAGACCTGCATGTAGCGCGCCAGGATGACCAGTTCGGCCCCTGTTTGCTGCACCAGGTCCAGCAGCTTCTGTTCCTGCTCGGCCTTGTTCTCCCTGGTGGTCGGCCAATGGTGGTAGGGAATGCCCTCCAGCTCGGCGAAGCGGCGGGCATCCTCGTGGTTGGAGACGACGGCGGCAACCTCCGCGTTCAGCCAGCCGACCCTGATCTGGTACAGCAGATGCAGAAGCGCGTGGTCGAACCTGGAGACCATGACGATGATCTTCGGGCGGCGCCCCTGATCGACGAGCGCGGTCTTCATGCCGAACCGGTCGACACTTGATTTCAAGGCCCGTTCCAGACTGTCCCTGGTCGAGCCTGGCGGGCTGATGAAGGCGATCCGCATGAAAAAGCGATTGGTCTGCCGGTCCCAGAACTGGCTGCTTTCGGCGATGTTGGCGCCGTTCGCGGCAAGCTCCGCCGTGACCGCGGCGACGATCCCCGGCTGGTCCTCGCAAGAAAGCGTAAGAATATGAACCGGCGCGGCGTCGTCCGTCGCATCATTGCCTTGAGATTTCACGCCCTGTCGACCCTTTTCATGAACAGGCTGAGCTCAGCCGGATCCATATGCACCACATGCTTGTCTTCGGGATAGGCAAGACTGTTGACATCGGCAACATATTCCGAGAACGCGGCGATACGCTCGGCCTGCAAACGATCATACTCGGCGGCGAAGTTGCGGTAGACCTTGGAGTGACGGGGCATGTGGCCACGGTTCTGGCCGAGGATGTCGTCAGCGAACAGATATTGCGCATCGCAACCGGTGCCCGCTCCCATCGACAGCATGATCAACGATGTCCGTTCAGAGATCGCCTTGGCCACCTCGACCGGTACGACCTCGATCTCGGCGCCGATGGCGCCGACAGTTTCCAGCTGCTTCACCGCCGCGAAGACCTCCATGGCGGTGTCGGCGGTCTTGCCGACCGCCTTGAAGCCGCCGGTCCAGGTGGCCCGTGACGGGATCAGCCCGACATGGCCGATCACCGGGATATTGTCATCGGCCATCCGCTTGATCGTGGCGTAGCCGGCGCTGCAATAGACCGCGTCGGCGCCGGCCTTGTAGAGCAGGAAAGCCCAGCGCACGAAATCGTCCGCCGTGCCGATCTCGTAGAAATTGTCGCCCGGCATGGTGAACAGGCTGGGTGCGGCGTCCCGGTATTGCGGGTTGAGCACCAGTTCGGGCGGCACCGAGACGATGTCGACCCCCGCGCGCTCGGCGGCCTCGGCCTCGTCCATCGTCAGCACGCGCAGCATGGTCAGCTGTCGCTTGCCCTTCATGGCGCGCAAATCCGCCACCGTTGGTCTTTTTCGGCTCATCAAATGGGTTCCCTCAGTTGCATTCGGCGGCAGGTCAGCCGATCTGGATCATCACTTTGCCAGCCTCGACCTTCACCGGATAGGTGGCGAGATTGACGCATACCGGTGCGCCTCGGGCCACACCCGTCTTGTAGTTGAAGCGGCCATTGTGCTTGGGGCATTCGATGATGTCGTCCATCACCAGCCCATCGGCCAGATGCGCCTTCTCATGCGTGCAGTATCCGTCGGTTGCGAAGTACTCGTCATCGGGACTGCGATATATGGCGAAGGTACGGCCGCCATGATCGAAGCGGATGACATCCTCTTCCTCGACATCGTCGACGCCACACGCTTCAACCCAGTCGGCCATCTGCTTCTCCCCTATTCCGCCGCCGCCGGAACGGTCAGCGCATGGAACTCGTCCCGGTACGGCCTGGCCGTCGGCGGCAATTCACGCTTGAGGAAATAGTCCTCGTACTGAAGCTGCTTCAGCAGCACCGGCCAGACCTCGCGGTAGGCATGCCACATCGAAGGGTTCGGCGCGGGCAGATCATGCTTGATCAATTCATGCAGCCTCGGCAGCGCGTGATACGGCACCATCGGGAACATGTGATGTTCGACATGGTAGTTCATGTTCCAGTAGATGAAGCGGCTGATCGGGTTCATGTAGACGGTGCGCGTGTTCAGCCGGTGGTCGGTGACATTATCGGCCAGGCCGATATGCTGCAGCAGGCCGGTCAGCACCATGTGCCAGCTGCCGTAGAGGCGCGGCAGGCCGATCAGCACCAGCGGCAGGAACGACCACAGATAGAGCGCCAGCACGATCGCCGCGACATAGATGGCGACATGCCAGCGCGCGGCGGTGACCACCTTGTGAAGCTCCATCTCGGGGATAAAGCTTTTCTCGTCGGGCGAGATGCTGCCGAACGCATTGCGCACCAGCGTCGGCAGCGAATAGCGGAAATCGAGAATGCCGGTGAAGGCGAGTGCGGCGCGCAGCAGGTCCGGCGGACGCATCACCGCGATCTCGGCGTCGCGGCCGACGATGATCGTGTCGGTGTGATGGCGCGCATGGCTCCAGCGCCAGGTCACCGGGTTGCGCATCAGCATGAAGCTGGCGATCTGGTAGACGGCATCGTTCATCCAGCGCGTGCGGAAAGCGGTGCCGTGGCCGCACTCGTGCCAGCGCGAGTCGCTGGACGAGCCGTAGAGCACGCCATAGATGAGCAGGAACGGCACCACCCACCACGTGCCCCAGAACCAGGCGATCCCGGCGGCAGAGCCCAATATGGCAACGATCCAGATGATCGTGTCGCGGATCGCCGGCCCGTCCGAGCGTTGCATCAGCTCTTTCATCGCCTTGCGCGGCACATCGGTGTGATACCACTCGGCCGAGGCCAGCCCGGTCTCGATCGCGGTGCGCGTGCTTTCCCCGACCAGGCTGTAGTCGCGCTTTTTCGCCATCACATCGACCTCCGATTTCCGGCCCGCCAGCCGGAGCATTCGTTTCGCATCATGCCCTGTCCGCCAATCCCGGAAAATTGCCCGACGGCGCAGGATAATCCTGTTGCGGTTGCCTGGCGATCGAAGCGATCTTCGCTTCGGCCGCGGCGATCGCGCCGGCGCCGTCGAGCACCCGGAACACCGCGTCGTAAGAACGGCCTTCGCCATGCTCCAGCCAGATCATCTCGCCTCGCTCGCGCGCCGCGAGATTGCCCAAGACATGGTGTGTCGAGGGCTCTATGCCCAGCGCATACTGCCCTGCCTGGAAATTCTGCCATTGGTAGGCGCAAGGCAGCTGATCCTTGCGCGTGATCACTTCCAGGCCAAGCCCTATGCCGTCATTGACCACCGCCACCGGCACCTCGCCATTGGCGCCCGCCGCCATCTCGTGCTGCCAGACCTGCTCGCTGAAGCCCAGTCGCGGCGCCGGCACGGTGCGGTAACCGACCGTCTGCGCTTCGTAGCGTTCGCCTGCATGGCCAGCCCAGACGACATCGCGGATCGGCGCCAGATAGCGCGAGCCCTCATCGAGCAAGGGATGGCTGACGTTGACGTGGTAGAAATACATATGCGGCGTGCGGTTGAAGCCGTGATTGACGACGCGGTCCGACAGCCGGATCTCGTTGCCGCCGACATCGGCCTCGATGCGCCGCAGCAGGTGCAGATCCTCGCCGAACACCGCCGATTGCTGAACGACGCCTTCAGCCCAAAGCACGCAGCGGTCGCCATCCCAGGCCTCGCCATAACCGGTCAGCCGCGCTGGAATGGTGCCAACGCGGCCATGCAGCGAATGCACCACGGTCTTCTTGCCCGGGTAATTGTAGCTATCGGCAGGCACCTCTTCGCGGCCCAATATGTGGTCGAGGCCGCAGGTGACAAGCAGGCCTGAAAACGAGCGCGCCCAGGCGAGCCCCCCTTCCCCCTCGTAATCGTGCAGGGCGGGGTGGCGAAAGCCGCTTGGCGAATGCCAGCCGATCGCCTGTCCCCTATAGTCGCAGTCGGCGATGTCGAGAGCCCGGTCGACCAGCGCGGTGAAGCGCAGGCCTGAGCCGGTGCGGAACTCCAGCATGCGAATGCCGCGTTCCACCCCGTCGGCAAGCGTCATCAGCCGCACGCCGGCAAATTGCGACAGCATGCCCGAACGTTCCGATACCTGCCGGCGCGAAAGCGTCTTGCCATAGAGTTCTACCATGTGACGGCCAACTTCTTCACTTCGCTCTCGTCTCTTTCAGCAGGGCCGACATGTCGGCGCCGGTGATGATGCTTTCCACGGTCAGAAGATCGGTATCGGCAACCGTCTGCTCGGCGACGATCTCGCCGCGGCGCATGACGATGATGCGGTCGGCAACCTGGAACACGTGGTGGATGTTGTGGGTGATCAAAAGCACGGAATGACCGGCCTCACGCACCTCCTTGACGAAGCGCAGCACACCATGGGTTTCCTCGACACCGAGATTGTTGGTCGGTTCGTCGAGGATGATGACCTTGGCGGCGAACTGCATGGCGCGAGAAATCGCAATCGACTGCCGCTCGCCACCCGACAGCGTAGAGACCAGCGCATCGGCGTCGAGTTTTTTCGAGATGCCGACGCGCTTCAACAGCGCCGACGCCGCGTCGCGCAATTTGGCGAAATCGAGCGGCGCGAACACGCCCAGCCATTTCAGCTTGACCGGTTCGCGCCCAAGGAAAAGATTGCGCGCGATGCTGAGATCCGGCGCCAGAGACGTATCCTGGTGGATGGTCTCGATGCCGAGGTCCATCGCATCGCGCGTCGAGCGGATCGAGACCTTCTCGCCGCGCACATAGATGTCGCCACGGTCGATCGGAAACACGCCGGAAATAGCCTTGATCAATGTCGATTTGCCGGCGCCATTGTCGCCGAGCAAGGCCACCACCTCGCCCTCCTTGAGAGCAAAGGACGCATTCTTCAGCGCCCGAACGCTGCCGAAGGATTTTTGCAGATTCTGCAGCCGGAGAACTTCCATGATCAGCCCCTTGCAGCGTTCTTCTGCAGCAAAGCGTGCAGGATGAGCATGGCGAGGATGATGAGGCCGACGAAGATGTTGTAGGCGAGGCCCGGCACGCCGATCAGCACGATGCCGTTGCGGATCGCGCGCAGCATCAGCGCGCCGACGATGGTGCCGAGGATCGTGCCGCGTCCGCCGGTCAGCGCCGTGCCGCCGACCACCACCATGGCGATCACTTCGAGCTCGTAGCCGGTGCCGGCCACCGGTGAGGCGGCCGAGATGCGGAAGGCGCTGATCATGCCGGCCAGTCCCGCCAGGACCGAAGTCAGGATGAACAGCCACACCTTGACGGCGTCCGCCGGCACGCCGCGCGCCACCGCCGCGTTCCGATTGGAGCCGATGGCGCTGATCCAGTTGCCGAGCTTGGCATAGCGCAGCACGTAGATCGCCAGCAGCGAGAGACCGATGAACCACCACAGCGAGGTGTAGAACCTGAACGAACCGACATTGAAGCTGCCGGCCAGCAGGGTGACGAAGAAGCCTGGCTGGTCCCAGGATTTCAGCGGAAAGCCCTGCGTGATGTAGAGCGCCGCCCCGCGCACCACGAGCAGCATGGACAGCGTGACCAGGAAGGACGAAATGCCGATCTTGGTGACGATCAACCCGTTGATCGCGCCGATGGCGACGCACAGCAGAAGCCCGGCCAGAAGCGCGATGCCGATATCGACGCCTCCGTTCTGCACCAGAAGCATGACGACGACCGGCGCCAGCCCGAACACGGCACCAACCGACAGGTCGAATTCGCCCGCCGTCAGAAGCAGTGTCATGCCGAGCGCGATGATGCCGAGCTCGGGGAGGAACGCCATCATGTTGGAGATGTTGAGCGGCGACAGGAAATTGGCATCGGCGATGGCGAAAATCGCGAGCAGGACAATGAGGATGACGAGCGAGGAGAATTGCGGCGAGCGTATAAGGCTCGATCTGCGTTTCCCGACAGGCATTTCGTCTTCTGCGGCGATCATCATGACTGCTTGAACCATGCTTTGAAGTGGTGCCCGCGGCCTGCGCCGCGGGGACCGGTTTTCACTTCGTGTCGTAGAGTTTCAGGATCGGTTCGACGCTTGAGGCGTCGTAAAGGCTGAAAGTATGGATGTCGTAGCCGATCGGTTCGCCCGACGCGGCGAGCCCGAGCAATGCCACCGGCATGAAGCCCTGTGCAGACGGGAACTGCCAGGCGGCCGCGTTGACGAAGCCGGATTTGACGGCCTCCGCGGTTTCCTTCGAATTGCCCCAGCCGACAACCGGGATCTTGCCGGCCGGCACACCCGCGCCGTCGAACACCCGCTTGACGCTGGCCGCGACGGAATCGCCAAGCGCGATGATCGCCGGCGGATTGTTGGCCACCATATAGTCGGTCATCTTGGCAATGATGCCGGCCGGGTCGGTGCCGCAGTCGACCACATCATATTTGATCCCCAACGGATCGAAGACGCTGGCGATGCCTTCGGTCTCCAGCTGCTGATAGCTGGCGCCAGGCACTTCCACCGGCAGGAACACCTTGTCGCCCTGCTTCACCATCTTGTGGTCGACGAGATACTTGGCCCAGATGACGCCCGCCTCCTTGAGATCGGCGCCGACATAGGCCTGCCGTCCGGTCGCCGGATCGTCTGTGTTGAAGAACACGATCGGGATCCCGGCCGCCTTGGCAGCCTTCACTTCCTCGGTCCACAAGCCCGGCTGGGCCGAGGTGGTGGCGATGCCGTCGGGCTTGGCCGCAAGCGCGGAATTGAAGGCCTCCTTCTGCGCCGCCATGTCGCCGCCGCTGAAGGAGATCTTGCAGGTCACCTTGAGCTGGTCGCAGGCTTTGGTCGCGCCGGCATTCCAGTCGAGCCAGAATGCATCTGAGGGACCGCCATGCGACAGCAGGTAGAAAGTCTTCTGGCCATCCTGCGCCATTGCCGGCGAGGCGAATGCGATGCCCGCGAACACAGTCGCGGACGCCGCCAGTTTCAATCCGAATTTCAACACTGCAATTCCTCCCTTGTTGTTGCTTCCAAGCCGGATGCACCGCCGGCAAAGGGCGGCGCACAGCCGGTCAGAGACCGTTGGCGCGGAACTTGTCGTCGAGAAATTTCTTGGCCCTCGGCACGTCGTCTTCCGAAAGGTGTTCGATGATCACCGGGATGTTCGGGTTCTTCTGCGACAGGCGCTGCAGATAGAGGTCGTAGTTCAGCGAGCCGGTGCCCGGCGCGTTGAGGACCATCTCGCCAACGCCGCGGAAGGTGTGCGAGGCCAGCGCGTCGTCATCGCCGATGTCCGCATGCTTCTCACTCTTGTCGTCGCCGGCTCGTGCGACATCCTTGGCATGCGCGATTTTGACCTTGTCGGCCAGCGTGTCGAACACCTGGTTCAGCACCTTGTCCATCTGGTCGATGTTGTGGCTTTCGAAGTAGTTGGTCGGATCCATCAGCAGGCCGAGGCCCGGATGGTCGACCTGCGCGAACATCCTCACCGTTTCCTCGACCGAGCCGACGACATTGTTGACGTAGGTTTCGAGCAGGAACATTGCGCCGTGGTCATAGGCTTCCTGCGCCAGTTCGGAGATCACCTTGCGGCACATCTCAAAACCCTCTTCGGACTTGTTCTTGGGATCGCTCATCCACTCGCTCTCGGTGTTGTAGGTACCGGTCTCCGAGATCACGTAAGGACTGCCGAGCTGGCGGGCGTTACGGATGATTTCCTTCAGCCGATCGACATTCGCCTTGCGGTGCGCGAGGTCGGGATGAATGACATTGGTGTAGCCCGAGATGCAGCAGATCGGCAGGTCGTGGGCACGGAACGTGTCGCGAACCTTCTTGGCCTTATCCTTGGTGATCTGGCCGGCCGACAGATCGATATCCTTGAAATGAAGGTCGAGCTGCACGGTGTTGAAACCGTGGCCGCGAATTTTCTTCGCTGTCTCTTCGAGGCCGTAGGGGAAATACCCCGTGAAAATACCTGCCTGCATCATGGTGTGAATTCCTCCCTGTAAGCGATTCAGTTGTCTGGTGTTTCAGTTGCGGTGATCAGGTAGCGATTTCGGAAAGCTTGACCGTGCGGCCCTCGTCGATCGAGCGATAACCCGCCTCGACCAGCGCCATGGTCTTGACGTTGTCGGCGACCGACAGCGCCGGCGGCGTGCCGGTCCTCACCGCATGCTGGAGCTGCTCCATCACGCCGATAAAGGCATGCGGGAACCACATCGTGTCCCAGCTCGGGCTGACCCATTCGCCGCCGGTCGTCTCGGTCGAAGCGTAAGTCAGCGTCGAGGCAGCGCCCGTCGGCCAGCCAATGGTGCCCTTCGCGACCCCCTTGCTGCCGTCGACGCGCCAGTTGATGTGCTGGTCGTCCTTGTAGCCATCCTGGCGCGGACCCGACCAGACATCCTCCAGCGACACGGCGAGCACACCGGACGGGAAGCGCAGCGTCGACACCGTGATGCCGTCCGAGTGGTCGAATGTCGTGCGCGGATCCTTGCGTGTCAGCGTGGTGATTTCGTCGGGGTCGCCGAACAGGAAGCGCAGCACGTCGAGATGATGCACACTCATATTGGCAAGCGTCAGGCGGTCGTAGTCCTCAAGGAAGCTCTGCCAGTGCGGGATGGCATGCATGTCGATCTGCGCGAAGACGATGTCGCCCAGCGCGCCGCTGTCGATGATCTGCTTCAAGACGCGCATCGACTGGTCGTAGCGCATGTTCTGATTGACCGAGAGGATCTTGCCGGCCTTGGCCGCCTCGTCGCGCAGCTTGACCGCTTCCTCGACCGACAAGGCCAACGGCTTCTGCGCCAGGATCGCCTTGATGTGCTTCTGCTTCAGCGCGTGACGAATCAGCGCCGGCTGCAGGTCGGGCGGGAAAGCAAGATCGATGATCTCGACATTCTCGTCCTCGATCAGTTTTTCAGGCGTGTCGTGGACCGTGGGGATGCTCCAGCGCGTCGCCACCTTCTCGGCGCTGGCCCTGGTGCGCGAGGCGATCGCCACCACCGGGAATCCAGCTTCCTTGTAGGCGGCGAGATGGCACTCGGCCATGATCATGCCGGCGCCGACGCAGCCGATCCTGTATTCCTTCGTGCGGACCTTCACGTCCGGCTCGAAGCCCTTGTTTGCCATCTCTTCCTCCCGAAAGTCTTTCCTTGCGGCGGCCGTCATCGTGCCAACGCCCCGCCGCTCTGTTCGAAATAATGCACTCTGGCCGGCTCGCAGGATATCGCCACCATGGCATCCGGCCGGATGTCGGGCTGACCGCGCAGCAATGCCTTCAGGCGCGCCTGCCCGGCAGCGAGCGTCACCACGGTGTAGCCGCCAAGCGGCTCGACCTCGAACACTCGCGCCGGGCGGCCCGGGCCCCCGTCCGCCCACGGTCTGACCTTGATGTCTTCCGGCCTCAGGCCGATCTCCACGGCGTCGGCGGGCGCTGTCTTGTCTTCGATGCGGATCGTGCCTTCAGCCGCTTCGACACCGCCCTCGCCGCGCGCCGATCTGAGGATGTTCATCATCGGCGAGCCAAGCAGCCTTGCCACATAGGTGCTGGACGGGCGGTCGTAAATCTCCGCCGGCGTACCGATCTGCCTGATCTTGCCGTCCTGCAGGATGGCAATGCGGTCAGCGACCGACATCGCCTCTTCCTGGTCATGCGTGACGTAGATCAGCGTCTTGCCGAGCTCGCGCTGGATGCGCTTCAGCTCGACGCGCGTTTCCTCGCGCAGCCTGGCGTCTAGCGCCGAGATCGGATCGTCCATCAGATAGGCATTGGGATCGCGCACCAGAGCCCGCGCGATCGCCACGCGCTGCCGCTCCCCGCCCGAAAGCTGTCCCGGCGGCTTGTGCAGGATATGGCCGATATGCAGCTTCGCCGCGACGTCGGCGACCCGCCTTTTGATCTCGACCTCGGCGACCCGGCGTTCGACCAGAGGAAAGCGGACATTGTCGAGCGCGCTCATATGCGGAAACAGCGCCAGATTCTGGAACACCATCGCCACGTTGCGCTCGGCTGGCGACACCGTATTGACCGGCCTGCCGCCGATCAAAATCTCTCCGGTATCAGGCGTCTCCAACCCCAACACCAGGCGCAGGATCGTCGACTTGCCCGACAGGGGCGGCCCGAAGAAACAGAAGAACTCGTTGTCGTTGACCGTGAACGAGGCGTCGTCGACGGCGAGCGTGCTGCCGTAGCGCTTGGTCACATTGCGAAAGACGATATCAGCCATCTCAACCTGCCTTCATCGCAAGACCGCTAGCGGCGTCGAAGACACGCACCGACGACGCGGCGGGGGCGACGATGGCGGTGTCGCCGATCGCCAGCCCGACATCATTGTCGAACACCGTTTTCACAGCAGCCTCGCCGTGGCCGAGATGAACGATGGTGCGCGCGCCGATCCGTTCGACGAAGGTAACCTGCATGGCAAGGCCTTGCCCATCTTGCACCAGCGTCACTTGCTCCGGCCTAAATCCGTAAAGTACCTCGCCGCGTGCGCTGCGCATGGCCGCCGCGAGTTCTCCGGGCAGCGGCGGCGTGATGCCCAACGGTCCGAGGTCGACGACCAGCCCGCGGTCGCTCTCCACCGGCCTGCCCCTGAGCAGGTTCATGCCTGGCGCGCCGATGAAGCGGGCGACGAAGACATTGGCCGGATCGTTGTAGACCTCGAGCGGCGTGCCGACCTGCTGCAGCACGCCATGGTCCATGACCGCGATGCGGTCGGCCATGGTCATCGCCTCGAGCTGGTCGTGGGTGACATAGACCATGGTCTGGCGGAACTGCCGCTGCAGCTGCTTCAGTTCGGTGCGCATGACGGCCCGGAAAGCGGCGTCGACATTGGAGAGCGGCTCGTCGAGCAGGAAGATCGCCGGCTCCATGATCGCCGAGCGGCCGATCGCCACCCGCTGCAATATGTTGACCGACAGCCTGTCGGCCTTGCGGTCGAGCAGCGGCGTCAGCTGCAGCATCTCAGCGATGGCGCCGACACGGCGATCGATCTCGGCTTTGGCAGCCCCTCGCATTTTTGGTCCATAGGCAAGGTTCTGGCGCACCGTCATATGCGTGAAGATGGCGTAGTTCTGGAAGACGAAGCCGACGCCGCGCCGGCCCATCGGCACGCCGGCCATGTCGCGCTCGCCAAACAGGATCTTGCCGCCGGTCGGCTCTTCCATGCCGGCGATCATGTTCATCGTCGTCGACTTGCCGCAGCCCGACGGGCCGAGCAGCGCCATGAACTCGCCGTCTGATATTGCCAAATCCATGGTCTTCAGCGCGGTGAAGTCGCCGAATTTCTTGACTAGGTTTTGCAGGTGAATGGCGCTCATGTCGGTACCTCGCGTGCCCGCGCCATGCGCTTCATGGCAAACACCGCGACGATCGACAGCACGACCAATATGGCCAGCGCGATCGCCGCCACATAGCCCCAGATCAGGTCCTGCGTGGTGAGCTTGTAGATGTAGACCGAGATGGTCTCGGTAGCGACGCCGGGGCCACCGCCGGTCATGATGTAGAGCGTATCGAAGATCTTGAAGTTCTCGATCACCCGGATCGCCAGCGCGATGATGATGATCGTCTTCATCTTCGGCAGCACGATGGTGACGAAGCGCTGCCACGGATTGGCGCCGAGCAGCGTCGCCGCCTTGATCTGGTCCTCCGGCACGCCGACCAGGCCGGCAAGCAGGATAAGGAACATCAGCGGCGTCCATTGCCAGATGTCGGCGACCATCACCGCGATCAGCGCCAGAGTCGGATCCGACAGCCAGGCGATGGTGACGGGAGATCCGGTGAGCGCCGACAAGATGTCGTTCACCGGCCCCCCCGACTGGAACAGCATGAAGAACATGTAGCCGGCCACCGCCGGCACCACCATCATCGGCATCAGTAGGATCGAATAGAAGACGCGCTTGCCCGGGAAATCGTCGGCAAACAGCGTCGCCAGCGCCAGCCCGAGCAGGAACTCAACCGGCACGCAGACGATCATGACGATGGCCGTACGCTTCAGCGCACTCCAGAAGCGCGTGTCGACGGCGAGATCGGTGTAGTTGGCAAAGCTGTTCCACATCGACCAGGCGTTCCACCAGCCGGTGCCCGACAGGGGCGACCAGTCGGTGACGCTGATGTAGAGCTGCATCAACAGCGGGAAGGCCGAGATGAACAGCACCAGGATCTGCGCAGGCAGCGTGAGCCGGAAACCCAGCCTTGCGCCCTCATCGCGCGAAACCGGCTTTGCTCCGACCGCTTTCATCTCATCCTTGGAAGTCATGACAGTCACCGCGCTCATTGCTTGAGCGCCCCGAACGTCAACCCGCGCACCAGGTGGCGTTGGATGGCGATGCCCATGATGACCGGCGGCACGGCCGCGATCAGCCCAAGCGCCGCCTTGGCGCCATAGAGCTGCCCGGTCATCGAGGAGGACAAAGAGGCCATGTAGACCGGGATGGTCACCCATTCGCGCGTCGTCAGAAGCAGCGCGATCAAATAGTCCGACCAGTTGAGGATGAAGACGAAGAGCGCGGCACTGGCCAGCGGCGCGCGCATCATCGGCAACGTGATGCGGGTGAAGACGCGCAGCCGCGAACAGCCCTCGACAAGCGCCGCCTCCTCGATCTCGCGCGGCATGTCGTCGAAGAAGGTCTTCATCAGCCAGAAGGCGAACGGCAAGGTGACGATGCCGTAGATCAGCGCCAGGCCCCACCAGCTGTCGGTGAAGTTGAGGAAAGCCCACATGATCATCACCGGGATCATGACCGCCATCGGCGGAAAGATCCTGAGCTGGATCAGCGCCAGCGGCAGGTTCTGGCCGGAGCCGAAACGCGACAGCCCGTAGGCCGCGGTAGTGCCCGCCGACATGGCGATCACCGTGCCGAAAACCGCCGACAGCAGCGATGCGAGGATCGGCTTTAGCGCGTTACGGTCGAGCGCGACGATCAAATTGTTGGTCGACTCGCCGAAGACGAAACGGAAATTGCTGAGCGTCGGGTTCTTCGGCCACCAGGTCAGTTCGGCGCCGGTCGCCGACCATTCGGCGATCGGCTTGAACGCCATCGATACCATCCACAGGATCGGCACCAGCGTCACCGCTATGGCCGCGAAGATCGCGACATAGCGGAATATCAGGAAAGGAACGGAACGCTTCATCTGGCGGCTTTGCTGGTGGCGTTGTGGGCGGAGGGGAGAAGCAAGCTCCTCCCCTCCTTCGATATGATCCAGGGAGAAGGATCAGACGATTGGATCGAGGACTGTCGGCCAGGCCTCCTTGTTCGTCTTGATGGCTTCGAGCAGTTTGTCCTCGCCGGTGCGCCGGGCGATCTTTTTCCACTCTGCCTCGGTATCGGCCATCGCCTGCTCCGATGTCTTGGCCTTGGTCAGCGCCGCCATCAGGTTCTCGTCGAGCGCATTGTGGAAGGCTGTCGCGCCGGGATAGTTGATGGTTGGCACGGTGCGGGCGACCGTCTCGCGCACGACGTCCATGTGGTAGGCATGATAGGTCTGGCGCACCAGCGGATCGGAGAAGTCCGAAAGCCGGAACGGGTCCAGATAACCGCCGGGGTTGGCGCTCATCCATGCGTAGATACGGGCCGAGCCCAGCCATTGCAGCAGGAGATAGGCGACCTCCTGGTTTTTCGACTGCGACGAGACCATGCCGGTCAGCGAGAACCACAGCACGGAACGGCTGATCAGCTTGCCGCCGATCTCGCAGCCGGGCGGCAGCATCGAGCCGATCTTGCCGGTGACGGCTGAATCCTTGTTGCCGGCATTGTCGAGGAATTTCGGCAAGTTGGAGAAGGCGCAGGTCATCGCCGCACCACCCTTGGCGAAGTTGCCGTATTGCTCCGGCCAGCCCCACGAGATCGCATCCGGCGAATGATGCGCGAGCGAAGCGACATATTCGTTGGTGGCGGCAATGCCTTGCTCGGAATTGATCATCGGCTTGCCGTCATCGCCAAACAGGAACTGGTTGGGCGAAGCCATCGAGACATAGCGCTGGTACCAGTTGGTATAGCCCCAGCCCTGGTTGCGCAGGTCGGTCGAGCCGAACAGGCCCTTGTCCGGGCGCTGGAAAAAGGCGGCGATGTCGCCATGCTGCTTCCAGGTCTTCGGCGGCGCCAGATCGTAGCCGTATTTGTCCTTGAAGGCCTTCTTCTCGGCTTCGTCGCCGAACAGGTCGGTGCGGTAGACCCAGGTCTGGAAGTCGCCGTCCAGCGACACGCCATAGTTGGAGCCGCGGTATTTGTTGAGCAGCGACACGCCCTTGGCGCCGTTGACATAGCCGCTGACGGGATCGTCCCATTCGGGCTTATGCTGCGCGACAAAGTCATCGAGCTTGGCGATGCCGCCGGTTTCGGCGAGGTCGCCAAGACGGTTCCATTCGGTCGAGTAGATGTCGTAGGCCCCACCCTTGGTGGAGATGTCCTGCATCGTCTTGGTGAATTCCTGGCCGTTTGGCAAACCGACGATTTCGATCGCGATGCCGGTTTCCTTTTCCCACAGATCCTTGATCGACGGCGCACCGGCCGGGAAAGGCTGCGTGAGCTGGCCGATCGAGCCGTCGGACAGGCCGAGCACGATCTTGGCCGGCGCCTTGCCGGCGCCCTTCAGCGCCTTGGCTGCCTCGATGGCACGGCCTTCCGGCGTGTCGGCGCCATACTGGTAGCGCTCGGCCCCTTCGAAGCCCGTCGGGCCGCCGATCATGCCGGGCGCCAGCGCGTCGGCCGCATAGGCGCGACCGGGACGAATGAATTGGGGTGCGATACCAGCGGCGGTCATGATCACAGCCGCCTTTCCTCCGGATGCCAGCAGCCGGCGCCGCGAGATGCGGATCAAGTCAGACATTGAAACTCCTCCCTCAGGGCCACGTTTCCTCCACGACCCTTATGAGGGATATTGACTGCAGCCCGGCAAGGCTGTCAACATCATAAATAATCAAAACACATCATAACATTGCAATGGGGCAAGGAAATGCACAAAAACGGGATCCATCCGTCAAGCCGGATGCCTCAATTTGAGGGTACCCGACCCTTCCTGGCCCTGCGCAGCCCTGCCGGACCATTTGATTTAGCGCGGCGGCTTGCACATCGGCCAAGGGCGGATACATCATTTCCCATCAGAATCGCGGATGGCGGGGAAGCCGTCACCAGCCGATCCGACGCATGCAGGAGATGAAAGACGGTGCGTTCCACCCTGACTGACATAGCCCGGGAGGCCGGCGTCTCGGCCGCCACCGTCGACCGCGTGCTCAACAACCGACCCGGCGTACGGGCGCGCACACGGGAAATCGTGCTCGAAATGGCGCAGCGCCTCGGCTACATCGCCGAAGGCCCGAACGGCGCGCCGCCACGACCCTCGCCCGGCGAGGTCATCCGGCTCGACTTCGCCCTGCCGGCCGGCACCAATTCCTTCATCAAGATGCTGCACCGCCAGATCGAGGCACAGGCTCTGGCGCGGCCCGACCTCGATGTCCATATCGCCACCATCGAGGGCTTCAATCCTGACCGGCTTGCTCGCCTGTTGCAGGATCTGCGCGGACAGACGCAAGGCGTCGGCGTCATCGCGCTCGACCATCCGACGGTGCGCGAAGCAATCCGCTCCCTGTCGGCCAACGACATCAAGGTGGTGACCATCGCCTCCGACATCCTGCATGTACCCAGGGTCGCCTATATCGGCATCGACAACCGCGCCGCCGGGCGGCTGGCCGGCTATCTGCTCAACCGCTTCATGGGATCGGGGCGTCCGGGCAAGGTGGCGCTGTTCGCCGGCTCGCTGTCTTATCGCGGCCACGAGGAACGCGAGATGGGGTTCCGCCACGTATTGACCGAGGAATCACCCAATCTGCAGATCGTCGAGATGCGCGAAATGCTCGACGACCGCGAGAAGGCCTATTCGGAGGCATCGGCCCTGCTGGAGCGGCACCCCGACCTTGCCGCGATCTACAATGTCGGCGCCGGCAACACCGGCATCGCCCGCGCGCTCAAGGAGCGCGGCCGCGCCCAATCCATGGTCTTCCTCGGCCACGAAGTGACGGACGGCACCAAGGACCTTCTGCTCGACGGCACGCTCGACGCGGTGATCGACCAGAACCCGCGCGTCGAGGCCCGCGAAGCGCTCAACACCCTGATCCATGCGGTCCGGGGGCTGCCCTACGAATTGCACCAGCCAAGGCTGCAGGTGATCTTCAAGGAGAACATTCCGGAGATTTGACCTGTACGAGGCGGCGCCGCAAAGCGCCGCCCGCTCGATCTTTCCGGGCCTATTGGACGGCAGCGACTTCAGCCGCGGCGCCATCGACAAAGCTCTTGTCGACCCATTTGCCATAGTCGATCGAGCCCTTCAGGAGCCCGGCGCTGGCCATGAATTTCTCCTCGCCCTGCAAGGCGGCGATCGCGTCGTCCGTGAGTTTCGGATCCTGATGGAACACCCCGTCGGCATAGGTCTTGCGGACGGATTTTTCCGACGACTTGGTCGCCTCGACAAAGGTCTTGATCGTCTGGTCCGGATGGGCGTCGGCCCAGCGCGAAATCTCGATATCGACCTTCAGCAGCCGCTTGACCAGATCGGGATATTTCGCCGCGAAGGCGCCGTTGACCGAGATGACGTTGGGCACGTTCCATTCCGGATGGGTGCTGGTGTCGAACAGGACGCGCGCCTCGCCGGTGTCGACCAGCTTGGCCGCCGTCGAATCGGTCTCGACAATGGCGTCGATATCGCCGCGCAGCAGCGCCGGGCCGGATGCCTCGAAAGGCAGGTTCAGACCTTCGACATCATTGGTGGTCAGGCCGACGCTGTTCAGCGCCTTGCTGAAATTCGAATGCCGCACCGTGCCGGTCAAATAGGCGACCTTCTTACCCTTGAGATCCTGCAGCGTCTTCAGCGGCGAGTCGGTCTTGACGACGATGTAGGAACCGCCGGCCTTCACATAGCTCGACAGGCCGATCAGCCTGACGTCGGCGCCGGACGCAGCAACGCGCAGCGCTGGATTGTTGCCGGTATAGGTGAATTCGATCGCGCCGGTGGCCAACGCTGTCGTCGCCTCCGAACCGCCATTGAAAGTCACCAGTTCGACCTTGATGCCGTCCTTGGCGAACTCCTTCTCCCACCAGCCGTCCTTCTGGGCGAGGATGAATTTGAGATGCCCCGGCGCGGTACTGCCGATGCGGATGATTTCTGGCTTGTCCTGGGCGAAGGCAGGCATGCCGCCAAGGCCGATGGCGACGGCAATGGCGCCCTTCAGGAGCAGTCGGCGAAGTGCATCGAATGGAATGCTGGGCATGGGAAAAATCCTTCCTGATTGGAATGAATGGACGGCTCAGATGAGCGAGGTCTCGGACTGGCCTTTCCAGGCTGTCGCCCAGCGCTCGAACCAGACGAGCAGGTAATTGACGGTCAGGCCGATGACGGTCAGCGTCAGGATGCCGGCATACATGTCGGCCGTTTCCATCATCAGCTGCGAGTTCTGGATGAGGAAACCGAGGCCGGATTTGGCAGCCAGCATCTCGGCGCCGATGACCGCGAACAGCGAGGATTTCACCGCCAGCCGGGCGCCGGCGACGATCGAGGGAATGCTGGCCGGCAGGATGACTTTCCGGAACAGATCGAAATCGGACGTACCCATCGAGCGCGCCGCCTTGATCAGCAGCGGATCCACCGACTTGACGCCGCTGATCGTGTTGACGAGGAGAAAGAAAACCGAGGAGTAGAAGGTGATCGCCACCTTCGATTCCTCACCGATGCCGAGCAACAGGATGAACACCGGCAGCAGCGCGAATTGCGAAGTGTTGCGCAGCGTCTGCACCAAAAGGTCGGAAACCTTCTCAAACAGCGAATAGCGCCCCATCAACAGACCGAGCGGGATGGCCACCACCACGCCGAGTGCGAAGCCAATGGCAGCGCGCTGCAGGCTTATGCCAATATGCTCGATCAGCACGCCCGAGGCGAGCAGCGCCCACCAGGCGACCAGCACCTCGCTCAGCGGCGGAAAGAAGATCCGGTTCAGCCAGCCGAGCCGGGGCGCGATCTCCCACAGCAGGAAGAACAGGCCGAGCAGCGGCAAGCCATAGAGGAACGTGCCGTGGCTCGCTTTCTTGCTCCGGTTCTTGGCGCTGGCCTTGATGGCGGGGACCCTGGCGGCAGCGACCGTTTCGCCAGCGCCGGCAAACAGGTGGAGCGCTCCAGCGGAGCCAAACTTCTCGGTCAGATAGGCCATGGGTCCAGCTCCTCAGTGACTGAAGGCTGGCGACAGGGTCCAGTCCTTCTGCGCCTTGTTGACCTCGTCGCGCAGCACGTCCCAGACGCGGGCGCGATAGGCGTTGAATTCGGCGCTGGCGCGGATGTCGCCGTCGCGCGGCCGTGGCAGGTCGATATCGATGATCTCCTTCACCGCGCCCGGCCGCGCCGTCATCACCACCACGCGATCGGCGAGGAAGATCGCCTCGTCGATCGAGTGGGTGACAAAAATGACAGTCGTGTTGATCTTGCCCCAGATCCGCAGCAGCTGGCCTTGCAGCAGTTCACGCGTCTGCTGGTCGAGCGCCGCGAACGGCTCATCCATCAGCAGCACTTCCGGGTTGCTGGCCAGCGCACGCGCGATTGCCACACGCTGCTGCATGCCGCCGGACAGCTGGTTGGGAAAACGGTCCTCGAAACCAGCAAGGCCGAACAGCGCCAACAGATGGCGGGCTGTGGCGGTACGCTCGGCCTTGGCCACGCCGCGCACTTCCAGCGCATATTCGATGTTGGCGAGCGCCGTACGCCAGGGAAACAGCGCATATTGCTGGAAGACATAGCCGGTCTTGGGATCTGGCCTGGTGATGCGCCTGCCGTCGAGCTGGACGTCGCCACCGGTCGCCTGCGTCAGCCCGCCGATAATGTCGAGCAGCACCGACTTGCCCGAGCCGCTCGGGCCAACCAGCGTGATGAATTCGCCTTTGCGGATCGAGAGATCAACGCCGTCGAGCACGGTGACGCGGTCGGTCGCCTCGCCATCCACGGTGACGAACTGCCCCGGCTTGAGCTGGAACGTCTTGCTGATGTCGCTGACGACGATCCGGTCCATGTTCGGGCGGTCCATATCTGTCTCCGATCGGTTCACTGCGCCACGCGGATGCGGTGCGTCGGGTCGAATTCCGAGCCGCCCGCCTTGCCGCGCTTCCAGCCAAGCGCGCGGGCATAGGAGCCGAACAGCCGTCGGGCGTCGGCCTGAGCTTCCGTGATGCCGGTCGGCCCTTCGGCGAACTCGGCCACATAAAGCGCGTCGGTCGGGCAATAGATCTCGCAGAGAAAGCAGGTCTGGCAGTCCTCCTGGCGAGCGATCACCGGCACGCCATTGTCGGTCGCGTCGAAGACGTTGGCCGGGCACACCTTGACGCAGATGTCGCATTCGACGCAGCGCGTGGCCGAGACGATCTCGATCATGACGCCAGCTCCGCCAGCCGCTCAGGCGCACCTGCGATGCGGAACTCATCCACACCGGTGATGACCAGCCGGTGCGCGAAGGCCGGGCTCTTGCCCGGCAGATCGGTGCGGCGGTGCATGCCGCGGCTCTCGGTGCGGTGCAGCGCTGCGGCCACGGACCAGCGCCCGGCAGCGGCGATCGATGCCGCCTCGCGGGTACGGACCCGATCCAGCCCCTCGCCTTGCAGATGGTCGCGCACGTCGCGCCAGACACTCTCCAGCCGCTCGCCGCTTTTCTCCAGGCCCTCGCCGGTGCGGAAGAAATTCTTGTCGAGCGGCGTCACCTCGTTGCGCACCGCCTCGATGACTTCGCCTGCCGAGGTGTCGGCACGCGGCGAAGATGCAGGACGCAATCCAGCCTGGCCGAGCGATTGCACCGCGCTGCGGAAGGCCTTGCCGGTGCGGCGCTTGGCATGGGTCGAGGCGCCCTTGCCGGCCCACCAGCCGCTGGCCAGCGCCCAGGATGAATTGACGGCGCCGCCGCCCGACACGGCCCCGGTCATCATCTCGCGGCTGGCGGCATCACCGGCGACGTAGAGGCCGGGCACGCCGGTGGCGCAATCGTCGGAGACGATGTCGATGCCGCCGGTGCCGCGCACCGTGCCTTCGGCGCGCAAGGTGATGCGGAACAACTCGCTGAACGGGTCGATGCCGACGCGGTCATAGGGCACGAAGCAATTCGGCTGGCCCTGGCGCAGCCAGCCTTGCAGCGCCGGTTCGGCCTGATCGAGCCGCGCATAGACCGGGCCGTCGATCAGCGCGCGCGCCACTTCCTCCTCGCGGTCGCCGATGCCGTTACGCAACGGCTCGCCGGTCGGTCCGACGATCGGCGAGCCATCTTCGCGATGGAACGAGGCCCAGCGGAACGGCAGGCCCTTGTTCAGCGATGAGCCATAGGGCGCCAGCGTGTATTTGCCGGTGAACTCCATGCCCGACAGGCTGGCGCCGGCTTCGGCCGCCATCAGATAGCCGTCGCCAGTCAGCCCGGTGGCGCCGAGGATGCGTTCGCGAAAGGCGCAGCCGCCGGTCGCCAGCACCACGGCGTTGGCGTCGACGCGCCAGTCCTGGCCGATCTGTCTCGCAACACCGGCGGCGCCGACAATGGCATCGCCGTCGGACAGAAGTTCGAGCGCCGGATGATGGTCGAGCACGGTGACGCCGGCCAAAAGCACCCGGCGGCGCATGAAGCGCATGTAGTCCGGGCCGCGCAGATTGGCGATGTAGAGCCGTCCGTCATCCTCGCTCGGAAAGGGATAGCCCCATTCGGACAGCCTGAGCAGGTTGCGGTAGGCGGTGTCGACGCAGCGCAGCATCCAGCGCGGGTCGGCGAGTTCGCCGGTGCGCTGCCAGCGTCGTTCGACCACGGCGTGCCTGTTGTCACCCGGCGGCACGCACCAGGTGCCGGTGTTGGACGGCGCGGTGGCGCCGCTGGTGCCGAGATAGCCCTTGTCGGCCAGCACCACCTTGGCGCCGCCCTCGGCCGCCGCGACTGCCGCCCAGGCGGCCGACGGGCCGCCGCCCAGCACCAGCACGTCTGCCTGGAGCAGCAAGCTGTCGGAAGCGGATTTTTGCGGCTTGTGCATGGACACCTGGCGAATGCGTCGAGGCCGGCGCTAGGCCGCGCGCGCCGCGCTGGAAGACCAGACCGGCTCGTTGCCGGCACTCCATTTGATGTTGCAGCCGATCGACGGCACTTGGCTGGCAATGGGCCTGCCGCCCTCCAACACCGTGTCGACCGCCGCTCGCAGATCGGCACCCGTCACCGGCTTGCCGTTGCCCGGCCGCGCCTCGTCGAACTGGCCGTGATAGGCGAGCCGCCGGTCGGTATCAAACAGGAAGAAGTCGGGCGTGCAGGCCGCGCCATAGGCTTTCGCCGTCTGCTGCGACGCATCCTTGAGATAGGGGAAGGAATAGCCAAATTTTTCGGCCTCTTCGCCGATACGGGCAAGCGTTTCTTCCGGATGCGCTTCGTGGTCGTTGGCGTTGATCGCCACCACTTGCAGCCCCTTGCCCGCATAATCCCTGGCGAAAGCGGCAAGCTGCTCGCGGATCAGCACGACGAACGGGCAACGGTTGGAAATGAAGGCGACGAGCAGGGCCGGCTTGGCGTCGAAATCGGCGAGGCGGTGCAGCACGCCTTGCGCGTCGGGCAACAGGAAATCGGCCGCCCTGGTGCCGAGGTCGATCGGATTGGACTCTGTCTTCGGCATCGATGCGCTCCCTTGTGCAACCATTTTCACAGGCCAAGGTGCGAGCGCCCTGAACGTCCGCAGTTAGTCTATGAATTTAGTATAATTTTAGGCTGGATAGCGCATTCGCGGTCAACCGCGCGGCTTAGAATATCGTGCCAATGTTTCAGGCCGAGCCGCCAAGTTTGTTCGGGCGGAAGCCGATCCGGAGAAATCCGGACGGACAGGATTTATCAAGCTCAACTGGTTCGCCGACGAATTGGTACTGCCCAGCCGAACCGCCTTGCGATTTTACGGCGTCATTCCCCTTCCGGATAAAGCGCCTTCGCCAGATCGCGGATCGCATCTGATGTGCGCGGCCCGAAGCCGATCATGTAGGCGCCGTCAAGCACGACCAGCGCCTTGTTGGCCGCCGCCGGCGTTGCCGCCAGCGCGCGGTTGCCGAACACCTGCTCGGGCGTCGGCCCGCTCTTGCCGTCGCTCATCATCAGGATGACGTCAGGCGCCATCTCGATCAGCTTTTCCTCCGATGCCGCCCTGTAGCCATGCACGACATCCATCGGGTTGAGGCCGCCGGCATAGCGAATGATGGCGTCGGCAGAGGTGCCGGCGCCGGCAGCGCTCAGCTTCACGAGGCCATGGAAGAACACCACCTTCTTGCGCCGCTCCGGCGGGATTTTTGCTGCCAGATCGGCTGCCGTCTGAAAGGCGGTGAGCACCTCGGCGGAAACCACCTTGCCCTTGTCCTCGAGCCTAAGGCTGGCGGCGATCAGGGTGATCTTCCGCTCGATGCCTTGCGGGCTGTTGTCCTGCGGGACGAAGACGATCGGGATCGCCAGTGATTTTAGCACCTCGACCGCCTCCGGCGGTCCGCTGTCCTCGGCCGCCAGGATCAGGTCGGGACGCAGGCTGGCCAGCCCCTCGACCGAAAGCTGGCGGCGGTAGCCGACATTGGGTTTTTGCGCGACTTCAGGCGGATATTTGCTGCCGCGATCGACGGAGATGATCCGCTCGCCGGCGCCCAGCGCGTGGACGATCTCGGTGACGTCGGAGCCGAGCGTCACGATTCGGGTCGCCGCGCCCGGCACGACGGTTCGCCCCAGCGCGTCGACAACGCCCTCGGCGGCCAGCGCCTGGAAACCACAGGAAGGCGCCAGCACCGACAGCGCCAGAAGCAGCACCGCCGCGATCCTGCCAGGTTGCGACCAGTGGGTCGTCTTGCCTTCGCCTAAACTGCCGACCATGCCGCTGTTCCCGTGCCAGATGCTTCTCGATGATGGTCGGCTATAAATTTAAAGTTGACTTGTGTCATCATGTTTTAATATGTGACCCCTGCCCCGGCCCGCCTGGTCGAGGGATTCTCGATCATGCCAGCCAAGGCCCTTCAGCCACCGCCAGCAGTTTTGCTTTTGCTTGGGGGCTGCATGACGATGACAACGACAACAAACACGACCTTGATGGCGAGCACCGCGCTCGCCTTCGTGCTCGGCCTCTGCGCCGTGCCTCTTGCCAGCGCGCAGGAACAGGACCAGGAGAAAAAGGCCGCCGCCAAGGCCGGCCGCCTGGCGCCGGCCAGTGCCGCGCAGAATCAGCCGGCGACGATGCTCGACGTGATCACCATCTCGGCGACGATGATCAAAACGGCGGTGATCGAATCGATGGCCGCCATCAGCGCCGTCGATCAGGACGAACTCGACCGCATTCAGCCCGACACAGCGGCCGACATCTTCCGCACCACGCCCGGCGTCGCTGCCTCGATGAATGGCGACGATCCCGCAACCGCCATCAACATTCGCGGCCTGGAGCAATATGGCCGCGTCGTCGTGACGCTCGACGGCGCCCGTCAGGACTATTGGCGCGTCGGTCATGGCTCTGGCTCGTTCTATGTCGAACCGGACCTGATCAAGGAAGCCACCGTCATTCGTGGCCCGGTGTCGAATGCCTATGGGTCAGGCGGCATCGGCGGCGTCGTCTCCTTCGAGACCAAGGACGCCGGCGATTTCCTCAAGAAGGACGAGCGCTGGGCGCTGAGCGAGAAGCTCGGCTACGAGGACAATGGCGACGGCTTCACCACCAGCACCACCGGTGCCTACCGCTTCAGCGACGATGCCGACATCATCGGCAACCTCATCTACCGCGACCGCGACAGCTACACCGACGGCAATGGCGAGACCGTGCCATGGACCGGCGAGCGGGTGACCAGCGGCTATCTGAAGACGACGCTGCGGCCGGCCGATGACCATGAGCTGAAGCTCGGCGCCATCCTGCAGCGCTACAACGACCAGATCACCGGATCCAGCGGCTCGACCTCGCCGACGCTGAGCCGCTACGACACCAACACCACCAACCAGACCTACACCGCCGCCTACACCTGGAAGCCAGACGACAACGAGCTGATCGACTTCAGCGCCAATGCCTACCACAACCGCACCCGCACCGAGCAGACGCAGGTCGCGCCTGCCTCAGGGATCGGCAATTTCCGTTTTTACGATGTCGCCACATCCGGCTTCAACGTGAAGAACTCCTCACGTTTCGACGCCTGGGGACTAGCACATACGCTGACCTACGGACTCGATTACTACTATCTCGAGGCCTCCTCGGAAGCGGCGCATTTCGGCGCTGGCGAACAGCAGGGCTATGGCGGCTTCCTGCAGTGGCAGGGCGATTACGAGGACTGGCTGCAGGTCATCACTGCGATGCGGTATGACGGCTACCAGCTCGATGGCGAAACGCGCATCCCGTCGCCGCAGGAAGCCTCGATCTCCGGCGATCGTTGGTCGCCGCGCCTCACCGTCGGCGTCACGCCATTCGATGGCTTCCAGCTCTATGGCACCTATTCCGAAGGCTATCGGGCGCCGGGCCTGCAGGATGTCTTCCGCGGCGGCGGCGCGCATGGCGGCGGCGATACATACCGGCCCAATCTTCTGCTGCAGCCCGAGACGGCGAAGAACTGGGAGGCCGGCATCAACGTCAAGTATGACGATGTTCTGACGGCGGGCGACCGGTTGCGCGCCAAGCTCAACGTCTTCCACACTGCCGTCGAGGATTACATCGACGTCGACCTGACCGTCCTGCCGCGCACCGCGATCAACATCGGCGACGCCCGGCTGAAGGGCATCGAGGCCGAGATGGTTTATGACTACAACTGGGGTTTTGTGAACCTTGCCGGCGCGTTGATCGACGCCAAGGTCGTCAGCGGCGTCTATTCCGGCCAGGCGCTGAACAACACGCCGCTCGACCGCTTCTCGGCCACCATCGGCTTCCGCATGCTGGAGGACCAGCTCACCGTCGGCGCGCAATATCTCAGCGTCGGCAAGATCACCCGCACCAGCCGCACCAATCCCAACGCCGTGCCGGTCGTCGATGACGGTTTCGATCTGGTCAACGTCTTCGCCAACTGGCGCGTCAATGACAACCTCAAGCTCGGCTTCGGCGTCGATAACATCTTCAACACCGCCTACACCGACCCGCAAAGCGCATGGTCGACCTCGGCGGCAACCGAACAGGGCAAGGGCCGCACCTTCAAGGTGGCGCTCACCGGCAGGATCGGAGGCTGACAATGAGCCAAGCATCGGTGCGTGAACTGGCCTGTGAGGCACAGCTCAACCTGCGACATCTGCCCGATTACATGGACAGCATCAGCGACAGACTGCAGAGCTTCGAGGCCGATGCTTCGCATCAGGGACAGCGCATCGATTTCCGCTTTGCCTTCGGTGGCGCCTCTTTCGACATGGAACGGCTGGTGATGCGGGCCAATGCCGCCGACCGCGACGGGCTGGCCCGTATCAAGGACCTGCTGGCCACGGCCGTACAGGTCTACGCCAAGGAGGAAAATCCCGAGATCGTCTGGACCGGCGATCTCTCAGGCGAAACCAGCCTCGCTCAGTTCCGCGAGATGGTGGTGACGGATATTCGCGACCTCACCCCGCATATGCGCCGCATCCGGCTGGCCGGCGAGGATCTCAGCCGTTTCGCCAAATTCGGCGGCATGCATATCCGCATGCTGTTTCCGACCAGGGAGGTGCCCGATCCGCTGTGGCCGGTGCTCGGCGGCAATGGCTTGCCGGTCTGGCCCGCCGATGACCAGCGCCCGGTGGCGCGCGTCTACACCATCCGCGCGCTCGACGTGGAAAAGGGCATCATCGATGTCGACTTCCTGATTCATACCGGCGAGAGCGTCGGCTCCACCTGGGCCATGCAGGCAGCGCCCGGCATGAAGGTCGGCATCATGGGACCGGTCGGCCGTCCGGTGCGGCAGGCAGAATGGTATGTCTTGGGTGCCGATGAAACCGGCCTGCCGGCGCTGGCGCGGCTGCTGGAGACGCTGCCGGCCGAGACAAAAGGCGTTGCCTTCGTCGAGATCGCCAATGACGGTGAACGGCAGAAGATCGCCAACCCCACCCGCATCGAAGTGCATTGGCTGACACGGGATGGCGTGGCGGCGGGCGAGGACAGACGGCTGGCCGAGGCTGTCCGCTCGGTGGCGTGGCCGCAGGACGGTTCGGCCTTCGGCTGGTTCGCGGCGGAAGCCGCTGCCGCCAAGATCGTGCGCGAATATTGGCGCGACACGCTGGGACTTGGTCGCGATCAGACGCTGGCGGCTGCCTATTGGCGGCGTGGCTCTGCCGGATTGATGGCGGGGTGAACTCTGATGATCGGCCCGCCGTCTTTGCCGATGCCGATATCAATTTGATCACCGGAGACAAGGTTCGAAATATCGCACACCACCAGCGGCATGCGGATGTCATAAAGAAACTCGGCAACGATGGCGCCCACCGCCAGGATCGGGTCCGGCCGCTCCAGAAGAAGACCGGCCGGCGCCGTGCCTCTGCGGATCGCCTCGGCCAGCACCGAGGATGAAGACGATGAGCCGCGCCCGCTCGGCATGACCAAAATCCTGCCGGCGACATTTTGGCCGAGGCCGGGATGCGAATGGTCTGTTATGTCGCCGGTCTCGGCATCGATACCGCCCCAGAAGCTGAGGGGTTGCGAGAACACCAGCGCCTGGCCCTTGGCTTCGCCGGCCAACTGGAAGGTGCCGGTTCGTGCCACCGGTCGCGTCATGAGGCGCTCCGCACGACATGCCCGACGGCAGCGGAGCGGATGCAATCCTCCATCTCGGCAAAGGCGACGGACACGCCGATATTGCCCGGTGCATAATGCGCCCATTTGCCGGAATTGGTCATCACGACGCCGTCGAGGCGTTCCAGGATCGATGTGACATAGGTGCAGGTGTCGGCGACCGGGACCAGACCAAACGCCTCCATCCCCGCCAGCGCGCCCTCCTCCTGCAGTCGCGCCAAGGTCGCACGGCCCGTGTTGACGTAGATCGGGATGCGCCTTCCGGGTGCTGCCTCGCGCAGCAACGGCAACAGTCGCATCCACTCCTCATACGAAAAATGCGGCGTGCCGAGCGACACGGCCGCCACCGGCGCGCCATCCCGTACGCTCGATAGCCTGGCCAGCGCATGGTCGATATCGGCGCGGGTGATGCGGATCGTTTCGTCAGGCGCATGACCCTGGAACGCCTCATCGAGCGTCATCGCTTCCGGCGTGATGCCGACCGCATGGAACAGCGCCACAGCACCCGTCGTTGCAGCCGCCGCGCCCAGCGCCTTTAGCTGGTCCTCATCGCGCGGCTGCGGCAGACCGGCAATCACCGGAACGCGGTCGCCGCTCGCTTGCCCGATGAATAGCCCGACGCCGACGAAAAGGCTGTCGCTCGGCTCGCCGTCCGGAACATCCAGCTCAAATAGGATCCGGCCGCGCCGGTTCTCGCTCAGATGCAGACCCCAGGCCGGCGCGCGGCCGGTCATGGCGCAGCACAGATCGATGAAATCGCCATAGCGGTTGGTGCGCGCGCCGATCACCGAATTGGCAAAGACGATGGCGTTGGATTCGCCCCAGGCGATCTGCTCGCCGAACTCCGGCCTGAACCGCGTCTGGTAAGGTGCGCAAGTGAAGGTCGCCTGGCAGCCGAGCTCCAGATGCGCCTTCATCAGCCGCCGCGCCGGCACCTCTTCCGCTGCCGGCATCTTCACCATGCCGGGATGGATGAGGTCGAATGAGCCGACATTCAATGTCGTCGGCACCTGGACCCGGCCACCGCCTTCGACCAGCCGCTCGACGAAATCGAGCCCTGCCTTGCCGTGGTAGAGACAGCCATCGATATGGGCGCCAGTGATGTCGAGCAGACCGCGCGCCCCAACCGCATTGGAAAATGCGACGAGGATTTTCATGGCAGCGGCGGCGGACGGGCCCTGCTCGCCGTCGAGCATGGATCGGTCCTTAGCCGTCAATTCCAGCGTCATAGATGTGCTCCCGGCCCTATCTAGCCCGATGGAGGGACAGCACCCCCCTCTGCCCTGCCGGGCATCTCCCCCGCAAGGGGGGAGATTAGCCGTCATACCTGCTTTCGCAAATTTTCGACGTTGCAAAAAGGGCAGTGACGCTCAAACCGCCAATCTCCCCCCTTGCGGGGGAGATGTCCGGCAGGACAGAGGGGGGTGCGAAGGAACGCCAACAGTCCCTGCTATCGAACCGCGTCGACTAGTTTGCCGCAATCAGCACGGTGCTTTTCGGCGACCAACTGAGCATTACCTCCTGACCCTCGGCCAGTCTTTCGGCACCGGTGTTCTGCACGATGACCTTCAACGTCTGACCAGCGTGCTCGACAAAGTATGTGCTGTTGTTGCCGGCGAAAATGCGCTTGGAGACCTGCCCCTTGAGCATGTTGGCGTTGCCATCCGAAGCCCCGCCATCAATAGCAATACGGATGCGTTCGGGCCGCACCGCACAACTCGCCTTGGCACCAGCAGCAAGGCGAGCACCCGCGCCGGCGGCAATCGCCGTGCCGTCCGGCAGCCGGATGCCATCGCCCGTCGTATCGCCGCGAAAAATGTTGGCGTCGCCGAGGAAGGTGGCGGCGAATTCGCTCTTCGGCCGGTCGTAGATCTCCTCCGGTGGTCCTTCCTGCACCAGCCTGCCGTCGCGCAATATGCCGATGCGGTCGCTCATCGTCAGCGCTTCTTCCTGGTCATGGGTAACGAAAATGGTGGTGATGCCGATCTCGCGCTGGATGCGCTTGAGCTCGATCTGCATATCGACGCGCAGCGCCTTGTCGAGCGCGCCGAGCGGCTCGTCGAGCAGCAGCACGCGCGGCTTGGTGACGATGGCGCGGGCGAGCGCCACGCGCTGGCGCTGGCCGCCCGACAGCTGATGCGGCCGCCGCCCACCGAGCTTGCCGAGTTGCACCAGATCGAGCGCGCGCTGCACCTCGGTAGCGATGATCGCCCTGGCCTCGCCGCGCACCGACAGGCCGAAGGCGACATTGTCGGCGACGCTCATATTGGGAAACAGCGCATAGTTCTGAAACACCATGCCGATGCGCCGCTTTTCGACCGGCACCCGCTCAACGCTTTCGCCGCCGATGGTGATGCGGCCGGAATCGGGAAAATCGAACCCCGCGATCTGCCTGAGCAGCGTGGTCTTGCCGCTGCCCGATGGCCCGAGCAGCGCATAGAAGCCGCCATCGGCGAAATCGATAGAGACATCGTCCAGTGCCTTGTGCGCGCCGAAACTGCGCGAGACATCAGATACCTGCACGCCGGCCATTATTTCTCTCCGCCGAATTTGAAGAACCGCGCTGTCAGCAGCATCAGCGCCATCGACACGACAATGATGATGGTCGAGACCGCGTTGATCTCGGGCGTAAAACCCTTGCGGATCGCGGCGTAGATTTCGACCGGCAGCGTCGTCTGGCCCGGCGTCGCCAGGAAATAGGACACGACGAACTGATCGAACGAAACGGCAAACGCAAACAGCCCGCCGGCGATGACGCCGGGCATGATCCAGGGCAGCGTAACGCGCCTCGTCACCTGCCACTGGTTGGCGCCGAGCGAGCGCGCCGCCTCTTCCAGCTCCGGCGCGAAGGTCTGCAGCCGGGCCGAGACGACGACGATGACATAGGGCAGCGCCAGCGCGACATGGCCGAGCAGGATCGCATGCAGGCCGCGGCCGATGCCGACACCGAAGAAGAAAATCAGCATCGCCGTGCCGGTGATCAGCCACGGTATGGCGATCGGCGGAAACAGCATCGCCTGCAGGAACTTCTTGCCGCGAAATTCGTAGCGATAGAGCGCCAATGATGCAGCCGAGCCGAGCACCACGCAGATGATCGTGGTGATGACCGCGATCTCGACGCTGTTCCAGGTGGCCGCGATCAGCTGGTCGTTCTGCCACAGCGAGGCGTACCATTCGGTCGTCCATTCGAACGGCAGTTGGTAGAAGGGCGAGACATTGAACGACATCAGCGCCATGATGATGATCGGCAGATAAAGAAAGGCGAGCAGCATAAAGATGTAGAGACGGCCGAGCCATTCGAGGATGCGGGTCGTCACCATCACGCGGCCCTCCGCAGCACCGGCGACGCCACCGCCAGGATGACCAGCACCACCGCCAGCAGGATGAAGGAGAGCGCTGCACCGAGCGGCCAGTTGAACACGGCGACGAACTGGTCCTCGATGACCGTGCCGTAGAAGGTGCCGGTGCGGCCGCCGAGGATGCGCGGTTCCATGAACGAGCCGACGACCGGCACGAAGATCAGCGCCGCACCCGCGACCAATCCGGGCATCGACAGCGGGATGATCACCCGCTTCAGCACCTGCAACCGCGATGCGCCAAGCGAGCGCCCGGCCTCGATCAGCGAGTCGTCGATCGCCTGCAGCGTCAGATAACAGGTCAGCACCATGTAGGGCACATAGGAGTGCACCAGCCCGATGATGACGGCTGGATAGGAATACATCAGGTCGATGTTGATCTTGAACGGCAGCACCGCGTTGAGCGCGGTGTCGAGAATGCCGCCCTCGCGCAAAACCATCGCCCAGGAAAAGATGCGCACCAGCCCGTTCGACCAGAACGGCAGGATGACGAGCAGGAAGATCGCCTCGCGGCTGCGCCCCTTCAGCACCTTGGCGAGCACGTAAGCCGCGGGATAGCCGATGACGACGCACCACAGCGTCACTTCGAGGCCAAGCCGCAGCGAGGCCAGCAGCAGCGTCAGATAGAGGCTTTGCGAGAAGAAGGCGGCATAGTTGCCAAGCGTGAACGCCCACGGCTTTCCCGACAGCGGCAGCTCGGTCATGAACGAGAAGAAGACCATAGCGGATAGCGGCAGGAAGATCGCCACCGTCAGCCAGAGATAGGCTGGCGCCAGCAGCGGCAATGCCGATCTCAGCCCGCTTCGCGACGCTGTCGCAGCTGCCATGGTACCCTCCTCCCAGTATTGGAAGAACCAGCCGACGCGAACCGCCGGCTGGCCTGGCTGTGATCTTACTTCACGTCGACCTTAAGCTGCTGCCAGAGCGCCAGATAGGCTTCGCGCTGGGCGTCGGTGATCGGCGCCTGGAACTGGATGCGCTTGGCCACTTCGGGATCACCCATGACCTTGCGGTTGAAGGCATCCTCGGGCAGCGCTTCCACCGCCTTGGTGTTGGCGGAGACGGGAGCACCGACCTTGGTGACCCATTCGACGTAGAATTTCGGGTCGATCATGTAGTTGATGAAGGCCTCGGCGCCGGCGACGTTCTTGGCGCCGACCGGAATGGAAAACGCGTCGAGCCAGGCGACGGCGCCTTCCTGCGGCACGACCAGCGAGACCGGCAGCTTGAAATGCGTCTTGGCGCGATCGGCCGAGCCGCTCCAGTAGGTGCCGATGTCGATCTGGTTGGAGGCGACCATCTGGTTCCAGTCGTTCTCCGAGCTCCAGAAGGTCTTGATCTGCGGCATCAGCGAGGTCAGCTTCGTCTTGACCGCATCCATATCCTTGATGTCGTTGATGTTCTGGCCAGTGGCGATGGCGCCGAACTGCACCGCTTCAACGGCGTCGTCGCGAATGACGACACGGCCCTTGTGCGCGGCATCCCACATCTCGGCGATGCTCGTCGGCGGCTTGTCGAAGGATTTTTCGTTGATGGCGAGCGCCGTCAGGCCCCATACCCACGGCACGCCATAGACCTTGCCGTCGTGGACGAGCATCGGCGATCCCGCCTTGTCCTTGCTGATGTCGGCGTAGTTCGGCAGCTTGGAAACGTCGATCGGCTGGATCAGCTTGCCGTCCATCGCCTGGTCGTTGAAGGCGGCGTTGATCATGACGACGTCGTAGAGGCCGGGATTGGTCCGGATCTTGGTCAGCATTTCCTGTTCGGAATTGAAGAAATCGTTGACGACCTTGTTGCCGGTCGCCTTTTCGAAAGCCTCGACGGCCCACGGCTCGTCGGCGCCGTAGCCCTTCCAGTTGAGCACATGCACTTCGTCGGCCTTGGCGGCGAACGTGAGTGCGGAGGTAAAGACGGCGGTCGCCGTCAGCAGAGCAGTCAAGTCAGGCATGCGCATGGTTGGTTCCTCTCTGTGGGTTTGCCCGCTTCCCGGGCTTGTCAGGCTTTCCAGCTGTTATGCATTGGCCTTCTGTGTCCGGCCTGCTCCCGATGGGTCGGCGGCATGGCTCAGGAATGTCTGGATTTCGCGGTTCGTCGGCGCCGACGAGCCGCCATGGCGGGTGACCGAAATGGCCGCTGCAGCATTGGCATAGCGCGCTGCCTCGAAGGGCGGGATGCCGTGCGCCAGCGCGCTGACGAAACCGCCGATATAGGTGTCGCCGGCGCCATTGGTGTCGATGGCGCTGACGTTGAAGCCGGCAATGGTCTGCGCTGTGCCGTCGGCCAGCCTGATATGGCAACCCTTCGCGCCAGCGCGAATGATCACGCCAGCAGCCTTGGGGCAGTGGTCGGCGAGAAGTCGTGCCGCGAGTCCCTCGACATCGCCTGGGCCGGCAATCTCGGCGGCTTCCGTCGTGTTACAGCTCAGCCATGTGGTGCGGGCAAGCACCCGCGACAGGATGGGACGCGGAATGTCCGAGATGACCGGCGTCGGATCGAAGACGAAGGGAATATCTGCCGGAAGTGCCTCGATCCAATCGGTGAGCGCATCGCGGCTCTTGGGATAGCTTAGCGTGTAGCCGGAGGTGAACACCCAGTCTCCCGGCGCCACCGCGACCGGCGCCATCAGGTCGCGGCTGAGCACGCTCTCCGCCCCTGGCCACGACACGAAGGTGCGTTCGGCGTCGCTCGAAATCATGGCGACGCAGTTGCCGCTGTCCGTCAATGGCGATGGCGGCGTCAGCGTCGCGATGCCCTCGGCGGCGAAAGCGGCACGCAGGAAATCGCCATTGGGTCCGCTGCCGAGTTGGCCGCCGAACACCACCTGCATGCCGGTGCGGCTGGCCGCGACCATCATGTTGAAGCCGCCGCCGGCGACCTGGGCGAAGCTCGACGCCGTCTTTTCCATGCCGGGCGCCGGCAGGGCGTCGATGCGGTAGACATAGTCGACCACGGCACTGCCGACATGGACGAGACGGCCGCTCATTCCGCCGCGTCCTTGCCGGAACCGATTTTCGCCACCCTTGCTGCCACGAGGTCGGCGGCAAGCGCGCGAACCTCTGACATGTCGAGGCCGACAAGCCGGGCGATATGCTGTTGCGGCAATCGGGAAAAACCGCTGCAGGCGCCGGCCATGCCGGCGGCGATGGCGCCGATCGTATCGGTGTCGCCGCCGATATTGGCGCTGATGATAGCTGCTTGCCATGGGTCGCCACGGGCGACTTCCAGCACGGCGAAGGCCGCCGGGACGGATTCCTGGCTGGCGACGCCGGTACCCACCAGATCGGTGATCAGCCGAATGGCATCCCTGATCGCCTTGCCGCGCACGATGTCCTGCGCCCAGACGATACGCGCGGCGATGTCGCCGCCGGTGACCCAATGACCAAGCGTCGCCCCTCGCCTCGCCGCCGCGACGGCGCTGGCGGAAGCATCGCGCCAGCCACCGCCGGCGATGCCGCGGCTGACGGCAGCGGCAACGGCAGCAGCGGAAGCGATTGCGATCGAGGTGTTGTGCGTCGCCCGGCAGGTCTCCGCCACCTTGGCGACGAACGCCTCCAATGGTTCGAGCGGCATCATGATGCCGACAGGCCCGATGCGCATGGCCGCGCCATTGGTGTCGCCGCTGCGTCCCGCTTCCTCGGCCGGTACGCCATTGTTGATGGCGTCGATGGCCCGTTTGGTCGACGGCCCCAAGAGATCATAGCTGCCGCGCGCCTTGACCTCGCGCTCCCAGTCGAGCAGCGCATTGACCCAGCGCGCGTGGTCGAAACGGTCGCCGGATTCGACCAGGATGCGGCCGAGCAGCAGCGCCTGTTCGGTGTCGTCGGTGATGGTGCCGGCAGCCAGTCCCTTCGACACCGGATGATCGGCGAAAGGCTCGATGAAATCCTCGACATGGCCGTGGAGTCCGGCAATGCGAACCGGCGACAAAAGCTGCGTCGGCATGCCGAGCGCATCTCCCAGCGCTCCGCCGACAAGCGCGCCCATGGCGCGATCGATGGCCTTGCTGGTTGCATCCGACATCGCTCAGAACCTCATATGCAGCGCAAAATGTGCCGGGTTGAGCAGGCTGGTGACATACTCGATCGGCCGATCGTCAGCCGCACGCGTCAGCCGGCGGCCGCGCAGGAAGGGCGTGCCTTGTGGGCAACCGAGGATGGCCGCATCCTCGGCATTGAGCATCTCGATCTCGACCCATTCCTCGCCATGGTCGGGAATGAGGCCGGCGGCGCGCAGCGTCTGGTGCAGCGAGCCCTCGCGCAGTCCGCGCAACGGTACGTCCTCAAGCTCGGAGGACAATGGCAGCCGGCTGCGCTCGATGGAGATCGCATGGCCGTCGCTGGCGTTGGTGCGCACCCGGTCAACGGCAATGAAGAACGGGCTTTCGATACCAAGCAGCGCAGCCAGATCGGGGTCTTCGATGACCTCCAGCCGCAGCGTCCGCGTCTCGGCATTGGCGCCGGCATCGGCCAGCGCGCGCGACCAACCGATGGAGTCATCGACCGGCTTGCCGTCGAAGGTGACGAACGAGCCAATACCAACCCTGGTCGTGATCAGCCCGCGGCTGGACAGTTCTTCGAGGCCCTTGCGGACCGTATTGCGACTGACGGAGAAGCGCTGGACAAGTTCATTCTCGCTTTGCAGGCGGTCGCCGAAGCCGAGAACACCGGAGCGGATTTCATGTTCGAGAACGGTGGCGATCTGCTCGGGTTTGCCCGTACCGGGAGACAGTTGAACCGCGCGCCGCTTCATATAGGTACCTGTTCAGTGAACCTGTATAGTCCTGTTCAATATCTGGATAGAAATGCCGTGTCAACAGATGCCGGAAACAGGCCCAATGAACCCCGAATTTCGGATTGTCCGCAGAGCGCGCCGAACTGGCCGGTTGCCATGGCCCGGAAAAGCCGGTGAAAGACCGAGATCAACCAAGAGGATAGAGCCGATCCTTGATTCAATTTCACCGGGCAGGCTACGGGATCGACACCTCACGCGGCTCAACGAGAATGTCCGCCTCGATAGCGGCGTTGATGAACGCCGCCCTTGCCGCCGAGACTTCTTTCTTTCCCTCTAGCACGGCCAGACAGACCTTACGGGCAACCATATGCTTTTGCCCGGTTGCAACCGGCCAGCGGTTCAGCAGGATGTCGGCAGCCTGAGCGACCCGCTCCACGTTGAAGATCGAGTTTCGCGATCGGCCGAGCGCAATCCTGACCGGCTCATCGAAACGCTGATCTTGCACGATGCCACTCCCCAAAGTCGGCATTCATCGATTCGCGGCCTTCAACCCCGCGCAATGTGATAGGTTCCGCGACAAAGGTGCAAGATGTCCGATTCCAGTGGCCAGAAAAATCCCAGGCTGATCGTCGTGGTCGCGTTCGATCGCGGTGAGGATGGCGAGTTGTTCCCAGCCTTTGGACCCGCCGACCAGCAGAGCGAAGACCGCGCCATACGCACCGCCAGGGCTCTAGCGGCAAAGCATGCCGGCGTCATCGCCTGGAGCCGCGAGGCCGATCCGACGCTGGGCGAATACGGCCCGCCGAACACGCTCTTCGTCAGCGGCGACGTACCTGACATGGAATAGTCGACTGGCGTCAGCTTCTGGATGCCTTGCCCATAGGGTTTGATGCGAGCCGGTTTCCCCTCGCCAGCAAGCAAAAGCCCGCTACGGTGAACCGGAGCGGGCCTTGGAGGAGGACAAGGGGTGGGACCCTCTCCTCTTGTTTCCACGGGGGGGTGTGGACCGCAATGACCATACGAAAGTTTTGCAGAGTGCAGGATCACAAGCCGGCTTGCCTGCATCACAATCCGGTGCACGCCGATATTGGGGGCGCTCACGAGATTGCGATCAGTTGCGATAACCCGGCTAGATACGCCCGAGCACGACAAGCACGATGGCGATGAGCAGCACGAGCCCAAGGCCGCCGCCGCCATAGTAGCCGGTGCCGTAGAACGGACCGCCACCGAGGCCGCTGAGGCCGCCAAGCAGCGCAATGATGATCGGTATGGTTCCAAGACTCATAGCGATGTTCAAAGACGAGCGCTCCAAAGGCTCTACCGTTCCGCGCGATTGTGGCGGGCATCGCGTGCGGAAGAGGTCTGCCGGCAACAGAAGCGGCCATCCAGATGATGGCAACCAGAATTTGATTCCGGCACGCCTGTGGACGCAGAAAGCCCGCCAGCGTGGCGGGCTTTCCTACCGGCCGGAGGCCAGGAGAGTGCGGTCGAGCCTCACGGCTGATTCGGCACTTCCAATCCCCGGCCCCTTCAGTATCAGCGACGAGCGATCAGGAGGCAGAGTTGCCGTAGATCGCGGTCGTAGGCGCCTTCGCTGCTGAGCACGTCGACGCAGCGCTTCTTCATTCGCGCCACGTTGCTATCCGACATCTGGGCCACGACACCCGGCAGGCTCGGCCTGCTGGGGTTTGACGGATTGGACGGATTGCTCGGGTTCGACGGATTGCCTGGATTGATGCCGCCACCAATACCCACGCCGACGCCGCTCGTCCCGCCTACATTGGCGCCAAGGCCGGCCGTAATGCCGCCAGACCCTCCGATGTTGGCGCCCGCGCCGGCATTGATGCCGTTGCTGCCGCCGACCGAAGCGCCGAGACCAGCATTGACACCGCTCGAGCCGCCAACATTGGCACCGGCACCGGCATTTACACCACCGCTGCCGCCGACCGAGGCGCCCACTCCGGCACTGATGCCGCCACTGCCGCCAACGGAAGCCCCGACACCGGCATTGACGCCGCCGCTACCACCCACCGAGGCACCAACGCCAAGGCCGATTCCCGCAGCATTGGCGGGCAGGGAAAGAGCTAAAATTACCGCACTACCCGCCAACATATTGGCGACTGTCTTGATGGTGTGAGCCATAACACTATCCTGTTGTCGTTGCGCTAAAGCAATTGGCGAGAGGCCGATTGCAAGATCAACTACGCGAGGTGGTGAATTTCAGTTTCAGAGAGAGAATACTGAACCTGAGGCGTGGTGTACATCAACAAAATTTCTGAAACAAAATGATATTAAAGTTTGAATAATTGTTCTTTACACGAACAATTCGTAAGGCATTGGCGATCGGACGTTACTCTGCTCCATGCCGCACACCGCGCTGGACATGGATAGGCCTCTCGCAAGATCAGCAAGACCGCCGCGATGATTGCAAGTGGCCAGAGTCTATCGGCGGCCGGATGCGGGAGTGAGAGAGTGCAAGCGTGATTGCAGGCCGAACGATTCTGCGCCGGCCCGCTTGTCAGACGATCCCGTAGAACAGCCTGTAGTGGGCGCGCTTCATCGCGGCGTAGACAGCAAGATTGTAGAAGGAAAAGGCCGACAGCAGGAACAGGACATGACCGGCAAGGTATCCGGCATAGATCGGGTGCCGCACCAGGCGGTAGGCACCGTCGGTCATCACGCCGCGATTGCCTGGCAGAATGGCGAAAGAACGCCCTAGCGATATCTTCCCCCAGATCACGAACCCCAACGCCAGGACTTGCAGCGGCGCAGCGGCATAGACCGGGATGATGGCCACGCCCGGTTGCAGGTCGATGAAGCCGACACCGAAGCTGGCGACCACCGAAACAACCACCGTCAGCGGGTTCCAGTCGCGTACCTGCGGTCGCCGCGACAGAAGCAGCCAGGTAAAGGTCAGGATCTCGGAAATTGCCACCAGCGCCACATTGATGCGGGTCGGGTCGAGCATCAGGTGATATACGCCGCGGTAGACGAACATGCCCGCGAAGGCCAGCGCGCAGATCCGAAAGAAACCTTCGCGCAAATCCACCAGGATTTCGCGCTTTCGGGCTGCGGACAAAATCCTGCCGTCACTGACGTGCGAAAGCGCCTCGCTTTTTGATATGAGCAATGCAAACACCCCGATGATCCCTCGAGGCGACCTTTGCACGCAACCATTGCCGGGCAGTTAATCAACAAGATCAGATCGGTGTTTAAACTGGCTGTCGGGGAGCCAGGGTGCCACATCCAGACGACCCTGCTCCACGCGGTCGTCCAGAAATAGACTGGCGACCCATTTCATTTGGTTTTGCCAGACTAGCTCAGATAGTCGTTGCGGAAATAGCTCCCGAAATCCGGGCGTTGAGCAACCAGCTTGCCGTCGGCATCACGCAAAATGCCGGACGCGAAGAGATAGCCGCCGATCGCTTCCATCTTGGCTGGATCCATCGTCCCGATGGCGCCGCTTTGGCTGCGCAGATAATGGCCGTCGATCAGCGCCTTCAGCGAGGCGTGGATCAGCGCCGGATTGGTCAACGCATCCTTGTTGGCCGCGATCAGCAGGGCTGCCGCATCTTCGGGGTGATCGACCGCGAACTGGTAGCCGCGCCGCGTCGCCTGGACAAAGGCGGCCGCAGGCTTGGAGTTTGCCTGGAGATAGGCTTCGCTCGAAGAGATCAGTGTCGTGTGCTCGTCAGGCACGCCGTAATCGGCATAGACGAAGCTGCGTTGTTTGACGCCCTTGAGCTCGGCGTCGACACCCTCCCAGGTCGAGACTTCGAGCGTGAAATCGACCGAACCATTGGCCAGCGCCTCATAGGCTGAGGTGCCGAGCGTCACCGTCTCGAAATTGCCCTTGCCGCCATCATGGCGGATGATGGTCGATATCAGGGCGTTTTCCCAGGCGCTGCCGAAGCCGCCATAGGTCAGGCCGTCGAGGTTTCTCGGGCTTACTATCTCGCTGCGGGCCGCATTGAAGACCACGCGGCCGGTTTCCGATTGCACCACCGCATAGACGCCCTTCAGGTCCGCTCCGGCGGTTCTCTGGGTGAACAGGCTGATGGTGCCGTTGATGCCGAAATCGGCGACGCGATTTGCAACCAGCGTGCCCGCACCGGTATCGCTGTAAGGCAGGATGTCGACCTCGAGCCCGGCCTCGCGATAGAAGCCCTTGTCGCGGGCGACGAACAGTCCGATGTGGTTGGTGTTGACCGTCCAGTCGAGGGCAACGGTGACCTTTTGTGCCGATTGTGCTTGGGCTCGCCCCGATCCGGCAATGAGCGGAAGGCCTGTGGCAAGGGTCAGCAACAAGGCCTGCCGGCGCGTCAAGTCAATCATGATCGTGTCCTTTGGATGGGGTGGCGTTGAGGATGATGTCGAGAATCTCGGCCTCGAGCGCACTTGCCTGGCGCGCGGCATCGCCGCCAAGGCTGCGCGGGCGCGGCAGCGGCACCTTGATTTCACGCACGATGCGGGCCGGGCGCGCCGACAGCACATAGATGCGGTCGGACAGGAACACGGCTTCGCGCACGTCATGGGTGATCAGGAGCGCCGTCCAGCGATGATGCCGCCACATCTGTTCCAGCCAGCGCTGCATGGCCGTGCGGGTCAGCGCGTCGAGCGCGCCGAACGGCTCGTCGAGCAAAAGCATGTCGCGTTGCTGCACCACCGTGCGCAGCAAGGCCGCGCGCTGGCGCATACCGCCGGACAGTTGCGCTGGAAAATGCCGCTCGAAGCCGGCAAGCCCGAATTCGGCAAACAACGGCGCAACGCGCACCCGCGCCGCCTGTCTCCTCATGCCTTGGACTTCGAGCCCGAGCGTCGCGTTGTCGAGGATGCGCCGCCACGGCATCAGCGCGTCACGCTGCGGCATGAAGGCGAAATGCCTGCCGTGGTCGTCGAGCGGCGCGCCGTCGAACAACATCTCGCCCTCGCCATGCTCGGCGCCGGTCAGAAGCTGGAAGAGCGTCGATTTGCCGGCGCCCGAGGGTCCAAGGATCGAGACGAATTCACCAGCGCCGACGCTAAGCGAAATATCGGCCAGCACGTCGAGCCCACCGAACGCCTTGCGCACATACCGCAGTTCCAGCCGGCTCATCGCCAGGCTCCCTTCCCGGCGGTTTCCTTGCCGGCCCGCTCCCAGGGCATCGCAAGGCGCTGCAGCAGTACAGTCAACCCGAACAGGACAAGGGTCAGGGCAGCGCTCACTCCGACGGCGGCAAGAACCAGGTCAGGACGGAAATTGTTCTTGACGTTGAGCATGTAGATGCCCAGCCCCTTCGCGGCCCCCGCATATTCGGCGAAGATCGCGCCGACCACGGCGTAGGTGATGGAGATCCTCAAGCCAGCGAAGAAATAGGGCAGCGCCGAAGGCAGCCGTGCCAGCACGAAGATGCGCCAGCGCCCTGCCCCCATGGCGCGCAGCATTTGCCCGATCTCGGCCTCGGTCGACTCATAACCCTCGACCAATGCAACCAGCATCGGAAAGAAGGTAACCAGCGCCACCAGCATGATCTTGGGCGCCAGCCCGAAGCCGAACCACAGCACCACCAGCGGCGCGATGGCCACCAGCGGCAAGGTCTGGCTGACGATTAAGACGGGAAACAGCGCACGCCGCAGCGGCTGGAAGAAGTCGACCAGCATCGACAGCACGAAGGCGGCGCTGAGCGAACAGGCAAAGCCGAGCAGCGTGGCGCCGATGGTCGGAATGGCGTTGTCGGCCAGCGCCTGGCGATTGAGCAGCGCTTGCTCGAACACGCGCGACGGCGCCGGCAGTATCGTCGGCCTGATGCCGGAATAGGTGGCATAAAGCTCCCACGCCACTAGGAGCAAACCGACCGAGATCATGGCCGGCATTGCCTTGACAAGAAGGCCCGCGATCGGGCGCGAAGCGAATGATGATGAGACCACGGGAGATAACCTTTGACGGCCGCGCGGAGGCGGCGGCAGCTTCAGACAGCCGACGGGCTGTTGGCCGAGACCGTGACGTCGAGGGTTACGTGGCCGGCGCCTGGTCCGAAGCGGCAGAAGGCCTCGTCCAGCGCCGAAAAGATCGCACCGGCATCACCGCGCAGTTTCGTGCAGAAATGCTTGGAACGCTCATAGACGCCGGACTGCTTGAGAAAATCGATGCAGCCGTAGATCTCGTCCATGTGGTCGTCGGTGCCCATCACATAGAGCGAGAACTGCGCCGCCGCCGGCTGGCCGGTGGCAGCAGCATTGCGCACCGCCGCGATGGCCGCATCCTTGCGCGGGCCGAGTGGCCCGACAGGCCCGCCAAGTGCATCGGAGCGGCAGATCGGATCATCCGGCTCGCCAGGGCACCCGCGCGAGATGGTGGCCGACAACACGCAATGTTTGCCGCTACGTGCCGCCGCCACGAAGAGGTCGCGCATGGCGGGAAACAGCACTTCGGGCGACCCGACCAGCAAGGTCGAGATGTCGTCGGTCTCGATCCTGAGCTTGTCGCGCCAGGGATCGAGCGCACCGAGCGCGCCAAGAATGACACCGACGAAATCGTCGGTCATGGGGTATAGGGAAATCTGTGCGCCTGAAAACATCGCCCGCCTCGCTCCGCTGGTATTACCCAGATCAGCTTCTAGGGTCTGTGGGCTTGCCGCCCCCGTCTCAGCCCCGACCGTACGGAGCACCCCTGTGGATGTGCGCCTTAAAGCATCATTCGAGTTCAAGGGAAAGCCGTTTTTTCAGAGCACTGCGCCAAAAGCATTGCGCCAGTCACGGTGCGCCTGAGCGGAATTTTGTCGGGAACCTTCGCCGCCGCGACCGGTTGTCCCCACAGTCGCAACGCGATCACTTTCGTAGAAAATAAGCGACGACTTCACAGAAATGGAGACAAACCATGTTCATGAAAATCCTCGCAGCTTCGGTTCTCACCATTGGTCTGGCCACGTCAGCCATGGCGCAAAGCGCCGGCAGCAACAACGCAAATGGAAGCGGCAGCGGCAAGTCGGTGACGGTTGAGCCGAACACGCCGGCTTCCCCGAATACGATCGAGCCGGACACTGTCGACCCGGGCACGACCAACAGCACGACTGGCACGGTAGGGGACATGAATTCGAACGCGGATCAGAATTGCCCGACCAACCCGCAAGGCGCGCAGCCGGACGCCGATGGTAACGCGACGGCGCCAACGGTAAACGATAATCATTGTGGCAAGTAACCACGTCGCAAACGGATGAAGCCGCTGGGCATCGCCCAGCGACTTCATCCGTTTTTCTGGTCCGCAGCACTCGCTTTGCCGAACAGCCGGATTTCTGGAGCGGGTCTCCCGGCGGGCGGGCGCGAAAATAGGTGTTTCGAATTGAGCAGCCGTTTGAGCACTCTACCGTAGGTAAAATACAGGACCCGACCGTTGGCGAGATCAAATTCCACTGTTCCCCACCGCCTGACCGGGGCCTTTCCTGTGCAGGGCCCCAGCCTTCTGATCTGGAATCCCAGCCTGACTTTGCGCGTTCCGATTTCAAGATAGATGCCTGGCAGAAGGCCAAGCACATGCCATAGCCGTACAACATGCTCGACCGACATGGCCGGCGAGATTATCAGGTGGCTGGGCTGAAGCCGCGCCCAGACGAAATCGCCTTTCGGTTGCGGCATTCCTGACAACAGCCCCCGGCAGTAGGTCGGCACCGCCTCGCTCACCAGAATCCGCATAGCGGTTGCCGTGCTGTCGACCAGGGCTTCTCTCGATGTCCAGTCAGCTTCGGAAAACGGCACCTGCCCGAGAATGTCACCCTCGTCAAAACCGGCGGACATCTTGTGGAGCGTGACGCCGCCATGAGCCGCATGCCGGCCGTCCACGGCCAAGCGCTGGATCGGGTGGGGCCCTCGATAGTCGGGGAGCAGCGCCGGGTGGAGGTTGACCCCGCCTTTGGAAAAATGGCCAAGAACCTCTTGAGGGATCAAGACAGGCAAAGTGTAGCAGACCAGCACATCGGCGCGGACGTCAGACAATTGCCGACCAAGCGCATTCCAATCGTAAGGGCGGCCAAATTCGATCAACTTGACAGGCGTGTTACCGATAAACCGCCTGAGCAGCAGCTTGCGTTGAAGCCTTCGCCGGAAATTGCCAATGCTGAAACCGGTGGGACGACGCCGGAACCCGGGCACGATGATCGCGCCAATTGCATTTCCAGCCTCTAGCCAGCCGGCGAGCAGAGGCCCCGTATAGTTAGAGATATCGAGGACAAAAACGGCTGTGATCGGCTCCGAGTGATCGGTCGATTCGATCGGCCTCATCTTCGGCGGCTCAAACGGGCCGACAGGTCAGGGCGAGCTTGTCAGGTCGGCTGAGTGGAAGGCGATGCCAAGGCAGTGACAACCGAAAGACGCTCGCGTTTTACAAACACTGGCTTTTCGTAAACTTTTTTCACGGCCCGTCTCCCGAAATCAACTCTTCCTGCGCAGTTGGACCGCGATACGGCAGGCTGTCAACCGCCTGACCGTGTTTGCCTACCGCATCCGCATTCGCCGTTGACGAAGGTGTTCGAAGGGCGCTTTCGCACATTGGTGAAAGCTCGATGGCTTCACCGACGCGACAAGCCGCGCTGACCGAAAGGGGTTTGGATGCGATGATCTGCTCGACGACACCGTCGAGCAGCAATGCAGGGCAAATCGCAGTTGCAAATCTACGAAACCGCCGTCTCGCGAACCGGCAGCTTCCAGCCTGGCCTGACGAAGTGGCAGGTGTATCCGTCGGGATATTTCTCCAGATAGTCCTGATGCTCGGGCTCGGCTTCCCAGAATGGACCAACGGGTGCGACTTCGGTGACGACCTTGCCCGGCCACAGGCCCGAGGCATCGACATCGGCGATGGTGTCCTCGGCGACGCGCTTCTGTTCGTCGCTGGTGTAATAGATCGCCGAGCGATAACTCGTCCCGACATCGTTGCCCTGGCGGTTGCGGGTCGTCGGATCGTGGATCTGGAAAAAGCGTTCCAGCAGCGTGCGAAAGCTTATGATGGCCGGATCGAAATTGATCTCGATGGCTTCTGCGTGGGTGCCGTGGTTGCGGTAGGTGGCGTTGAGCACGTCGCCGCCGCTGTAGCCGACACGGGTGGAGATGACGCCGGGATAGCGCCGTATCAAATCCTGCATGCCCCAGAAACAGCCGCCGGCAAGGACTGCACGTTCGGTCGAAGTCGCCATGTCACGTCTCCTCAAAAGCAATTCCAGGAAAAGTGTGTAGCGGTTTTCCGTCTGGAATTGCGTAAAAGCAAGTGGTCTCGCCATAAATGGGCATTGTCACCTGCTTCGTCCAGCGGACGCGGTGGATCTACTTCAGTTGCTCGTTTGGGCGAGCCTGTCGATCAAACCCGGTAGCTTCATGCCAGGCGGAATGGCGGCAAAGCTGATCGCCACCGGTGGTGCCCTGAGCGACCAGTCGAAAAGAACGGTCTTGACGGGGATGTTGCCCAGCCACGCCAGCAGCCGAGGTGGCACGCCGCTCCCGGGCCAGACCAGGAGCATGCCGTGATCGCGCAGCCGCTGGCTGGTGATCCAGGGGGCGAGCCGCATGTCGAGGTCGGTGAAGATCGACGGCTTGTCATAGGCGTTGAGGCCCGCCAGCAACGCGATGCGGGTATCGCCGCCGACGATGTCGAGCCGACCGGGCACCGCCGCGTGCCAGACCGCCTCGGCTTCGTCCGAAATCTGCCGCGCTGGCCAGCAGACGGCATCCATGCGCCCGCGCAAATTGCAACTCGTCCAGCGGATGCCCGCATAGGCACCGGACATGCCGAGGATGCAGGCGAACGCGCAGATCGCCAGCCGTCGCAGTTCGACGGCGCCGAGCCGATGACCCAGCAAGGCGAGCGCCACAACGCCGACCAGATTGTACATCGGCGCGCCCCACGCCTCGCCGGCGCCGGTGAACAGCGAAGCCACCATGACAAGCACCGCCGGACCAAGCCCCATCCACACGAGATAGGCCAGCGCGCCGCTCTCGATGGGCTGTTCCGGCGCGGGCGAACGCCGCAACAGCCCCGATATCGACAGCACCAGCAATAAGCCGCAGAGCCCCGCCATTTGGACACCGATATAGTAAAGGCGGGCGCGGTGGACCAACACCCATTCATCGCGGCCGGCGACATAGGTCAGCGGCAGGAAATCGATGCGGTAGAGCTGGACGGCCAGCGGCGCGGCGACGGCGAGGAAAACCGCGAGCCCAAGCCAGGGCCAGGGCGTGGCGAGCCGGTTGCGTGCCCGTGTGTCCGACAACAGCCAGATCGCCCCGAAGAGCAACAGCAACCCGGTGGAAAACTTGGCATAGAGCCCGACGCCCGACACCAGTCCGAGCGGCAGCCACCAGCCCGGCCCACCGCCACGGCCCGCACGCCACAGCAGCCAGCAGATTGCGGCCCAGAAGGGCATCTGCGCGTAATCATGATTGAACTGCGGTGTCGGCCAGCCGAAGAAATACAATGACGGCATCAAAAGCACGGCGGCCAGCGCGCGGGTTCTCCCGAGCATGTCGCGGGCCAGCAGGTAGACGAAGACGAAGGTCGCCGAGACGACAAGCTGGGCGAGCAGATATTGCGGCCAGCGGAACGATCCGGTCAGAAGATGGCTGATCTCGAGCAGCCAGCCGGGGAGCTGCGGATGCTTGTAGGTCAAAAGCACCCATTCGCGGCCCCACATGAAGCTCTCGACGACATCGCCGGGCGGGGCGGCATCGACAAGCGCCGGAACCACGGTCCAGCACAGGATCTGCGTCAGGCATAAAAGCGCCAGGCCGGCTTCTGGATAGCGCATCAGACCCGGCCAGATCGACGACTGCCGCCAGTCGCCTGGAACAGAACTGCCGACCGGCAGCCAACCGTTCATGGGTTCGTCGATTCGCGTCATGCGGTGGATAAATCACACCGGACGGTTTTACGAACAGCCCAGACTTGAAGCTTACGAAAATGTATACTTGGCCGACCATGGCAAAACCAAGATTGAGGCAGAGTTTCGCGCCACCATGCCGCCTCTCCCGTCATCACATGCCAGCAAGACAACAATGGAACACGCCATCCCGCAGCACCCTGAACATGCCGGGCATGGCGCCTTGGGCGTGATCGCGGCAGGTGTCGCCTACGCCTGACCGGCTCCCGTCCCCAAAAAAGCATCCAGGATTTGAAAAATGCGCCACCACCATGCCGTCATTCATTACCGTGCGCTCGATTTCTGGATGGCCCGTGCGGCCGTTCTCGTCATCATCTGCCTGCAGCTTCTGGTCATCAACAATCTCTCATTCGGGCCGCGCTGGGTGGCGCCCGCGCTGGAGGCGGCCCTGCTGCTGCCCTTGTCGGTGGCCACCGCCTGGACACAGGCCGCTACCCGAAAGGCGGTCGAGGACCACGAGTGGCATGCGATCGGCCAGTTTCGGGTCATGATCCGCAGAACAGCCCTGACCATGACCGCCATCATCAGCATCATGAATTGCGGTTCGCTGGTCCTGCTGGTGCGTGCCTTGCTGGAGGGCCATGCCGGCAACAGCGGTACGACGCTGCTGATCGACGCACTCAACATCTGGGTTACCAACGTCATCGTGTTTGCCTTGTGGTTCTGGAGCACCGACCGCGGCGGTCCGCCGACCTGCGGCCTCGTCAAGCTCGCACAGGCCGATTTCCTGTTCGCGCAGATGACGTTGAACGACCGTGAGCTTCGAGACTGGCTGCCCGGCTTCGTCGATTATTTCTTCCTCGCCTTCACCAATGCGACCGCATTTTCGCCCACCGATACCTTGCCACTCTCCCAGCGCGCCAAGCTGCTGATGATGGCCGAGGCCATGATCTCGCTGCTGACCATCGCGCTGGTCGCGGCACGCGCGGTCAACATCCTCGCTTGATCGGCCCGACACGCGAAAATAGCCCGCCCGGCGAACCGGAACGGGCTATTTTGGGTTGCCTTCGATGATTGGAATGCAGCGCCGAACTAGTGGCGCTTGCCCAGCCTGTAGCTGTTGCCGCCCAGCAGGTTGACGCCGAGCCCGCTCAGAACGCCACCGACGATGTTGGTCTTGTTGCCGTTCAGAATGCCTGAGACGACATTGCCGCTCAGGATGTTGTTGCCGCTGAGCACGTCGTTCAGCGCGGTGATCTTGCCAAGGTCGATGGATGGCGAAACATTGATCAGGCTGCCCGAATTGCCTCCCCAGCCGCCCGAACCTCCGCACCCACAACCTGCCTCGGCGGCTCCAACGGACGATGCAACTGCAACAGCGGCTAAAATAACAGTGAACTTGTTCATGAAAGCTACTCCCGTTTGATGATGGAGATGGCTTCCGTCTTCTGTGGTCTACCTCTTGTTTAACAATATATGAACACTTCATCCGCTCAAGTCTTTATCTAGTTTCAGATCGAATGCCGCTCAGCAATGGCCGATCGGAAATACAAAAAAGCCGCCCCGGCGTGAGCCGAAGCGGGCAGCGGTCGTTTCTGGAAATGAGAGCAGCGCCGCGCCAGGTTGCCTGCCTCGGTAATTCCGAGGCAGTAGCCAACAGACGACGCGGTGCCAATAGCTACTCCTCCAACCCCGGCTTGAATCTCCGCACCACAAACTCGAACAGCACGTCCGAAATCCACATGGCGCAGACGCCGATCAGGAAGGCAGCCGCCAGCGTGGTGGTGTCGTCGGCGGGATCGGGCATCGGCAGGCCGGCGATCCTGGCGTAGGAAACCGCCGGCAGCGTCAGGTAGGCCGCCGCAAGTGCGCCGCAGATCGGCGAGGCCACCATTTCGCGCAGCTTGTAGCGATGCCGCGACAGCGCGCGCAGAACGCCGCCGGCGAGACCCGCCGCCACGACCGGTCCCTTGATGCCGAGCAGGTCGAAAAGATCGTTCATCATGGCCTCCAGCCGCAAAGTTTCTGGCCCTTTTCGTTGTGAGCCAGGATCGCCGCCACCGACGCATCGGAAAGGGTCGCCGCCTCTGCCCTTGTCGGCCGGAGGGGATGCCCGGCCGCGCAGAACGACCCGCCTGATTTGGTGCAGCCGGCCAGCAGGAGCGAGAGCGCTATGATTTTGACCATCTGGCCAGCCTCCCCCTGTTGTCGTCCGGCGCCCGGCCGGCGACGGCATCGTCGATCTTCTGGGCTTCGGTGCGCGCCGCTGCGTCGGCGGCATCCTGCTTGGCCTTCTGGCTGGCCTTGCCCTTGGCATAGGCGGTCCAGACACCGGCAAGCGCGGCGCCCATTGCCAGAAGATACGGCCAGGCCTGGCCAAGCAGCGCGAGGGCGAGTGTTCCCATCTCATGTCTCCTTGGCCGGCGGCGCGACCATGCCGCGCGGCCCGTCACGCACCGCGTTGATGATGATCTTGGCAAGGGCAATGGCGCCGCTGATCTGAAGCGCGGTGCGGTCGCTCACCCCGAGCAGCGTCCAGTCGAAGCCGGCGAGCGCGCCGCCGCAGATGATGGCGACCAGCGTGTTGAGGAGATTGTGCAGCGCATTGGTGTTGAACCATGTCATTGAAACAGGCCCCCGAAAAAATCGGCGACCCGATGCCGGAAGGCCGCGAGCGCTCCGGCCATGAGAACGAGGATGCCGGCCGCGGCAGCCGTCTTGCCGCCGGATGCCGGCTGCACGGGCTGGGTCGCCGGCATCACATCAGCCGATGTCTCGACCCTGGGCGACGCCGGCGCGGCCACCGGTGCCGCGGGGCCCTGCGCCGACATCAGCAGGGCCTGAACCCGCACCGACCTGACACGATCGGACCAGCCGCGCCCGAATGTTGCCCATGTCGGCAACCGCTTGAGGAACGCCAGCCGCGCATCGCAAAGCGCATCGATGGTGACGCCGGCCGGCTTTGCCTTGGCCGCCGCGACGGTGACCGGTCCGATCCGCCCGTCCTGCGCAACGCCGACGGCCGCCTGCAAATATTTGGCCGCCCGGCCAGGCCCGCTGTTGACGGCGAAATCGAACACCGCATGGTCGACGCCATCGGGCAATTCGGCGCCGAGCACAGCGTCCCAGTAGAAGCGGCGATAAACGGTGGCGACCTGCGCGTCGCTGATCGCACGCAGATCCGCCTTCCTCGCGTCGGCCTTCACATAGCGGCGGAAGCTGGCAAGCGTCACGCCCTTCATGGTGGCGCCGCCGGGGTCAGCCGGATTGTCCGACCACCCGCCTTCCGATTTGAGAACAAGCGCAAGCGCCCGCGCGAAGTTGCGGTCCATGGTGGTTCCTTTCCGCCCTTCCGGGCAGTTGTTCAGTTTTTGATTTTTGGTATGTTCGCCGGGTGGAGGTTAGGTTTGGCGCGGGCGATTATGATTCTGGATATCATTCGCCAAGTTGGCAGATACAGACTTTAAAATTCTGAGTGTCGGCAAGAGACTCGTGCGCTCGGTAAGTGATTGACACCTAGGACGTATAAAAGCACATATGCCTGACATAAAACATTTAGTTTTAGGAATACTCATCGGCGCCTTTTCTATCGCGTGGGTAGTTATTGCCACGATAGGGGTGCGGCGAGAGACGCGCGCGTACAACAAAAGCCTGAGAGACATCGATGAGAAGCTCCGTCAGGATAAAGATCAATAGGACTTCAGTCGAAGCGCCGAACCACGTTCATGCCGTACGAAGACGATCCCGCGACAACTCGCTGGATACAAGTAACTGAGGTCGGAGTTCGAAAATTCAGCGAGTTCAGCTAGTGCTTTTTGAAGACGAACAGCTTTGTGTGAAAGGATACTGGGCTGATCACTAGGTCGATCGCACGTCGTAAGGTCACCATCGGTCGCGACCGGCTCTCATACAATGGTTCAAGCAGGCGCTTTAACAAGTTGCTTTCCCGCATCAACCCCAGATATCCGCCCCTGGACCGACTTTCCAAAAGCCGGAACCCCATCCCGCTGATCGTTCTAATTGTGTCGTTCGGGGTGAAGGCAAATTGGTAAAATCGGGCCATGTCCGCGGCACTCACATCTTCGTATCGACCGAGCCGCATCTTTAGACGCCTCAATGGCGACACGCTGGGGACAGTTAGGAAAAGGAGTCCGCCGGGTTTCAGCACTCGGCGTGCCTCCTCGATGATCGATGCGTAACCATCCTTGAAGTGTTCGATCACCCCCAAGGACCACACCCCTTCGAAAAAGGCATCCTCGAATGGCATTTCTCGCACGTCACCGAGAACGATATTAAGTTCGGGGGCGTGCTTTTTGATCCTAGCGATGGTTACGGGGGCAAAGTCTAATCCGTATGCCTCGAACCCTGCGTGATGGAGCCCAAAGACTGTGTTGGCCACACCGCAGCCTGCATCAATCACTCGATCAGACGGGCTTAAATACTTTCGGGTAACATGCTGGACAAAGACGCTCTTTTTCCGAATGTCCGCTGCTGTTAGGGATTGCGCCCAACGATCGTCCCAGAATCCTTCGTCGGCTGGTCGGTCGATGAATACAAGACGATCATGCTGCCGATCGAGATATACCTGCTCCACCATTCATTTGCCTCCCCAAGGCGCTGCTCAACATCAGTTCATTTGCCGTAGTCTCGACCCACAATCGGAACAGCCGGAACGCTGGTATGGAAGCGCCCGAAGAGCAGTACCCACACCAAGACCTGAATCGTCACGAAACCGACGAATGGCTGCCGTGCCTGCGCAAGAACGTTCTCCAAGGCATTCCGGTGCGCATAGACCCCAATCACGCTGCCGAGGATGATCCAGAAGAAGAACCACATACCCTTACTTTTGAGCGAAGCATGGTGCAACGCCACCAACGCTCCGCCATAGATCAACCCAAATACGATCACAACGGGAATACCACCAATCGCCCACGCCTGCCCCCAGAATGTACCAGCCAAGCCGTACAACGCCTGCGAAAATATCTGGGTCTGGAGCACCGTGTTGAACCCAGTGCTGTCGAAGCCGAAGGCCGACGGCTGAATTAGCAGTTGCGCCAAGGTATCGCGAACCGTGTTCCACCATGGATAGGTCGTGCTACTCCTAATCAGCCCTTCGATGTTTTCATGAGTGCCGAAGGCTTCCCAGGAGGCCACCATAGCCATCGGATCAGAACCGCCTGTCAGCATCCTGCCAAACGGCAGGTCGCGTTTGTAGGCCAGATAGAAGGGCTTCATAAAGAAGATGATCGCAAGCGTCGCCAGCCCGATCGCCCATGCCTTCCAATGCAGGGCCGCCTTCGTTATCGGCCACTCCCACAATAACACGATGGCAAACGCCATTGCCAAGATCACCGGGACAGTCCGATCGCCCGCGATCGCATTAAGTGCGACCATTAACGCAAAGATGGCTTGATTAATACGAGCGCCGCGACCCCACAACCTATCGAAATAGATCGATGCCAGAAGGCCGATGCCGCTGACCCAACGCCACACGATGGAAATGAGCCCACCAACAGCGTCATAGATGTCGGCACGCTCCATCGCGTACCACTCAAGTCCAGCCCTGTTTGCCATCCATGCATAGCAGGCTAAAGAAATGATCAGCGTGCACCGAATGAACCAGGTGACCCGCATCGGGTGCAGCTGGTAACAAGGGGGACGCCCCCCGTCCACAGACGAAGGCATCAGCAGCAGCGCCAGCCCGAACCCTAGCCAAGCAGCGACCATCACCAGAATTGCTTCCGACGATGCCGGCTCGAGATATGGCACCAATCCTTTCGCGCTCACAGGCCGCGTGAAGCCAATCAGCGCGGGCACCGAATAAGCAAGAAGGCCGACATAGCCAATCGCTACAACAGAAACCCGATTGTGGCGGGCTACAAGTATAACGGTGGTCACGGCCACCATTGACCACAGAGCGAGGACCATATCTTTCGTTCGTCCATTTGGATCAAAAAAGCAACCTAGGCGATTCGGTCATTCACAACGACAAAGTCTACAACTCGAAATCGCCCGCCCAGCCGACTGTCGCGCTGACCACCCATGAGCCCGTTGCGTATGCCTCCAGGGTTACACGCTCGCCGGGATCGAGAATGAGATATTTCCCTGCACCGCCGCCCTTGATCGTGTCCGTCCCGTTGGGCTCGATGTTCATGACATGGGTTGCGTGCACTCCGGCAAAACCGATCCGAAGGCCAGGCACGGCAGGCGGCAGCGTATGTGTCCACGTCGCGCCGGCGCCGTTGTTGTGGCAGAGTGCCCGGTTATGAAGTCCGGACAGCGTTGTGTTGACGGTCAGATTGATCGGCACACTCGACGTCCCCTGCAGGCCGGGATTGTTGCCGCCAATAAACCTGGTCACGATGCCGGCCGTGATGGAACTGCCGGTGCCATCGCCAACCCATTCCGACATGTCGAAACCATCGACCAGCATTTCGTCTATCGCGCCGCCGGTGGTTACCCGAAAGGCAATGCCAATGGAGGTCGAGTTCTTCAGGGCGATGTCCCTGAGACTGGCTTTGCGCAGCCGCTGGCCCACGGAAAGGTTGAACCGGATGCCATGCGACTGGGTGTTTCCCCTGATGCCAGAAAGGCTAAGGCTCGCCGGTGTCACGACGTTCGCAACGACAATGGCGTCGGTCGAGCAGTTCATCAACGTGCCCGGGCCGATCGCAAGAGGCGTCTGGTAGGGCGCGGCGATTACGGCTGTGGCACCTGACGTTCCGCCCGTGATCGTCTCGCCAGCCGGAAAGATGCCGGCCGAACCGCGCACATAGATGCGCCGGGTCGCGCTGTTTGCCGTTTTGGCAACCGCAGAGGTGCCCCCAGTGATTGTTTCAGCGGCCTGAAACGTCCCGCTTATCGGCAAGACCCTCAGCACGCTGGCAAAGAAGTCGACCAAGATGCCCGTCGCGCCGGATGAACCGCCAGTCACCGTCTCACCGAGTTCATAGTCGACGGTTGAACCGGTGATGACGATTTCAAAATGTTGGAACCGCAGGGTTCCGGTCGAGCCAGAGGTGCCGCCGCTGACCGTTTCGCCAGTCGCAAACGATCCAACTTGCGAGCTGAGGGCGAACTGATATTCGCCGTTTGGCTCCAATTGCAGGGCTGTGTTGTAGCGATCGATGTACCAGTTATCGAGCCGGCCCGACTGAATCTGAACGCCGAAGACGTTACCGGCAGAACTACCGGAGAGCCGGTTGCCGATTGCCTTGACATTCGAAATGACGATCTCGCTGTTGGCGTCAGTCGCAGCTACGCCAACCAGACAGTCATTCGCCACCACGTTGGTTATGATCCCTCGTGGATCTCGCGCACCGGTCATCTCCACCCAGACACCGGCGGAGGGGCTGTCGAGATGTGCATCCGCGAAAACCCCGTCGACCAACACGTCGGTGGTGTTTAGATTCCCCGTATAGGTCAACACGACGCCGTCGCGTTTGCACTTCGCCGACCGGATGTTGCGCACGATCGGCTTGCGGACGCCGGCCACGTAAACCGTATCGCCAAACTCGCCGCCGGTTGGCGTGACGATGTTATAGCCGTCAATGTCCTCAATCGTCGGGCTGTCGACACAGAGCGCCATCACGCCGGCAAGGCCAAGATTGCGGACTTTCACGCCGCGAATTGTCGGCCGCTTCCGGCGTGCACCAGTGGAAAGGCCGACGCGAATACCGATAGAAGCCTGGTAGCCGGCATGTGATCCACCATCGATCGTGAGGTCCCCGTCTATCAGGACGTCATCGGCGGCGATATCGATGACGGGATGGTGGGCGGTAACGGTACCGACTGGCGTGCGCAGGATCAGGGCAGAGCCGCCCAGGCATTCGACGCGCTTCTTCGCTGTCGAGATCGTGTGGTTGCCGTCTGTCTGGTAGGAGCCGTCAATCAGCACATGCGGATAGCTGCCCGCGAGCAGTGCACCTATTGCAGCCGTGGCATTCGCACCGCCACCACGCGCCCCGAGCATTGATGCCGTCACCGGGGTTGAGGCGAGAGTATAGCCCGTCTTCATCATGCCATCGCTCAGCGTGATCACCAAATCCCCGGCATTCGTTCCATTCTTGCGGTACACAGCGCCGCTGCCTGCCACCTGAGAGCTGTCGTAGAAGGCGGTGCGGATGTATGTGGGTGCTATCGGCGGGGAATAGGCCTCCGCCGTCGCCTTGGTTGCGAATTGCGGATCGAGCACCGTCGTCATGGCGCCCGTCGCCACGTCCGCCGCGGCCTGGGCCCGGTCGATGATGCCTTGGGCGGCTGCCTGGATATCGCCGACGGTGTCGTCGGACTGGTAGAACGACAGCACAATGTCGTCGGCACCGATCACAGGGTTCAGCGTCTGGAAGGCAAAGACGAAATCGGCCGAGGCGTTGCCCTGCTGGACATGCACCGTCGTTCCCTTCTGCATGGTGCGCCCGGTGCGGGCATCGGCGGCGCGGAACCATCGGCCTTCGCTTACCGTATAGATACCGTTTTGCGTCTGGTCGGCCTGGTCCTTGACCAGCACGCGGTCGCCCACCTCCGTCGCCACCCCGTCGATGGTCTGAAGGCCGAAAAACGCAATGCTGGCGGTCGTTGCCAGACGAACGGGTTCGCGCTCGCCGGTCAGAACGCGAACGGCGGCGGCTGAAGATCGGGCCATGCTGGCTTGCTCCATGAAAAAAGCCCGCAAAAGCGAGGCTGAAAAAAGATTTTGGTCTTGCAATGCAGCGAGCCCATCCCTCGGGCCTGCCGATCAGCCGGCTGATGACATCAGTGGCGATTGTGATGGCGCAGCGGCGTCGAACTTCTCAGCAGAATCAAACCTCCTGAAGCCGCACAACGGCGTTCCAGCCATAGGTCTTTGCCGCGACGCCGGTAACGGTCACCTCAATTCCGGAAGCCCCAGCGGTGACCGACGCGTCGAGCGATGCGGCGTCGGTTGCATATTCGCCGATCACCGTTTTGGTGATCGCACCTTCGATCGCCAGGGTTCCGCCCGTGTTGCGGATCACCCCGGCGAACACATAGCCGGCGCTGGTCGACGATGAACCATCCGTGCGGCGGGCAGCGACATCGACGGTGAACTTTGCGCCTTGCCCTGGCCTGATCGGAACAAAGCTGTTTCCGGCTTCGAAGACCATAAGAACGGGCGTTGCGTCCGGCGTCGATTTATAGCCCTTGAAAAGATCGCCGCCCCGGTTTCCTTCAATCAGCGCTATGTGCGATCCGTCATCGGTTGGCTTGCCCGTCGCCGTGCCGGAGTAGATGTTGCCCCGCACCTCGATGTTCGGCGAGGATCCGCTGACTTTCACGTCGTTGACGACACTGCCGGTCGTCGCCTTGAAAAGGCCACCCGTCGCCCTCTGCCGTTCGCTCGATAGTGTCGACAGGGCGACATAGGACGATCGCGCATCCGCGATGCCTGCATGGGTTTGCGACATGTCGCCGTTCAATCGAACGCCGATGGAAGCGGCTGCGCCGCCCATGTCGACAAGCGTGTCAGCCGACACAATGGTCTCATCCGCCGCGCTGAAGACGCCATAGGCATTGGCCTGGGTGAACCCAAAGATGCGGCCGGCGCCAATCCTGACGCCGCGCGAGATCTGTTGCCCAGCCGGGGTTTCGATATAGATGCCCTGATGTGTCGCCTGGATGTCGAAGGACAGCAGGCGAAGATCTTCGATATGATGGCCGGTGCCGGCGCGAATGCCTTGCTGCACGCCTTCCGTCACCAGGCTGCGCACCTCGATATCCTTGGCCCCTCGCAGCACCAGACCATAAAGGCCATCCCTGGATTTGGCACTGATGCGAAGGCGTTTGTACTTCAACACCGATCCGACGGGCACAGCGCTGCGGGTGAAGGCGACGGCCGCGCCAAGCTGAACGCCGCCAAGCTGCGTCCAGTCGATATCCACCTCGATATCGCTCACCGGCCAGTCGTCGTCGCTCTCTGCATCGAAACCGTTCAAATAGGCACTCACGCGAGCGCGGCGGACAAACACGTGACTTGTGCCGGAAACATCGTCGTTGATGGTGACGATGTTGCGCGCCGTGTCGCCTCTGGCGTCGTCAATGTAGACCCAGTTGGAATCGGCAATGCGGTAGTGATCGCCTTGCGTACCGGTGAGCGTGCCATGCTCGATCGTGACGCCTGAAATGCCGCTGATGTTGAAAACGCCAAAGCCGTTCGGAGCCGCGACATGATTCCAGGCGCCGTTGACCTTTGGAGCGATGATGCGGTTGTCGCCCTTCAGGTTGAATAGGTGCGTGGCCTCCTCGGTGCGCTGTAAAAGCGCCTTGTCGTCAAACTCGACCATCAGCCCCTGCGGAATGTCGATATTGCCGGCCAGCGAAAATGTGCCAGCCGGGATGATCACCCTGCCCTGCTCGGCGGCAGCAATGGCGTTGACGATCGCGGTCCTGTTGTTGCCGGCTGCCGTGTCGGCGCCCGCAGCGCGAATGTTGATCTCCTTTGCCCTCGGTGCGTTGATGATGTCGAAGCCGGCTTTCGCCCCATCTTGCAGCGTGATCGCCAGGCCGCCCCCGCCAGCCGAAATGGTGCCATTCTTCCTGTAGAGGGCTTGGCCGTCGCCGACCTGCGAATAGCCGGCAGTCCTGATATAATCCGGCGCGATCGCCGGTGAGTATGCCTCTGCCGTCGCCTTGGTTGCGAATTGCGGATCGAGCACCGTCGTCATGGCGCCCGTCGCCACGTCCGCCGCGGCCTGGGCCTGGTCGATGATGCCTTGCGCGGCTGCCTGGATATCGCCGACGGTGTCGTCGGACTGGTAAAACGACAGCACAATGTCGTCGGCACCGATCACGGGGCTCACTGTCTGGAAGGCATAGACGAAAGCGGCCGAAGCCATGCCCTCCTGGACATGCACCGTCGTCCCCTTCTGCATGGTGCGCCCTGTGCGCGCATCGGCGGCGCGGTACCAGTAGCCTTCCGACGCCGTATAGATGCCGTTCAGCCTGGCGTCTGCCTGGCCCTTGACCAGCACCCGGTCGCCGGTCGCGGTCTGGACGCCGTCAATCATTTTGAGGCCCTGGATCCAGGCGACGCCGTCGATGACGATCGTCTCCAGGTTCGCCGTCGTTGCCAGGCGCACGGGTTCGCGCTCGCCGGTCAACAGGCGAACGGCGGCGGTTGCAGGTCGGGCCATAAGGCTTGCTCCATGAAAAAAGCCCCGCGCAAGCGAGGCTGTGAAAAGGGTCTGATTTTGGGGCGTGGGCGCGTCGGGAGGTTAACCCCCGTCACATGGGTGGGACCGATAAAAGTGCGCTGTCACCGTAACTGCAGTACAAGGTCGGCATCAGCCTTTTCGCCTCGGTCAGCAACCCAGTTGCCGCGCTTTTCGCACGCACTATCGATCTTTTAGATAATTTCGCGCCCAGGCTCTTGCTTCGGGGCTGCCTACATTTGGCGAGTCGTGCTCTTGCACTATTTTCTTTGTCTAGATTTCACTCCGATCCGTATCGATAGAATTCATAAAAGTGCATCGTCACCGTAATCCCCCTCCGGGGAGATGTCGGGCAGGACGAGGGGGCGCCGTAGAACGCCAGCCGCACCGCAATTCCAATCAGAAAACAGCGTTCAACCTGCGAAGTTATTGTCCACGAACATCTCGGCAAATTGCTGAGGGTTAAGCGTTACATTGTTGTCGCGGGCGATTTTGAGATTCTTTGCCCACATATCCCGGATTGCTGCCGGCATTCCCTCGGGCATGTGCATGGCTTGGGCAATTGCATCATGCCATTGTCCGTCGCCGCCATAGATAGATTGCAGTTTGGGGGCCATCTTTTTCAAGCCATCCTCCGACTCTTGAGAAAGTTCTCCAATGGCCCAGAGCACATAAAGCTCCAGCAGCCTAAGCAGCGGCTGTCCATCGTAACGTGGGTTAGTCGCCATGTTTCCCCTCACGCATCATTGGTGGCGTATTCGATGAGTCTTTGGCAGATAGCCGACAGGCTGGGCTTTTCCTTCAGTGAAGCTACCCAGGCCTCGGTAAATTCAATCGCAATGAATATCTCGATGAAATATGTAAGCCCCGCTTTGGCTGCCGCCTTCGGAGGCACCGTGCTATCGTCGGGTGCGGTCGCAACCATTGCATTGGAATCTTCAGTCCAAGGCTCCGCCACATAAATCGTGTCATCCTCGTCAAAGTCCGACAACCGTCCAACAATATCCAACAACTTGATTATTTTCCCCATAAAGAAAATCCTCCTCGACGATTCGGGTGCAATGCTTTCTGAAAGATAGTCCCAGGATCATGCTGCGATCTAGGGACAAGTTGCATCACACCGGCTTTTGTGTCGTGGTGCCAAGTGTAGCCGGGGGGCGCTCTTCGGGGAACGAGCCCCCTCTTTGTCCGCTGGAGGTTAATTCCCGCATCTTGCAGAGCTTTCGCGAAATCCGGCTCTCTTTCCATTAGCACCAGCAGGGCTTCGTTGGCCGCCTGGAAATGGCGTGGGCGCGAAACGTTCGGATATAATGCAGAATCTATCTCTGTCTCGAACACCACACTATAGAATTGACCGGTCGGCCCTCGACTAGCGCCGTCGCCTGCTTCTTCTGTCAGCGGTTCGGACCCGGGTATAGGTAAGTCGTCTACGCCTTTGTAAAGATCCGCTCCTTCAGAAAGAGCGTCCTCCGTCGAGTCAGCGAGCTTGCCGCTGCTTCTGCGAACAAGCGCCTCGGCCCCCTCCGCTAGGTCGTCGGACCGCCTCAAGACCTGCGAGAGTTCCTTAACCAAAGGCCCCGCAATCTTGCCGGCTTGTTGCAGGCCGACGGATACCAATTTCTCGGTGGGGAGCGTTCCTAAGACATTGAGAATGGTGTCGCCGACGTTGCCAGACATCGCGGACGCAACAGCCTTATCGGCCGCGACCATGGGCGCAATGCCGAGCAGCGAGATGCCCTGCTCGCCGGCTCCCTCGGAGCCAACCAGCATCCGCGCCAGATTACGCCGCACGCTGCTTGGCTTACTATCGCCGGCGATAAGGTAGCCAAGCTTATCTTGGGGCGTAGGAATGTAATTCGTGACTTCTACATGCGAGTCCCGCAGACCCAACTCGGCTGCTTGGCGCAGATCGAGCAGCATTTCGGGGTCGACTATCCAATCGCGACGTGTTCGATCAGCTAGGCTTCTCTCTGTCTGCGCTGCACTTGTCCGAATTAGGTGGTCTAGCATTGCCTTTTGGGCAGCTTCGGTAGGCAGTGCAGCAAAGAGGTTGTTTAGGGCGGGATCTTGCGGGTTTGTTCCGTTTTTGAGTCCGTCGACGACGCCTCCCGCCACGGAATTGGGCAGCGGTTGAATCTTCTCGAAGCCCAGTTGCTGCTGAGCGGCGATCGAGCCGATGATGGCTGCCTGATAGTCTTCCGGCGTCGAAAGATTGTTCCAAGCCGCATCGAGATTCGCGAACGTCTTACGTACATAGCCACCCGGATCGCCCTGCCTCTCTTTGAGCGTGAGGTCGGCGGCCGTGGCTATTACTTCATGACGCGCGCTGTCCTCTTCCGGCGTAGCACTATCGGCCTTGGGCGAGGACTCTTTGACTCTGGCCAAAACGGCCTCATTCGACATGCCACGCATGCTGTAGAATTGCCGACTGACATCCATTGCTTGGCTGAAGGCTTGGAAGCGCCTGACGCCTTCGGTGGCGCCGTAGAGAGCGATGAACTGCTCCGGAGTCTGCACGGGGCCGGAATAGGTTCCAGTTTCCCTGATGGAGCTTGGCGCATTCTGTTCGGCGAGGCCGATGCTGGTTCGTGTTTCGACCTGCCGTGCGATCTCAGCGGTCCGCGCTTTCTGGGCCAACGCTGGCCTGTCTTCAGGCGGGATGTCGTCCCGGACAACCTGCACCGCTCGCTCATATGGCGTCGGCTCGCCAAGGCGATCGTCCCTTGGCGCCACAGAACTTGTGGTATTTGCCTGCGGGCCACCAACCGCCTCGGCCGTATCATCTTTGATCCGGCTGCCAGCCCGCCCCGCACCCAGCATCTCAGCCGCCCGCTTCGGATCCTGGGCAATCATTGCCTGGACCAGCGCCTTGGCCGTGTTGGTGCGCCAGGTGGCCTCGGCTGTTTGCCGAATGATCGAGTTGCCGATCTTGGCGATCAGGTCGAAGCCGCTCTGCCGGATCGCCTCGAATGTCTCGGCGTCGTTCGGGTCGCCCTGTGCGATGGAACCCGTGGACATGTTGTCGATCTTGGTCCACTCGGCCAACTCATAGTCGTCGCGCTGCTGGAGCTGCCGCTGCGCCATGCGCCGCGCGCCAATCGCGCGCATCGTCTCCTTCTGCCTGGCGAAACCAGCGCGCTGACTCTCGGGCATGTTGGGCAAGGCATCATCGAACAGCGTGTCGAACAGGCCTGTTTTGACCACCTCGCCGGTGCGCGGGTCGACCTGGCCGTACATGGTTTCATGCAGGCCGCTGCCGTCGGCCGGCGCGTTCGCGGCCACCTCGTCTTCCGCCTGCGCGATCCGGCCGTTGAACCGGCGGCGCGCCAGCTCGGCGTCGAACGCCTCTTGCTGGTCCCTCATCTGCTGGTAGCGCTCGGCGATAGCCGAGAACTGGTCGCCAAGACCCTGCATGGCGCCGCCAATCGGCGATCCCCCGGGGTACGGCACCGCATTGCCGGCATCGAGCCGGCGCTGCGCTATGTGGAGCGGAATGGTGGCCATCAGTAGAGGCCTCCGGTGGACGAGCCGCCCGGCGGCGGTGGGAAGGCGCCCTTGCCGAAGGTCACGGCCTTGGTCGGGTCGTAGAGGCCGGAGAGACCCGATACGAGATTGCTGCCGGCCTTGAAGATCGAGGCCGTGACCGCCTGCTTGCCGGAGAAGCGCGAGAGCGCGGCTTGCGTATTGAGACTGTTCTGGCGCAGTTTCGAGCCGTACTGGATCGCGTCGAGATCAAGCTGGCCCTGCCTGGCATTGGCGGCCAGCACCTCGGCCGGCGAGCCTGATATGCCGACGCCCGAGGCGCCGGCCTGCGCACGCGCCTGGCCCAGCAGGAGATCCTGCTTATGGCGCTCCTGGCTCTGCTCGAAGGCGGAACTCTGCGCCTCGGCCTGCGCTTGCTGCCCGTAGGCCTTGGCCTGATAGTCGGCCATCTGCTTCGACTGCTGGCCTTCGACCAGCGCGCCGCCAACAGAAAGGGCGGTGCCGATAAGGGCAAGTGTGCACATGCGTTCAGCCTCGTTCGCCAAAGGAGGTGTTTGCGGGAATGAATTTGCTTTTGACGCCGTCCACCGGCGCGCCGAGCGCCGGGCGCGGGTCGAGCGCACCGCCGGGGGTGAGGAACGACACAAGCAGCCTGTCGGCCTGCAACGCCGGCCGGCTGAGACGGGCGGGTGCAGCGGCCCGCGGGCCGGCCATGGCGGCGCGGCGGGTCGTGGTCAGATTGATCTTCAGCTCGGCGACGCCGGCGGCATCGAACAGGCCGTTGGCGGTGGCAATGGTGCGGGCGAGCGCATCGGCCTCGAACAATTCCTGGCGCAGCAGCTCGACCAGCCGGCGGGCGCTGCCCCAGCGCTCGCCAAGCGTTGCAGCTTTGGCCTTGATCTCGTCGCCAAGCGCGGCGATGTCGGCCCGCGCTTCGCCTTGCGCGGCCTCCGCACGGCGCTTGCCGGCGGCGTCGATGGTCTTTCCCAGCAGCCCGATCTGGTCGTTGCAGTCGTCCAGCGCGGCACGCGCGGCGGCCAGGTCGCCATCGCCGAAGACCGCGCGGTCCTCGGCTTGCGCCAGTTCGGTTCTGCAGTGAAGCGCGTCGTTGAGGTCGGTGTCGAGCAAGGCGATGACGGCGGCGAATTCGGCAGCCGTCCGCGCCATCCCGAGGATTTCGGCATGGGGAGATGTCATTTCGGGGATCCTTTGGTGAATTGTTATCTCCCCACTCGAGGGGGAGATGGCCGGCAGGCCAGAGGGGGGTCGGCACGACCGGGTGCGACCTACCGCGGCAGATGAGATTGGCGCTTCGCGTGGAGCGTCGGCATCCTCTTTCAACGTGGAGGAGGTTGGCGTCCGGTCGAACCGACCCCCTCTGTCGCCTCCGGCGACATCTCCCCCTCAAGGGGGGAAATCACCATCTTCAACGCCGGCGCTCTACGGCTCGGCGTCGAACACCGGCGTGAACGCACGGATCGTGCAGGGCGTCGGGTTGACATGGCGGATCCGCACTCGGCCCGGCCCTTCCCAGCTGTCGTCGATCGGCACCTCGACATTGCCGGTGAACAGCGTTGCCCGCCCGTCCGGCGCGATGATCGAGGGCATGCGCACCGGCTCCCAGCGGCCGCGCATCAAGGACTGGACTTGAAGCCCCGTGGTGTCGGTCTCCAGCAGCGACAGGATCACCTTCGCCACCTTCTTGCGGCGGCCGATGATGGAGCCGTCGCGGCCGCCGACATCGAGCTCCAGCGTGTCGGCGCCCGCCGCGTAGGGCAGGCCGAGTTGCCATTTGGCGGCGGTAGAACCGCCCGGCAGCGTGACGGTGCCGCCGCCGCTGACGGTCAGCCCGCGATAGACCTTGCCGTCGGCGAGCACATCGACGGACTGGCCGGCAAGGTGCATGGCGCCGCCCACCGTGGTGACCGCAAGACCCGCGTAGGACAGGCCGCAATCGACCTCGAAGGCGTCCGCGATGGCGCCGTATTCGAACGGCGCGGTCTTGATCTCGATGTAGCGCCTGGTCACGCCGCCAATGCTGCGCTTCACGATCAGCCAGAGATCGTCATTGCCGTCCTGGCCGGGGGTGACCGCAGCGCTTTCGACATCAGCCCAATTTGAACCATCGGAGCCCGCCCCGCTGACGTTGCCGCCCAGGCGATGCCGGTGCATGCCGCGCACCTCCTGGCTCGGCTGATGGGTGTAGCCGCCAAGCTCGCCATTCTCGAGCGGGAACCACAGCAACGGGTCGGGATCGGTCTGGAAGGCGAGCTCGACCACACCCTTTTTGGGAATATGCTCGGAGACCTGGCCGACATCGTCCGAAGCAAAACGGCTCTGCGCCGTCTGCGTCAGCTCGGCGATCGATTTGCGCGAGCGTGTGACATAGAGGAACGACTGGCCGGCATCCACCGGGCGGATGCGGGCGCAGCCAAAGGTGCGCGAGCGCCGGTTCTTGAACGAGGAGGGCGTCAGCGCCTCGTCGATGCCCGAGCCCGACAGGGCGCGGATGCCGCCTGAGGTGCCGATCAGAAGCGCGCCGTCGCTGTCGGCGATCCAGACAATGTCGTTGGCCTGGCCGCCGCCCGCCTGGACGAACTCCAGCGCATCGTCGTCCTTCTCGCCGAGAGCGAAATTGTCGAAGTCGCCGGTGGCCGAGGCATAGACCGAGAATTTGCGGCTGAAGGCCAGCCGCTCCTCATAGAGCGAGCCGCTCTCCACATGTTTTCCGGGAACAAACGTACCGAGCCGCCAGCGCGTGATCGGGTTCATGTTCGGCAGCGCATGGCCGTAGAGGATCACTTTGACCACCGTGGTGCTGGTGCGGCTGGTGATCCTCGCCCACCGCCAGATGCCGTCGGCGCCCAACAAGCGGATGGCGCGGCCGACATCGGTCGCCTGGAAGCCGGTGTCATTGTTGATGCCGATGCTTGAAGACGCGGTGATGTCGAACGGCGTCTGGTCGAATGCGGCGACATGGATCGCAAGCTCGGCCGAAACGCTGCTTTCGGCATCATCGCCGCCACCGCCGCTGAACACCAGTTGATGATATTCAAAGGCCGATTTGTTCGTGAATTCGTAGAAGCGCGTCTCGCCATTGCCCCAGCCGAGCTCGCCCGTACGAGTATCCAGGGTGACCCAGTTGGTGCCATCATTGGAACCCTGCAATTCCCAGGCGGTGAAGAAATCATAATTGCCCGTTGCCACCCGTGACGTGGTGATCCAGTAGGCATCGGCCACGCGCTGTGAACCGCCGGCATTGCGGAACCGGATATAGCCGTCACCGCCGCCAGAGATCTGGATATCCTGCGTCTTGTCGCGGTCGAACATCTGCCAGGCAGAGGCGCTGCCGCTGCCGGTGGAAGCGGTGCCGGAAGGCGTCGTGTTGCTGGTCATCTGCGGCGTCAGATGCCCGGTGTCGGACGGTGTCAGCGTCGTCGCCGTGTCGTTGACCGGGTCGTAGGGACCGTCGAGGAATTCAAAATCCGTCAGAGCCCACGCCGTGTGTGCGCTGCGCGTCAGCACCTTGGGCGGATAGTCCCGGTGAGTGACCCACATCTGGTCGGCCGACTGGACATAGGCGAGCTCGAACAGGTCCGCCTCGAGATAGGGCGAAGCGACCTCCACCGTGTCGACGCGCGCGCCATAGGCATGGACGCGGATGTACCGGTCGCCGAATTCGAGCGCATAGGCTTGATCGGCCGAGAAGATGAACGGGATCAGCCGCGTCGTCTTCGCGGAAATCTTCACCTCGCCGGCAAAATAGGTGCCGCCGCGCTTGCGGATGCCGCCATGCGGCAGGGTGATGAAGTTCTCGCATTTGGCCAGCGCCGCCCGATAGAAGTCGAGCGAGGCGCGTGCATGCAGGCGCGGCGAGATCTCGCCGCGGGTGAAGACGTCCTGGACGGGATAGAGCGTCGTCATCAGCGCGCAATCCTGTTGTCGCCGCGCTGATTGGACCACGAGGCGGTGTAGAGCCGGCTGCCGCGCTGGATGGCGTTGGCGTTGAGCGCCGCGTCCAGCGCCCGGTCATAGGCCGAGCGGGCAATATCGATCATGCCTGACTTGTGCGTCAGCGGATGCGCCACCTTGACGGCAAGGGCCGCCACCAGAACCTCGGTGAACAGCGCATCCCAGTCGTTGGGATCGGTGAGGTTGGCGACGTAACGGATGGTCAGCGGGCCGGACTGGTCGGAATAGATCAGCCCCGCCTCCTGGCGCCACGAAATCGGCACGCCGTCCGGCTCGCCATCACGGGTCAGCGGCAGCGGCCGCAGGCAGTCGGCCGGCAGTTCATAGGCAAAGGTCAAGCCGCAATCGCTGCCGGTGTCCGCCCCGGCAACCGTGGCGCGCAGGATGGCGAACACCCAGGCACATTTGGTAAGTTCTGCTTCCCTTGCGAGGTCGAAATGCAAGTTGAGCAGCCGTGCCGCCTTGACGTCCTGATCGAGACTGTCGATCGGCGCCTCGTCGAGCACGGCCAGCGCCATGTTGGCGATATCGAGCGGGGTGATGGCCATGGGTCAGCGCCTCGTCCATGTGGGTCGGGTCATGATTTTCTCCGGGCATGAAAAAAGCCGCTGCGAAGCGGCTGGGGGTTTGGATGGCGATATTCAGAGATCGTGCTCTACGCCCCCTCCGATCTCCCTTCGTGGGGTTGAAGAGTGGTCCGCGTAGCGGACGGAAAGCCAACTGCTTGGCTTTCCGAATGACGAAAGCCGGCAGGACGGAGGGGGCGCTAAGAAATATTGTCAGAACGAGGAATTACGGCGGCAGCGCACTATTTTCCAAGTCTCAGTCCGGACATGCTATCGACAAAACGCGCGAGATCTCCGGCATCTCACTGTTATTCGTGATTCCAACCCTTAATATCGGACGAAATCCACTAATCGAGCAATTCGAAAGATGGAAACTTACGTACCACCCAAGCCATGGAGATAGATATCCATCCCGGCTTGTAACTTTCCCATCCTTGCTGCAAGAAACGCTCGCGCTGGATTCCTCATTCACGAAAACGAGGTGGTACGTCGTTCCAGATCCTGCCGCTTCATCCAGTTTGGTGCCTGCAATTTCCAGCGTTCCGCCCACAAATCCGTCCTTCTCAAGCTTGACGAGAAGAGGGCTGCAATAAACAAAAATTGCAGCAGCCACCAAGATAGTTGCGGTCGTCAGAACCATCACTTTCTTCATTTTCTTTTCTCGTGAAAGATCATTGCCGGAGGCAGTGAAGTCTGAAGTAGTCCGGCCTCCAGGGCAAGGCGCGCGATTTCGTCGGGCGCGACCCCGGGTAAAGCTTCGCCCAACACACGGCCGACATTGTTATTTATCAAATCCATCGCGCGCTCATATCGGTCATTCGGATGGGATATCTCATAGGCATCCGATATCTTCTTCGCTTCGTTGACCCCAAGCGATTGCGCCATCTTGGCCGACCATTCGGCATGTCTCAAAGCACCCGCTGCATTATTGACGCCTGGATGAGATTGGAGCGATGCCGTTCCCATGAGGAATTGCGGTGACAATGCACTATTTCCAGTTCTCAGTCTGAAGATTCACTGCAGTCACATGGGTGCGGCCGACAAAAATGAGCCGTCGTCGCAATTCAAAAGCGTAATCCCGTTACTGTTCGTAAGGCTCGACCACGGCAAACGGTATTCCCAACGACTCCAGCAGATCGAGAATGCGTTGCGAGATGACGAGGCGATAATCTGCTGCGATACCGAAGTCGTCGCGGCCAGCCTCGCCATTCACTTTCAACCAGACAAATGGCGGAAGTTCCTGCCCAGGCTGGTCCTCATGGAACTCTTCGGAGGTTGTCACTTCGACTTCGGCGAACGTCGCACCTGAAAAGCCCATCTTGTGCAGAGCGCGCTGGGTTTCTTCGGTGGCGAGGTAACACGGGAACGTCGTAACGAGCACATCGCCGAACCAGCCCTCTACCTCGTAGTGAAGCTTGGTCACAATCGGCGGATGGACACTCGTGTCAAGAACGGTGTGGTTGCCAAGCCCACCAGCAACGTTCGGTTCTATGTAAAAATATTGCATCACTCACCTATCGGAGGATTGAACAGATTTCAGTATTTCTTATCGAGGTAATGGCGATTATTGATCGTCCCCGTTGACGGGGAGAAGGTCCCGGCAGGAGGTTGAGGGGCAGCGAAGGTCTGAAAATCTGGCGCTACAGAACGCCCAATCCGCGAAGTTGTTGTCCACGAATATCTCGGCAAATCTCTCGGGCGGGAGGGTCGTGCCGTTGACGCGAGCGATTTTGAGATTCCTTGCCCACATATCCCGGATTGCTGCCGGGATTCCTCCGGGCATGTGCATGGCTTGGGCAATTGCGTGATGCCACCGTCCATCGCCACCAAACAGAGATTGCAGTTTGGGGGCCATTCTTTTCAAGCCCTCTTCCGACTCTTGAGAAAGTTCTCCGATCGCCCAGAGCACATAAACATCCAGCAGTCTAAGCAGCGGCTGTCCGTCATAACGTGGGTTAGTCGACATTTAACCTCTCACGCATCATAGGTGGCATAATAAATAACGCGTTCGCAGATAGCGGAAACGCTTGGCTTTTCTTTCTGCGGATGCAACCAAAGCCTCGGTAATCTCGATCGCAAGGTTGATTTCGAGAAAGTATGCCAGGCCCTCTTTAGCTGCCTCGGCTGGTACCAACACCCCATCCTGCTGAGGCAAAACCATTGCGTCTGAATCCTCGGTCCAAGGCTCCGCCGCGTAGATTGTGGGCTCCGCTGCGTAGACCGGGTCCTCCTCGTCAAATTCCGACAACCGTCCAACGATATCCAGCAACTTCATTTTTTCCCCATAGGGAAAATCCTCCTCGGCCATTCGGATGCAGTGTCTTCTGGAATTACGGTGACAGTGCACGCTGCAGTCACATGGTGCAGCCGACAAAAGACGGACTGTTATCGCATTCAACAAGCGTAATCCGTTACTGCTCGTAGGGTTCGACCACTGCAAACGGTATTCCCAATGATTCCAGCAAATCAAGAATGCGCTCCGAGATGACAAGGCGATAGTTTGCTGCGATCCCGAAGTCGTCGCGGCCAGCCTTCCCATTCACTTTCAACCAGACGAAAGGTGGAAGTTCCTGCCCAGGTTGATATTCATGAAACTCTTCGGATGTCGTCACTTCGGCTTCAGCGAACGTCGCACCCGAAAAACCTATGTTCTGCAGTGCACGCTGGGTTTCTTCGGTGACGAGGTAACACGGGAACGTCGTAACGAGCACATCACCGGTCCAGCCCTCTACCACGTAGTGGAGCTTGGTCACAATCGGAGGATGGACGCTGGGGTCCAAAACGGTGTTTCTGCCAAGCCCACCAGCCACATCAGGTCTGATATAGAAATACTGCATTATCCACCTATTGGAGGGTTGAACAGATGTCCGTATTTTTTGTCGATATAAGCCACGTAGTCCAGCACCTGCTGACGAGTGGCCTGAGGATGCGACGCATAAAATTCGTCCCATTCGTATCGGAAAGTTTTGTTGTGCAAGAGGTTGTCCAAGCTTTTAGGAATCCCACGCAGATTCTGAAGCGAGTGCATCTCCTCTTCGGCCACGAGCCCGAGATATCTGTTCAAGATTTGCTGCTCAGCCGCGTGGTGGACCACAACTTCACCCTCCAGTTTCGGGTTCGCGTCGAGAAACGTTTTGCGGTAATTTTTTGAAAGAGCCTTGCCAAACGATGCCCCCGCGTACTTTATCTTTGAGGGGTCTCTCGCGATTGACTTTATTATTTCAAGAAGCTCGGCCTTGTCGGGCTTTGCACCTGTGCCCAAGCGGTAAGCGGCCTCATTTGCTGCATTTACTGCACGAGCCTCCGCACCGACGGCTTGGCGAGCCACCGCGCCCTCAGCGGCAAGCTCCGATGTGGCGCGCGAACCACTTGTTGCAAACTCCTCCAGCGGTTTGGCAAACTTGCCGGTCCCGCCGCGGATATGGCCAAGCCTTTTGCAACAGCTTCGCCGACTGTCTCTAATGCCAAGCGCCCTTCAGCAACCGCCCCCGAGCCAGGGGTGGCGGGCAGTTGCTCAAGGAAACCCAAAGGAGAATCGTGCAGATCCTGGAGAGCTATCCCAATGTCATGCGGGATTCGGCCTAGGGCCTCGAAACCCTCGCTCAGATAATCGCCGAAGTCGTCCGCAGCTCGTTGGAGTGCAGACCGGGCTTCGCCAGGAGGCGCTGATGGAAGCCGTCCTTGCACTGTCGCAGCAGTGACGATCGGGCCGACTTGGGCCGATCGAGAAAGGCCAGCTTGATCCAACTGCTGAGATAAGGCCTGGCGGACACCCGGATCGGGCGCTGCTGCTAGAAGATCACGCAGGATGATGTCCTTCTTAGCCTGCGGCATGTTTTTGTCGCCGAAGGTGTCAGCTATGCTTTGGACAACGGCCTTCGGCAGAGGTTGAGGGGTCTCGATGCCGAGTTGCCTCTGGGCTGCGACAGAGACGGCGATGGCCCATTTGTACGCCTCCGGATTGCCGGTCTCCGACTTGCCATCCGGGCTCGTTGTCGCCTTCCACGCGGCGTCGACATTGGGGAAGACCTCGCGGACGTAGCCAGCAGGGTCCGCCCGCCTCATGTCCAGGGTCTTGAGCGCAGCGGCAGCCGTAACCCGATACCGTGTCTCCTCTTCGTTGGAGCCGACCGGCCCAGGCTCCGCATCGCGCAGCGCTGCGTGGATCGCCTGGTTGGGCATCGTCCGCATGCCAAAGGCTTGGCGGCCGACATCCATCTTCAAGCTGAAGTCTTGGTACCGATCGCCGCCCTCCTCGGCGCCATAAACGGCGGCGAAGTCGGCGGGGCTGGGCATCTTGCCGGAATAGCTTCCCGTATTGGCGATCGCGTTCGGGGCGTTCTGCGCAGCGAGAGCGATGTTGGTGCGCGCCTCGATCAATTGGGCCGTATTCGCGGCGTGTGCCTGGTTGATCAGCCGCTGAATGTCATCTGGAGACAGGTCGGCGAGATGGTCGGTTGCGGGCTTGATCGCCGTATCAGGCGCCGGAGCAATGTCCCCAAACGCCTGCGCCACGCGCTCGTCTGGCGTGAGCTTGCCAACGCGATCGCCTTTCGCGGCAGCCGCCTCTGATCTGCCCGAGGCAAGAACCCAAGTGATCGGCTGAACGTCTCCCGAAGACTCTTCCGGGGTCCTGACACCAAACGTCTCCAGCGCGCGTTTCGGATCCTTGGCGATCAGCGCCTCGAAACGCGTCTTGGCCGCGGTGCCGAACCAGTCCTTCACCTTCTGCTGTCTGATCCCGGGGTCGAGCCCCATCTTGGCGATCAAGTCGAGCCCTTCCTGGCGGGCTACTTCGAAGGTGATAGGATCGTCGGGATCGGCGTTGCCGATGGCGATGCCGCTGGTCGTGAGCACCGTGTCGACCTGCGCTTGTTCATAGTCTTCGCGCTGCTGAAGCTGCCGCTGCGCCATGCGCAGCGAGCCAACCCTGCGCATCGTCTCCTTGTGCTCGGCGAAAGCGGCGCGCTGGCTCTCAGGCATGTTCGGCAAAGCCTTGTCGAACAGCCTGTCGAACAGGCCGGTCTTGACGACCCTGCCGTCGTACGCATTGACCTGGCCGTACATGGTCTCTTGCAGGCCGGCGCCGTCAGCCGGGGCGTTGGCCGTCACCTCATCTTCCGCCTGCGCGATCTGGCCGTGGAAGCGGCGGCGGGCCAATTCGGCGTCGAACGCCTCCTGCTGGTCCTTCATCTGCTGGTAGCGCTCGGCGACAGCGGAAAGGTGATCGCCCAGCCCGTGCATGGCGCCGCCGATTGGCGACCCCTGCGGATATTGCGGCGCGTTGCCGGTGTCGAGCCGGCGCTGGCCAATGGAAAGGGGGATGATGTGTACCATGGCTGTTCCCTGCTCACGAAGCACTGAGGGCTGAACGGCCGAAAATCACCCGGCCGCCGCGGCACGGCCGGCAATGGCGCTCGAGGCCGATGCCTTCGTCGGATCCGGATTTTGGAGAGGCCGCCAACGAGCGTGTTGCCCACGCATTGATTCGGCGGGCCAATCCTGTGCCGGCGATGGATTCCGGCTCTGTTTGTCACGCCAGGATCGGAACATGGCCGGCGCCAAGTTTAGAAAAGAAGCGGGAGCGCATCGCCCCCGCCCCCGCCTCGGTCCTATCAGGCCTCGGTCGTCTTCAGCGCGATGAACGTCATGTTCTTGACGCTCGACGCGGTGCGGTCCCAGTTCGCAGCCAGCGCCAGTTCCGCATCGGTGGCGAATTCGCCGGCCGAGGAGGCGTCGAGGAAGCGGGTGCCGGGCACATGCGGCACAAAATGCCGGCGGCCGACCATTTCGGTGATGCCGCCGCCATGGCCCTGGCGCGGCTTGCGGTCGAACTCCAGCGGGCCGCCCTCGGTGTTGACCGGCAGCTCGTTCCACAGGATCGCCTTGTCCTTGAACATGAAGGCGGTGTAGACGCCCGCCGTGACCGGGATATCGTCGTCGACCACGGCCCGCAGACCCATATAATAGGGGATCAGCGGTCCGCCCTGCTCGGAAGACGGCACATAGTCGATGAGGTCGGCGAGCTTCAGCGCCTTCATCTGCTTGGAGTGCATCCAGATCGTCTTGAACTTGTCCGCGCGGTCGCCCATCAGATAGGCGGCCTCGATGATGTCGGTGTCGACGATGGAGGCGCCGGTGGTGCGCACCAGGTCGCCGCCGTCATTGGCGACGTTGTCAGCGACGACGCCTTTCAGGATGCCGAGCAGGGTCAGCTTGTTGGCGCGCTGCCAGTACTCGGTCTGCCGCTTGACGATCAGCTTCTGCGGATCGTCGCCGGCTAGGATCGAGGTCAGGTCCGGAACGCCCCACGCCTGGGCGCGGACATTGCGGGCGGCGACCTCGCGGCGCGAGCCGATCTTCTTCATCTCGATGGAATCAGCCGGATCGTCATTGACCGGTTCGGACGGATCGTTGCCGAGGTCCTTCCAGCCGGGCATGTCGACGGAGCGGCCGCCCATCGACAGCTTTGACGAGATGGCCGGGTCGGAAAACAGGATTCCGGCCTGGTAGATCTCGAGCGACTGCACATGTTCCTCGAAAGCATATTGGGCATAGACGGACGGAACGATCGCGTCCGCGATACGGGTGTAGGCATCTGCCATTTTTCTCTTCCTTCAGGTTTGGGTTGGCGGCGGGTGCCCCCTCACCCAGCCTCTGGTTCGCTCGGCTGACCTCTCCGGGGGAGAGGAGACTTGCGACGTCGGCGCGCCTCTTCTCCCTGACGAGGAGAAGGTGGACGCGAAGCGGCCGGATGAGGGGCGTTTCAGTGCGGCTGATCGATCGTCAGCGCGGGTTGTTGGGCATCCAGCGGTCGGGATTTTCCCCCGCCTCGCGAGCCAGCCGCCTTGCGCGGGCGGGGTCGCTTTTGACGAGGGCTGAAATATCGGTCAGGTTGCGTTCGCCGGCGGCATTGCGCTTGAACGGATTGGCTCCGCTGGAAGAAGCACCGCCGTCGATCGTGTCTTCCCGGAACATCGCCTCGCCGATCGCCTGGAACGCCCTGGCGATCTGCGGATCGGTCAGCGCCCCGTCAGGCAGAAGGATGCCCTTCGCCTTGTAGGCGTCGACCAGGCCGAGCTTCTTCATCGCCCGGTTGGCGACCTCCAGTCTCTGGCGAAAGCCGTCGCTATCGGTCGGTCCCCAGTCCCTGACAAGCTCGTCATGGGTGGCTTCCACCGAGCGGGCCAGCGCGATCTCCTGATGCTTGGCCTGCTCGGCCATGTAGCCGACGAACCTGTCGTGATAGGCCTGCGCGGTTTTCGGCGAGGCACCCGCTTCGACCGCCCAAGCCTTGGACACCTGAGCGAGTTCGTCCGAATAGGCGAAGTTTTCCGGCAAGCCTTCCGGCCTGAGGTATTCGACCTTCTCGGACGACGTGACCGGACGCATGGCCTCGGGCAGCCGGGCGTGGAACCGGTCCCAGTCTTCCGGTGGCGCGTCCGGGGCGGGAAGGCGCAGGCTCTCACCCTGCTGCCGCTCCAGCTCCGCATAGGATGTGAAAACCCGATCGAGGCTTTCAGGCTTGGTCCAGCCCTTGGTTTCAGCGAGCTTGCGGTTGCCTTCGGAAAGACCGTCAAACCAACTTTTGCCGCCAGGCGCGGCGGACCCGTTATCCGTGCCTGCCGGTGACTGTGCCGGGTTGCCCGCCGGCTGCGCACGCGCCGCCACGGACCCGGCGTCTGCCAGATCTGTCATGTAATGTTCCTTTGCTAGGGGTTAGAAATGAGCCGGCGGCAAAGCTGCCAATCTCCCCACCTGTGGGGGAGATGTCCGGCAGGACAGAGGGGGGCGCGAAGGAACGCAAGCGTTCGACGCTCTTCGTCACCCGATGCCCTCCCGAGGCATGCAAATGCTAATCAGCAGGACAGGCTCGTGGGACAGCGCCCCCTCTGCCCTGCCGGGCATCTCCTCCACGGGGGGAGATCGGCAGCGTCATCGGCGCCTAGACATTGTCCCCCCAGTTCTCCCAAAGCAGCGTGATCGTACCGGTCACGGCAATCGTCCCGTCGGCATCGATGTCGGTGCCGGTAGCAAACGCCAGGTTGAGATAGAGATCGACCGGCGTCACCGTGCCATCCAGCGTCGCGGCGGCGGCGATGTCGGCGATCGAGGCGGTGGACAGTGCGGCGCCCACACCGTCGAGCGTGCGGGCAGTTGAGGCCAGCACATTGACCATGGTCGAGGCCAGCGTCGCGCTCGATGCGGCGGCCGAGCCCAGCGACCAGGTCAGCGCCGCATTGTCGTTGATGGTCGCCGCACGGATGCCGAGGACAGCGAACTGCAGCCGGGCCGTGCCGCCCTTGATGCGCACTTTGCCCTTGGTGAAGTCGAAGATCTTTTGGGCGGCATAGGCCAGCGCATCGGTGACCGGCACCTGCATGCCGGCGAAGGCGAAGACGGTGCGGTACGATCCGCCCTGCCCTGTGGTGACGGCTTTCAGGCCAGGCCTGGGCGGGGCAAGGCCGGCCTCGCGGGCGGCGGCACGGGCAAGCGTCCGGGGAAGACCTCGGGTCATGGCATTTCTCCATTTTTTTCATTGGCAATTCTGGCAGCTCGACCAATCAAGCCCCAGCAGGGCGAGCCGTCGAAGGCTGAATCATTTTGACAAGGAGCACCGCTAGAGCCTTGTTCGAAAGAGATGTTTTCGGCCCTCGGCCTATCAACGCCCGAGAAACCATGTCTTATATCGTGAGGCTTCGTGCCCCCGTTCCGCCGCAATGCGACCGCACGGGACGAGCCATAGGGAATTTCAGGCCTTCAAGGGAGACCGCACATGAACTTTCACAAAGCCATCGCCGCCGTGCTGATGACCGCAGCACTGGCAGGCTGCGCGCAGACCGAAGGCCAGCAGCGGGCCGGAACCGGCGCGCTGATCGGCGGCGCCGGCGGCGCCCTCGTCGGCCAGGCCATCGGCGGCAACACCGAAAGCACGCTCATCGGCGCCGGCGCCGGCGCCCTGCTCGGCGCGGTCGTCGGCAGCTCCACCACGCCGCAGCGCCGCGGCGAACAGATGTGCCGCTACCAGGACCGCCGCGGCCGCATCTACACCGCGCCTTGCGACGACCGGTACTACAACGGCGACTATTGATCGTTAGCCCCCTTCTCCCCGTTCTACGGGGAGTTGGGGAGTGTTCCGCGCAGCGGACGAAAAGCCAATTGCTTGGCTGGTCGAACAACTAACGCCGGCAGGCAAGGTAGCTTCATCGCCACCGCCGGTGCCGAAACAGCCAATCTCCCCCCTCGTGGGGGAGATGTCCGGCAGGACAGAGGGGCGCGCCGTAGAGCGCCTACCTCTGTCGTCGCCGAACTTTGAACATGCCCATGCCCTTGCCACCTACGGCCAAGCTTGAGCGGCCGCTTGTGATTTGATTGTCGTGCGATGAACGCGGCAAGGTCGGCGGGACCGCGCCCCCCTCTGCCCTGCCGGGCATCTCCCCCACAGGGGGAAGATCGGCAGCTTTTACCCCTCCGCCCGTGCCGCCTTCTCCAGCGCCACCAGCTGCGCGTCATCGAGCGTCAGAAACCCCATAATGTGCTGCACCACCTCGGCGCGCGCATTGCTCAAGGCGCTGTGCAGTTCAAACCCGTTGGGCGTCCGTGTCCGCGCCATCCACTCGCCATAGGACGGACGCCGGTAATAGCCGGTCGTCGCCGCGAGATCGGCCAACACCATCTCGCCATCCTCGCCGGAAAACACCCGGAGATACGCCTTGGCCAGCGCGTCCCGCGCTTTGGCAGGACTGCCGGCCTGGCCGGAATGAGCGAAGCGTTTCCGGCTCATGCTTCGCCGCCCGCCGGGCCGACGGGCTGCCCGCTTTGAGCACTTTGCGCATCTTGGGCGCCGCCCAGCATGTCTTGCAACCCGTCGAGCAGGCCGCTGTCGCGCGCCTGCACTGCCGCCGGCACCGCATCCTTGGCTGCCTTGCCGGCGGTGGCGATCGCCGCCATGCCGGCCTGCGCCTGGCTTGCCTTGGCGCGGGCGTCGCGAAGGCCGTCGACCTCCTCCTTGCGGCGGAAGATGCGCTGCGGGCTGCGGCCGGCGCTCTGCACGATCTTGATCGCCTCGTCGCTGTCGATGTTGTCCATCACGCCTGGATCGAACTGCGCCATCTGCATGGCCGTCGTCACCACCTGGATGGTGTCGCGTGCCTCGGCCGAGCGCCTGAGCACGTCGAGCGGGCCGGTAAAGGTCGGCCGCACCGCCTTGCCGGCCAGGCTCTCCGGCGGCACGAAGCGGCTGTCTTCGTCATAGAGCCCCTTGTCCTCCAGAATGCCGAGCTCGCGATCGAGATTGCTGGCGAAGCCGGCCTGGATGATCGAGCCGGACGGCCCCAGCAGCGCGCCCTTTTCCTCTTGGCGGATCAGCGCCTCGGTAGCCGTCATCTGCGGGTTCTGCACCAGTGTCTGGAACAGGTTGACGAACATCATGTCGCGGATCTCGTCGGCGCGGCTCTGCGCGTAGTTGAAGGCATAGGTCGGGTTCTGCCCGGTCGAGATTGGCGCGATCAGCGGCCGGCCATTGTCGTCGATCAGCCCCGGATAATTCTCGCCTGGATTGAGCACCGGCACGTAGTCGAGCCGGGCCTTCGAGGCGGTCGCCGGATCGGTGATCTGCTGCAAGGCACGCAAGCCCGAACGGCGCACGGCATTTTCCTCGCGCACGGTCGTCAGCGCCTCGATAGCAGGCGAAATGCCATAGGGGTCGCCCTCGTAGCGGCGCCAGTTGAAGGTCGACACCGGAAAGGTGCGAAAACCGCTTTCCCGCACGATCTCCTCCTCGTCCTCGATGACGTGGTAGGAGGCGAAGGCCGTGTCGAGATATTGGTATTGGCCGCCGAGCCGGTACATCTTGCGCTCGTCGCGCGGCTCAATGCACTGGATCAGCGAGATCTTCGTCTCGCATTTGGCCGGATCGTCGACCAGAACCTTGATCTGCGCCGGCAGTTTTTCATAGCCGAGCAGCTGTGCGGCCTGCCGCGCCGTGCGCTCGTAGCGGCGGTGGAAAATGTCGACCTGGCCCCAGCGGTTGCGGCTGAGATAGCCCTCGACCACCGGGATCGAGGCATAGCGAATCAGCGTCGCGCCGAACCCTTCCTCGGCATAGAGATAGGCCGGGCCATAGCGCACGACATTGCGCAGGCAGGCCTGCGTCGCCGGCACGAAATTCGAATTGGCGGAGTAGCGCAGCGCAAACAGGAAATCGCGCAAGGCCTCCGCCCATTCCTTTTCCTCGTCGGTCTCCTCGTCGTTCATGGCCGCCGTCGACAGCCCGTGCCATTTTTCCGACTGCGGGATGATCAGGCTTTCCAGCCCGGCGGCCAGCCGGTTGGCGGCCGAGTTGATGGTGTTGGCGTAGACGCGGGCGCCGCGCCGCTCCTGCCGCTCGGCCTGCGAGTCCTGGCTGCCGGTTCGGCGGCCGCTCCAGATATCGGGCGCATCGGGGTCGCAGAACTCCGCCACCTGCTCCCACACAGCCTCATACTGACTGCGCTCGCTCTCGAGCTCGGACTGGCGGGACAGGATATTGCGGGCGCGGGAATCGGTCATGATGTTCTCACTTGTTTGGCGCGGCGGAGCTGCCGATTGATTGGAGATGCGGAGGGACAGCACCCCCCTCTGGCCTGCCGGCCATCTCCCCCGCATGGGGGGAGATCGGCAGTTTTGCCGACGGCGCGTTTCCTGCAACGTCGGCAATTGGCGAAAGCGGCAGCACATCCAATCTCCCCCCTTGCAGGGGAGATGTCCGGCAGGACAGAGGGGGGTGCCTCGCGCCAGCCTTCCCTTGTCATCTTTTGCCCACTTGGCGATGCTACGAACTTGCTCGCGGCGGGTTTTGGAGGAGGTCGATGTGACGACAAGCCTTGCCGCCCTGAAAAGCCAAAGCAAACGCGCCGTGAAACGGCTCATCGGTTACGATTCCCGCAACTGGCTGCGGATCCGCCAGATCGAGGCGTTCACGCTCTTTCTGGAAGCCGGCAACCGCAAGGCTTCCGACGTGATCGAGATCTCGCCCGGCTGGAACCGCTACTGGCGGGCGATGTGCCCCAATTACCGCTCGGTCGATTTTCCGGCCTTCGACATCTGCAAGGACCGCACCGACGAACAATATTCCATCGTCATCGCCGACCAGGTGCTGGAACATGTGCAGCGGCCTCACGCGGCGGTGGAAAACATCCACGCCATGACGAGGCCCGGCGGCTGGGCGATGGTGGCGACACCTTTCCTGTTTCGCGTTCACGCCAGGCCGCACGACTACAACAGATGGACCCCCGCCGGCCTCAAGCAGCTTATGGTCGAGGGCGGCTTCGCGGAAGCCAACGTCAAGGTCCACGGCTGGGGCAACAAGGCCTGCGCCAGGGCCCATATCGGCGGCCCGGTACGCGCCTATGGCCTGTGGCGGGATTTGAGCAATGACGAGGAATACCCGCTGATGGTCTGGGCTTTTGCGAAGAAGGCGTGAGGGGCTGAAGCTGCCAATCTCCCCTTGCGGGGGAGATGTCCGGCAGGACAGAGGGGGGGTGCTGTCCCTCGGCCTATCGGCCAAACACAAAGCGCCTTCGGCTGGGCGTGAGATATGCGGAAGGGTAGCGATCCTTCACACCCCCCTCTGCCCTGCCGGGCATCTCCCCCGCAAGGGGGGAGATCGGCTAATCACCCCCGCCTTTTCATCACCCTTGCATGCCGTCGCCACACCCACCAGTCCCACACGCGCTTCCTGAAACTGCGCTTCATCGCGGTCATGGTCATAGCCCCAGCAGCACGCGGCGCTGGCCGGTGAGGCTGCCTGGCGCGAGGTCGGTCTTGATGGTGCCGGCGGTGCCGTTCCGCTGTTCGAGTTCAGCCCGCAATGCCGCCTCGCGCGCCTGCACGTCCTTGTCCTGCGCCGTCGGCGTTGGCGGCAACGGCTTCAGTTCCGGTGGTTTTTGAAACAGACACATGGTTCCAGCCTTCTCCAAGATTAGAAGTTCTTGTCCAGTCGTAGAGGAAAAAGTCTTCGCCGTTGCGGCCGTAACCCGGCAACAGGCAGCGTTGCGTCGCGCCGAGCCGACCGAGCCAGCGCAGCGCCAGTTCATTGGCGGCCAGCGCCCGCGCCTCGACCCGCCAGGCGTCCCGCGCCGCGACCTGAGGCCCAAGCACGGCGTGAAAGAACCCGGTGATCCCAGGCACGCAGCGCTTCATGCGGCGCGTGCCCCAGCTCCAGGCGATCCACAGGCCGCCGCGCTGTTCGGCAGCGCCAAAGCCGGCCTCCGGATTGCCGTCCAGCTCGGCGACATAGGCAAAGTCCTGCAGCGCTGTCAGCGCCAGCAGCGCCGGCGACCAATGGTCGAGCTGGCAGTCGATCTCGGCCCGGTCCTCAGGGCGCAAATTGGCTGCGATGTAGGACAGGTCGCGCAGCGTCGCGGGTATGATGCGAAGGGGCATGAGCAGGCCTGAGCAATAGAATGCAGTTCTCGCTTCCGGGCGGCGTCTCGGCGGCCTGCGCACTTGACCGTCCCCGTCGCCAGTGACCTACTTCGGGCATCGACGGCTACCCAGGAGACGGGCGAATGGACATTCGAGCGACACTGACGCAGCTATGCGATGCCTTCAACGCGCACAATCTCGATCGCATCATGGCGTTCTTCGCCGACGACTGCGTCCTGGAGATGCCGAGGGGAGCCGAGCCCTGGGGAACCCGTTGCGAGGGCAAGCGCAACGTACGGGACGCGCTGGCGACACGCTTCGAAGGCTTGCCCGATGTCCACTACGGCAAGGCTGAGCACTTTGCCGACGAGGCTGCCGAGACCGGCATGTCGAAATGGACCCTCACCGGCACCACCCGCGAGGGTGTGAAAAAGGAAGTTCGAGGCTGCGACTTCTACACGTTTCGCGACGGCAAGGTGATCCGCAAGGATTCTTATTGGAAGATCGTGGAGTAGCCACGAGATTGCAGCAAGGGCTATTGCCGCCCCAATGACCAAGGCGTGTCGGAGCGATGATCAGCCGGACGGCTGCCCCTTCGAATGCGCGGCTTTGAAGGTCGCTTGGACCTTCTTTGCGTCAGAAAACGCCGCTGCAATCTTCTTTTTGGTTTTATCGATTGCCGCATTCAGTTCGTGGGAGTTTGGCTCATTCAGCCGATCGGCGAGGTGATCGAGCTTTCGCCGGGCGATTGGGTCGTGGATCTGGCTGCGATTCATGACTATTCTCCCTACGAGATGGTTGATGCTTAGCGCGACTGGCGTACCTGGGGTTCAACTCAGGAACGAAATAATGCTTTCGCTTGACCCAGATGAAGCCGTCTGCCCTGGATATGACAGCCACATCTATCGGGCCTGGATATGACAGCCACATCTATCGGGCCGCCGACGGTTTCCATCCCCCTCGAAACCTTCCTCTTTATCGACGTCAGGTTCACCAACGCCTCGGCCATCGTGGCCAGCTCCGGCTTTGGCATAAATTCCACCATATCTTCAATAGCGGACTTTGACTGCGACCGTATGTCAGCGAAGGTCGAATTTGCAAGTTCGCCTAAAAAGGCGTTCTGCGCCTCCTCTGCCTTAGCGCCCAGCGCCGCCTTATCCTCTTCGCTCATTTCAAGGTTGGCCAAAATGTGCGTGCTGATAGACGGCACAGTGTTTATACAGAACTGCATGATGTAGCGCTCAATGCCCTCGTCAAGGCCGTAAAGGAAGCGCTCAACCATCTTTTTTTGGGCAAACGGAATAACGCGCGCACGATCCCCGTCACGATCAATGTCGACCGTGTTCGTTTCGATATATTTCAGGCGGCCGAAGGCCATGCCATCAATTTCGAATGAGGCAAGACTCGGAAAGATATCCTTCTTTCCGAACCCGGCCACGACGACGCCTGTCTCACCTCCGGACAGCCAATCTTTCAGGACCGCATTCCTCGCGATACCAACAAGTCGGGCTATCATTGCCTCGGACTCGCCATGGAAATTCGCTGCCACTATCGAAGTCATGGCTGCCATCTCGGTATCGCCAATGGCCGGAGGGCCTTTGGAGCCATCGGGACCCAAGAATTTTCCGTCCGGCCGTTTTGCAAGAACACGCTCGAACAATGCGACCGACTCTTCAAAAGCAGCCCGAAGATTTTTCATGAAATCGTCTTGCTGAGCTAGCGGCGGCGCGTTGACCAACTTTTCTAACTTCTCCTGCACACGCCCCTTAATCCGGTCCAGGACCGGCTCGATCATGTTCGATAGGGAAGCCTCAAGAACCTTCTTTGGAGATTTCACGCCCCATTCACAGAGGAACCGAAGAAGGTCAAACCCAGCGGCTGGAAGCCGATCGAACTCTTGATAGCGCTGCCTGTAGTCTGCAATCAGCATCGGCAGCGGAGCCTGCATGAACTGCATGCCGTGATAGATCATCACGCCAATCGGCGTGGGGCCGCATAGATCGAATAGCTTGTCAGCCGAGTCATAGATCTTCTGCTCTTCGCTGCCGGCTGAAATGGTAACGGCGCTGTCCGTCGCAAGAGCAACAGCCATTTTGTTCAATATTGCGATTTCAGCAGTCATACTCGCCCCTCCGTGCGGGACTAGAACTGAGTCGCAATGAAAACGCAAAATAGGTCGAGTTTTACGCGAAACGCGCGTGCTCGGCCCAGTAAGTATTCCCGTTTCGATTAATTCCACAACGGATGTCCGGCCGCTTTCGACTTCACCTGAAAGCCCCCAGCGGATCGCTCTGTTCCGCCGGCCTTCTCGCCGACCTGAACTCCGCCGGGTCCACCACCGCCTCTCGCAGCATCATCACGCCATAGCGTGTCGCCGCCATCAGATCGTCTCGCAGCTTCACAACCTGGCCATCCCTGCGGTGAAAAAGCCGAAACTCCTCGAACCAGTCGGCGAGCGTGGCAAACACCTTGAAGCGGCCGCTCTGCATGCGGTCGAGCATCTCCATCAGCCCGGCTTCGACCGAGACGGACCCGTCGGGGAATTGCGCGTGGCGGGTCAGCATGTTCAGCCCGTGCGCGGAATATTGCCGGGCAAGCGCCACGCCCGCCCCTTCCAGCGTTTCGCGGCGGCCGTCGCGCGGCCAGGCGAAGGGCAGCCATTCGCCCCAGGGTTTCAGCGTCAGCGTCTGCATCGCCGGCGTCTGCTGCGAGGCCCGCGCTGATTTGGTTACGTAAACGACGTCGGCTTCCGTATCCCAGGCCAACTCGACGGCGGCCGACGGGTGGTCCCAGCCAAAATCGAGCGCGCCGAGCCTTGGCCAGTAGCGCGGCAGCCGGAACGGCGCGCAGGCGATCAGCGCCTCGGCCACCGGAAAGATGCGACCGGAACCCAGCACCGGAATGCCCCGAGCCCGCGCCTCGCGCTCATGCGCGGGATAGGCGGCAACGATCGCCGCGCGCTCCTGCGGCGTGTAGTGCGCGGCATCGTCGATGGTCATGAAGGTGACGTGTCGGGACATATCAGTCTGCCTAAATTATTTGCTGGAACGAGTAACCGCCATTGATAATACTGTTTATCAATGCAAAGCTGCTGGCCAATTGGGGGAGATACATGATCCGCATAGCAATCGTTGTGGCCATTGCCGCGAGCGCGTCGGCATGCCAATCGAACGTTCCGTATGATACGAGTAAGAAAACCTGCAAGATGTACGCCAATTCTTCAGGGTTCCAACGCGAAGTTTGTATCCCGGACACACCAAACAAAGTATGCAATGTCTGGTACAACCAGATTACGGGTGATGAAAGGATATGGCGCCAACCGCTAACCCGGAAAGCAACCGATCCCAAGGCCCGCGCCAGACAGCTTGCGGGCAGCAAATACCCTTGAACGTCTTCATCCGCTGCCTTTGGCCATGCCCTCCACTTGCGCCGCCGAAAGAAACAACAGCACCACATCCGACATCCCAAGCAGCGGCGTGAACGTCACGATGGTGATGCCGCCCGTCGCATTGGTGCGGGTCAGGCCTTCGGAATAGATGTCGAGCGGCGGTTCCTCGTCGAACCAGACGCCGTGCAAAGTCTCGCCCTGCCATTTCTCGCGGCCCTTCTCGAAGCTCTTGAACGACAGCACCGATTCATCGGCCTGCACGTCGCCGCCGCCACCCCAGCGCACCACGACGCTGTCGAGCGCGCCCGGCGCGCCGCGGCCCATGAAGGTCTGCACAATGGCGTCGGCCGGGATCATGCCGGTGCCCCAGGCCGCCTGCTGCTGCGGCGGGCCGACCAGCACGCGCTGCGGATTGTCACGCGTGCCTTCGCCGGTGACGCCGGCCGCCCACAGCCGAACGGCCGTGTCGAAAACCTTGCCTTGCCACCACTGGGGATAACGACCGGTCAGGTGCATGGCCCATTCGGCGCCCCCTGCCCTGGTCTTGCCGAGCTGGTTGCCGGCCATGAACAGGCGCTCGCGGTTCTGCGCGCCTGCAGCGTGAAACTCGGCCTGGCGTTCATACGGTCTATAGGCCGCCAATTGATTGGTCCGGCGCCGTCTGTCCAGTTCGGCCAGTAGCACCAGATATTCCATCTTCACGGACATCACCGGGCTCTTCGAGGAACGGTTTGACGACGGCTTCGAGGGCGCGGATACGGCTACGGATCTCGTCATCGCTCAGGCCGTCCATTTGGTTGATCGTGGCATCGAAATCCTTGGGCAGCACCGACAGCACGATCTTCAGATACTGGTCCGGCTTGTCGGCTCGCACCTGGGCGATCACGCCGGCGCCATAGGCGCGGAAATCGGCCCGCACGGCGGCCAGGAAATCGTCGCCCAGTGTTTTCTTGGCGCGCTTGCGGCGCGGCTTTTGCGCGGCCGCTTTGGCGGCGGGTTTGCGCTTTGCCGGCTTGCGGCGCGTTGGCCCGGCGGCGGTCTTGTCAGTCACGGACGTGACCATCCACGGCGTTGGCATCGGCAGCGGAAATGCCGGCCTTCGGCATCGATCTGGCCCGGCTGGCCGGTTTCTTTGAACGAGCGGATTTCTTCCTGGTGCGCTTCTTGGCTCCCTGGACGCGCTTTGGCTTTGCCGCGTCGGCAGGCTTCGCCGCCGGGGCAGGCCTTGCCAGACCGGCCCGCGCCCTGAGACGCGCCATGACCAGACCGACAAGGTGCCCGGCGATGCCGGCCTGCGAGAACCCGAACTCGCCAGCGTCGTCCCGCACCATGCCGATCTTTACGCCGGGCGCGACCTCCTCGAGACGCCCCAGGCGTGGCTGCGGCGCAATGCCTTCGAATTCGCCGATCGCGCTGACGATTTCCTGGCCGTCAGCATCGGTGATGATGGTGGCGTAGCGGGTCATGGGTGTCTCTCGGATTGCGAAATGAGTCATCGGGCGAAGGATGGCATTCCTTGGCGCCCCCTCTGTCCTGCCGACATGTCTAGCCCAGCAACAAAAAACCCGCCTCAGGGGCGGGTCGTTGGCGCAACTCAGCACCATGGACAAAAATGTAGCATAGCTGCACTCACCCCGTCAACCGTTTTCTGAGAAAAAATTCCTAATTCGGTCAAACCCGCCGGCCGCATCCCGCACCATGCCGATCTTTACGCTGGGCGCGACCTGCTCGACACGCCCCAGGCCTGGCTGCGGCGCAGCACCTTCGAATTCGCCGATGGCGCTGACGATTTCCTGGTCGTCAGCATCGGTGATGATGGTGGCGTAGCGGGTCATGAGTGTCTCTCGGATTGCGAAATGAGTCATCGGGCGAAGGATGGCATTCCTTGGGGCCCCCCTCTGTCCTGCCGACATGTCTAGCCCAGAAACAAAAAACCCGCCTCGGCGGCGGGTCGTCGGCGCAACTCAGCACCATGGACAAAAATGTAGCATAGCTGCACTCACCCCGTCAACCGTTTTCTGAGAAAAAATTCCTAGATCGATCGCAATTCCGGCCTGACCGACGCTGGCAAAGCGCGTAAAACCCTGCTTTTGCCGGCGGCTGGTCACAAGCCGGCAGGTGTGAAATCATTCGTCGAAGCTCATGGAATGATTCCCGTCGCACGGCCTTGTGGGAGAGGACGATGGACAGACCAGCCATGGCATCCGTGTTCAGGATGCGGCATGCACCAGCCATGGTTTCCGGCGTGCGCAGCACCGGCCAGGGTCAGGCGGATCCGGTCATCCGCGTGCGTTCGCTGGGCGAAGCCATCCGTTTCGTCGCCAACGCCTACCCCCAATACGACATCGGCGCCGTCGCCATCAGCTGTGGGGATGTTTCGATCGGCAGCCTCGGCAGCCTGGAGGTCAAGGCGCTGTGGCGCGAATATGGCGAACGGCTGACGCAGGAATAGGCGTTCGCCCGCAGCCTTTCTGGAGCGGAAATGCCGCTCGCGCGTTTCAACCCCAGTCACGGGAGCAATCGCCATGAATGTCGCCAACCTGCAACTCGAAGGCCTGTTGATGGCCGTCGCCTCGATCAACCGCCTCTTGGTTCAAAAGGGGGTGCTGACGGCGGAGGAAATCGACCTGGCCTTGCGCAAGACCGAGGCAGGCGAAACCAACCAGGAGCGGTCCGAAGGCATGTCCGCGTCCAGCCGCGACGCCGTCAACTTTCCGATCCGGCTGCTGGAACTCGCCAACCAGTGCCAGCCGGAGGCGGAGATGCCGTCTTTTTCGAAGCTGGCCCGCATGGTCGGCAAGATAAAGGAACCCTACAACGACCAGCTGTGAGGGGGTGCCAAGGCAGGCCCGGCGCGCGTCCTTCGCGCGGTGCCGGTCGGTCTCGCCTCAAGCCCTGCCCGGCCATCCCAAATTGAGCGAAAGCACCTTGCCCGGTCCATGCACGGCCGCAAACAGCAGTCCGGCCAGGAACGAAAAATGGTCGACGAAGAAGCCGAACTCGGCCTGGTTGCCGGCCCAGTGGCTGGGTCCGTGGAAGGCCAGGGCGAGGAACAGCACATAGGCGGCGGCGACAAGGGCCGCCTGCGAGAAGAAGGCGCCGGTCAGGAAGCACAGCACCAGCGCGACTTCCAGGATCGCCGCGCACCAGGCCAGGAACAGCGGAAACGGAAAGCCGGCGGCGGCGATATAGCCGGCGGTGGCGTCCATGCCCATGAACTTGAAGGTCACGGCCATCAGGAAGACGCCGGCGAAGATCAGCCGGGCGATGAGAAGGGCCGTGGTCTGCCACGGCGATTGAGTGATTTGCGACGACATGCTCGTTCTCCAGCTTTGCAGATTGCTCGCTCCTAGGACGCGCGACGGGCGCCAGGTCCGACACGCCAGGCCAATTTTTCTCGACAGGGCGCTTGCCGCGGTCGAAGGAGGCTTCGAAGCCTCGCACCGCGCCAGCAAAGAGCGATTTTCGGTTTGCCGCCCTGCTCCGCAAGGTCGAGGCCGCCGGCTGGGACCGCGGGCAGGCCGCCTCGGCGCTCATGTATCTCGCCGCGATGCGGCTGAAGCCGGCCTGACGACGGCCCGAACGGCTTCCGGCGCCGCCCGCGATTGAAACTTGTTGGTAATCACGGAAGTGCTATCGTTAGTCGGGGCTAATGCACCGGCGTGCCGGCGCAGCGATTTTGGGTGGGCTGAAATTTGCGTACAAGCGTCAGGTTTGGGGCGATATCTCATAGCGTGCGGTCGGCGCCGCTGGAGTGCAGCGGCTGCGGTGGCGCTGGCCAAGTCTTCGAATGCCCGCGCTGGACGAGTTCCAACGGCCATTGCTGCCCTGCCGGCACCCACCGGCGCGGCTGCCCCGGCCTCAGCGCTGCATGCTCCGAATGTGACGGCGACCACGCTTCCGACGCCGACCTCATGCGGCCATCGGCCTGATACAGGCCGGTTGCAGCCTGGCCATGTCGCCTAGTGGAACCGGCAGCGCCGATCTGTGTTATGTCGTGTTGATCGCGGGCGCTGAAGGTTGCGCGTTTCCCCGAAAACAGAAAGCGAGGCCTGAGATGGCTGACGACAAGTCGAAGACGAAGCAGGACCGCAAGCAGGTCTCGAGCGAAGAGCCCTACGAGGTTGCCGCCTTTGCCCGCAAATACGGCATTCCGCCAAGCGAGGCACAGACCATCATCAAGCGCTACGGACCCTCGCGCAAGAAGCTCGACGCCCATATGGCGGCCCGCGGCTAGCGCATGTCGCCCAAAAGTGGATCTCGGTTTTGGGAGAACGACATGCATGAAGCGGGTCGTCTGAACTCGTTCGGGCGCGGCGCGCTTTAGGCCCGAAACCATTTCGCCTGGACGGCGTTGAAGATGCTGCGGGCCGTGTCAACCGGGCCTGGTGGTACGGTGAACAGGATGTCTTTTTCCCGGTTTCTCATCCTGGCCAACGAAACGGCAGACGAGCATCTGTCCCACCCGGCCCGCAGCGCCACGCATTGAGGGAGGTTGTCATGTCCGACACCATACGCAGGACCGGCAGCTGCCTGTGCGGCGGCGTGCAGTTCGAGGTTCACGGCCCGCCGTTGCGCGTCGGCCTGTGCCACTGCAAGGATTGCCGGAAGGCCGGCGGTTCGGTCTATTCGGCCTTTGCCATCTGGCCGCGCGAGGCCTTCGAGACCACCGGCCTCGTCAGCTCCTATGGCACGCGCAGCTTTTGCCCGACCTGCGGCGGCCGCGTCGCCTGGGTCGACGACAACGAGGCCGAGGTGGCGATCGGCAGCCTCGACATCGCGCCGACCGATCTCGTGCCCGAATATGAACTGTGGACCTCCAGGCGCGAGACCTGGCTGCACCCTCTGCCCGGGACCGAACAGTTCGAGCATGACCGCCCAGCGGCGCACAACGCCGAAGCGCCGACGCCGAGATCGCTGTCGGACATCGACGCTGAGATTTGATCTCCGGGAAAGGGAACCCTGCCCTGCCGCCGACGTTACCGGATGCCTCTCACGCATGCCGTCCAGCGACTTGCGGCAATCATGGAGACGACCGTTGAACGACAAGATGTTTCCCCGCCCCATCAGGTTGAAATTCGCGCCGGAGCGCGAGCGCATCATCCGCAGCGCCTGGGAAGGCCTGGAATGCCTCGGCGACTGGCCGGCTGGCCAGGGACGGCGCTACCGGGCGGCGTTGCGCAGTTGCCGCGATGCGCTGGATGGCTGGACGCCGGCGGAAAAAGCGATGCGGGCGATGATCGACGCCGCGCGCGAAGCAAAACTCCTCCAGTAGTTGGAACAGGGGCCATGCCTGATCTCATTTTGCCCACACCGATGCGGATCAAGCCGCATGGGTCGGATACGATCCGCGACGTCGCCACGCTCAAGGATGCCAGCGAAATCCTGATCGACTGGCCGCAGGCCAAGCGCGGGCCGTTCTACCAGGCGGCGCGCGAGAAGGTCGAAGCCGCCCTGGAAACCAAGATAGGTGCTGCCGAGGCACAGGAAGCGTTCGCAGCGCTCTGCAGCCACTCCGGCGTTTTGGTGCAATAGCGGTTTCAATAGAAGGCAGGCGGGGCATCGTGCCTCGCCTGCTTCGTGCAAATCGGTCCTGATCACTCCGTATCCGAATAATCGATCCGATTATTCCGCCGGAAGCTCGCCCTGTACGATCGGGTGAGAGGTTTCGAAGCCAAAACTCTTTGGCGCCAGCAGAATCAAGGCAATCACGATCGCTATCGAGGCAAGCAACGTGGCAGTGGCTGCAATATCTCTCACGATAATCTCTCCAAATTTCAAGTCGTGAGAAAAACGCTCCCAAGATAACGAGGTTCCATTAGCTTGCGCGATAATACCAACGAGCCGGCGTTTATTGTTTCGGCGGCTGGGGCGGCACTTCACCAGGCTTGATCACCGGCGTCTTGCCTTCGTCGGGAGCGGGCGCCGCCATGCCCTGGTCGCCCGTCGGGGGTGGTTTCAGCACGCCGCCGCAGTCGTTGAGCTTCGCGGTCAAATTGCCGTCATCGGCCTGCTGTTCAGGCTGCTGTTTTGCCCCTTGCTCGGTCTGAGCCCTGCATTTGTCGGCCTGCAGCGCCTGGCTGTCGTTCTGCTGCTGGGCCGCGGCCGGCACTGCCAGCGCCAGCATGAGGCCTAGTGGCATGATGGCGAGAGTTCTCATCACTGCCTCCTTCTTTTCTTTCACGGCCGCCCGCGGCGACCTTCCCTTCACAGGGACAACGCCTGTCGAAGAAAAAGGTTGGCCGCCTCGCCGGGCGGCATTGCAACCAAACCCGTTTGCCGGCCGTTGCGCGTGCCGGAGGCGGTCATGTTCGAAGGTTTTCAAAGCACGGAAATCGACATTGGCGATGCCGGCATATACTGCCTGCGTGCCGGCGGCGGCCCACCGCTGCTGTTGCTGCACGGCTTTCCGCAAACGCATCTGATGTGGCGCGACATCGCCCCCGCTCTGGCCAGCCGGTTCAGCGTCGTCTGCGCCGACCTGCGCGGCTATGGCCGCAGTTCCTGTCCGACGTCCACTCCGGACCACGCACCCTATGCCAAGCGTGCCATGGCCGCCGATATGAGGAGGCTGATGGAGAAGCTGGGTTTCAGCAGCTTCATGGTCGCCGGTCATGATCGCGGCGGGCGTGTCGCCTACCGCATGGCGCTCGATCATCGGGACAGCATCGACAGGCTCGCCGTTCTCGACATCGTGCCGACCGCCGATGCCTGGGACCGGGCCGACGCCAGGCTGGCGCTGGGCTATTGGCCATGGTCGCTGCTGGCGCAACCAGAGCCGTTGCCGGAAAAGATCCTGTCCGGCGCCGTCGAGGCGATCGTCGACAATGCGCTCAACGGCTGGGGCTCGCCGCCATCGGCGTTTCCAGCCGAAGTGCGTCAGGCCTATATCGAGGCCTTGCGCGCGCCTGCCCACGCCCATGCCATCTGCGAGGAATATCGGGCGGCAGCCACGCTCGACCGCGAGCACGACCATGCCGACAAGGCAGCCGGCCGGCGCATCCGCTGCCCGCTGCTGGCGCTATGGAGCGGTCAGGGCGCCTTGGCGGATTGGTATGCCGGCGAAGGCGGGCCGCTGGCGCTGTGGCGCGGCTGGGCCGACGATGTGCGTGGCCAGGCGATGCCGGGCGGGCACTTCTTTCCCGAAGAGAATCCGGCGCGCACGGCCGATCTGCTGGCCGGCTTCTTCGGTGAAACCAGTCACGGCATTTCCCGGCGACCGGAATTACCTTCGCCCTTCCTTTGATCGGGCCGAAGCCCCCTCCTTCTCCGCCTTTGCCTGACTGCCTTCATCACCGGCGGCAAGGCCGGGTCCGCGTTCGAACCGGCGCAGAAAGCCGGCAACGACCAGCACGATCAGCGTGCCGAACCCGGCCACTTGCCAAAGACCCAGGCCGCAGGCGACGCCGATCGCGCCCGCCAGCCACATGCCGGCGCCGGTCGTCAGCCCATGCACCTCGCCGCGCGAAAACATGATCGAGCCGGCGGCGAGGAAAGCGACCCCGGCGGTCACCGCCTCGACCACCCGGATCGGATCGACCTTGACCGATTCCCCCGCGAACATCGGCGCGTGCACGATCTCGACCGTCAGGATGCCGAAGGTGGCGGTGGCGACGCAGACGAGAATATGCGTGCGAAGTCCGGCCGGGCGATTGCGCCATTCGCGCTCGAAACCGATGACCGCGCCATAGAGCGTCGCCAGCAACAGCCGCGCCGCGATGACCGGAAACGAGGTGTAGGTGGAATGGCCGAATTCCTTGACGAGCTGTTCCATGATGTCCCCTCCGAAAGCTTGACGCCACAACGCGGCCACCGGGTCACGGTTCCTGAATCCACGGCCAGGTGCGGCAAGGATGCGGCCGCTTTTGAAAACGCATCTGCCAAAGGGAGGTTGATGGAACCAGACCTCAAGGGCTCAGGAAGCTAGGTTTCGGGCAGGTCGGCGCCGAGCTCCGGAACGATGATCGAGTCCAGGGGCGCCGTCAGGGACCATTTGAGATGGCCCGGGCTGCGATCCAGCACCGCCAAGCCGTTCAGCGATTGCGGCGCGACCCGTTGCAGGACGACGGTGCCGAAACCCTTGCGCGTGCTTTCGTCTTGCCGCCCCCCGGGCCGCTCTCCTTCACGCACCGGCATCGTCTCGTCCCAAACCAGATGGATTTCCCGCTTGTCCGAAACGCCTTCGACGATCCGCCAGGTGATCTCGAGCCGCCCGGCCTCGCTCGCCAGCGCGCCATATTTTGAAGAGTTGGTGCCGAGCTCATGAAATGCCATGCCGAGATTTTGCACGGCGTTCGGCTGCAGGGTCAAAAGCGGTCCGGACAGCGATACCCGCGCCTCGTGGCCGAACGGCTTGAGCTGCTCCTGGGCGAGGTCGAAGAGGCTGGCGCCGGCCCATTCCGAGTTCACCAGCAGATCGTGCGACCGCGACAGCGCCATGATGCGGGAGCGAATCAACTCCTCGAACTCGCGCGGATCGGTCGAGCGTTTGCTGGTCTCCCGGATCATCGAGAGGATCACCGCGAACTGGTTCTTGACGCGATGGTTCACCTCGCGGAGCAAAAGCCTGATCCGGCGCTCGCTCTCCTTGCTGGCGGTGATGTCGCGGGCGATCTTCGAGGCGCCGATGATCTCGCCCGACGCGTTCCTGATCGGCGAAATGGTCAGCGACACGGCGATGAGGCCGCCGTCCTTGCGTCGGCGGATCGTCTCATAGCTTGCCAGCAGTTCGCCTTTGCGGACCCGGCTGATGATGTCGGTCTCTTCGTCCTTGAGATGATCGGGGATGAGCATGAGCACGGACCGGCCGACGGCCTCTTCGACGGTGTAGCCGAACATGCGTTGCGCCGCCGCGTTCCAACTGGTGATGATGCTGTTCAAATCCTTGCTGACGATGGCGTCGAAGGACGAATCGACAATCGCCGCCAGCCGCGCATCGGCGGTAATGGCGATCAAGGCATCAAAGCCCGCCAAATCTGTCACTGTCGACCCCTTCTCCCTCATGCGCGGATTGCGCGCATGGCCACCAATGCGCCGCGGTGGGTTTTGGTTGCAATCGCCTCCCAACATTCCTCCCAGGAACAGTCCGGGCAGTTCATGACTGGACCTTGCACTGGAACCTTGCGCGCTTGCGCGAGTTGCACCCGACACCCCCATGGATGGCTCAATAAGGAGGCACACGATGAGCGACGGCGATCTCGACCGGGTCTGGAAGCTGATGGACAGGATCGGTTTCTGTATGCTGGCCACCCGCGAAGGCGATGACATCCGCTCGCGACCCATGGCGGCGCATGTGGTGCGCGACGAAAACGCAATCTACTTCCTCACCGATGTCGACAGCCATAAGGACGACGAGATCGAAGCCGAGCCCAATGTCGGTCTCGCCTTCGCCGATTCAGGCGGCCAGAAATATGTTTCCGTCAGCGGTCTGGCGGCGGTTTCGAACGACCGCGCCAAGATCAGGGAGTTGTGGTCGACCCCGGCCAAGGCCTGGTGGGACAGTGCCGATGACCCTTCGATCCGCGTGCTTAAAGTGACGCCGAAAGATGCCCAGTATTGGGACAGTCCCGGCACCGTGGTCAGCTATGTGAAGATGCTGGCGGCAACGGTCAGCGACAGCCGCCCGGAAATCGGTAACACCGGCAAGGTCAGGATGTAGCCGGACGGCGTCGAGGACCTCAGGCAGATGTGCGAATGCCGGTGGGGCGCAGCGAATATCGCCGGTGCGGCACACCGGTGCCGATCAGTCCGGCTTGGGAGGGTCAGGGGCATTCGGTGCTGGATCGGCGTCGGCATCCCTTTGCGGACAGTCCTCGTAGCTGTGGTCGCGGCCGCCGCAAAAAGAACAGCACATGGCCTCGCGATCCCCGTTTCCGGGACGCCATTGCGGGGTTTCGTAGGGCTTCCTGCCATTCATCCCCAGCAATGCACGACGGACCATTTGGTTGCGCCGCCACCGACGGCCGGCCGGCGGTTGCGGAACCACCCGCCGGGATGCGAGTTTCGGCCAATACATCCATTCGAGGGAACAGCCATGCCGATGCGCCGAATTGCCTTGATGACGGCAGCGATCCTGCTGGCCGCGACCGGCCTCGCCGAAGCCAGGCCCGATACCCGCACGATGAGTTGCGACCAACTTCGGCGACTGCTCCAAAGCCGCCATGCCGTGGTGCTGACCACCGGCCCCAACACCTATGACCGCTATGTCAGGCAGTTCGGCAACGAATGCGACTGGCCGGAGGTGCCGATGTCGGCCTATGTCCCGACCCGTGACGGCAGCTGCCCGGTCTACCGCTGCGAGGAACCTGTCACCAGCTTTCCGGACTGATACCGCGCCTCCAGTCGGCTTTGCCGCCGCATTGCGTTGATCCCGGCGCGGGAACCGGCTAGGGGTGGGGGCAACTTGCATTTTCCCGCTTCGTCTAATGGTAGGACAGCGCCCTTTGAAGGCGTGAATCGTGGTTCGAGCCCATGAGCGGGAACCAGCAAGCAACCAAGCGTTCGGCTGGTTCGAAGCTGCGCGCAGACTGGCCAGCCGGCTTCAGCGTATTAGCGCGCGCTTGTATTTCACTCGAAGCAGGATCATCATCCTGGCCGACAGTGGATCGAAGGGGTGCAGCGACATGGAACTGAGTTGCTTTGACGGGGGCGTCCTTGCATCGGCGATGTCCCTGAACATCACGGCGGTTTTCATGATATTGGCCGCATTTGCCGCATTTCGGCTGGTTGCAATATCGCGCGAAGGTTCTGCCGACCAACTCCAGACGGCGTAGCCCGCAGAGAACCTCCTGTGCAGGAGAATGCATATGGCCGCCAGAAAGGTGATGGCCGTCAAGGACTGGTCTTGCGGCATGAGCGACGAGCTTGGCCGCGTCGTCCTGACCATCAACCCGACCGAGGGTGAGCCCATCCTGGTTTTGATGACAATTTTCCAGGCGGCAAGGATGGCCGGGGAATTGCGGGCGCCGAAACTCGTCTCCATACCTCGGTGAGGCAGCGCCCCCGGGCAAAGCGATCAAGCTCGCCGAGGCAGCCCCAACGCCCTCCCCGGCGAGCCCTGTTGCTCCGTTACGATGAACAATGGAGCAATTACTGCGTTACGGATCCGGGCGCCATTAAGTTGCATCCGGCCTCCTGAAACCATTTCGCGGACCCCGCGTTGACCACCGGGCCGACACAGGAGACATCTCATGACCGTCAACTGCCGCATATCGATCGACAACCGGCCGGAGGCCACGGACGCCGTTTTCCAGGCGGTTCCCCGGATTGGCGAAAGCGTTGCGCTGTCGATCGACGGAACCACGCAGGATCTGCGGGTATCGCGCGTCGTGCACGTCACCAATGGCAGCCTGGAAGGTGCCGCGATCGTCGTCGAAGTGACGACAAACATCCTCTGAATCGAGAGTTATCGTCCGCTACGCCGGCCGGCACCGCGCGGCGACCGCCGACCGTTGCGGGGACCAGGGCGGCCCACGCGCGGTGAACCGCTCTACTCCTTGCCGCCGTCGGAAATGCCGTTGCCGTCGGCGGTTGGCAGGATGCCGAAGTCTTGCGACTTCGCCCCTTGCTCCGCCGTCAGGAAGCCATCCGCGGCAAGACCGCGCCGCAGCAATTCCCTGACGGCGGCCGAACGGCTCGGCATGCGCTTGTCGAAGCGCCAGTTTTCCAGCGCCGCCAGTTCGTCTGACGTCAGCATGATCTGCAACCGTTCCGGGCGTTCCAGTTCAGTCATCGCGCTTCCCTCGCTCTGGACCACGTTTACGTCGAATGAGCATTCAACTCATTTACCTCATAATTAGGAAACCGCTCCTAGCGCGTCAAGACCTCGCGATGTGTGAACCGCTTCTCGTGCTCATGATGAGCCTGACGGGTATTCGGCGTAAGGCGCACACTTGCATAACTATGCTAACTGGTTGATTTATTTGGGTATTATTAATTCGTGACTTGCCAAGGCGAAGTCTTTGCCGCATTGTGCGATCTGAACAGAAAACCGTTCCCTTCGGGAGGTTTCGATGCGGTATAATTACTCGGCGCGACTGCGCGATGACGTCCGTTCAGCGGTCCAGATCGCCTTCAGGAAGACCGGCATCGTCAGCATCACGGCGGTGGCGGAGCATGTAAGGGTCAGGAATCTGGCCGAAAACGTCGCCCTCGAGGACGTCGAATACCTTGTCTTCCAGGCAGCCCAGTTGATTGGCGCCGCAATTGAATTCGACGGGCTCACCAATTTCGACGGCGTAGCTGGTCTGTTCGTGGATGGGCTCGGTGGCGACGGTGGCGAGCACGTGATCGCCCAACTCGACAGGCCTGGTCCGGCAACCCTGCAGTAGGGCAGTTCCGGCTGAACGCGCATTTGTCCCGTGCCAGTCAGGGGGCCTCCTCAAAAGGCCGCCCTGCTGTTTCTGTACCCTGATGATGATGAGAGCTGTTCCGTCAGGCGGAGCCGGCGATTTGTGAGGCGAAGTCCCGATAGGGACGCAGCGGGCGGCCCAGAAGCGCGGTCAGCCGCTCGACGTCCCCGGCCTCGGGCAGCATGCCGTCGGTCAGGAACCGCTCGCCCATCAAGCGCATGTCGTACGCCATCCAGGCAGGCAGGAACTGCTTGAGATTCTGCTCGAAACCTTCGGTATTGTCGCCGCCGTAGCTGATCGGGCGTGCGAGCACGTCTGACCAGATGGCCGCGATATCCGTCCCGGTCAGTGTCTGCGGACCAACGAGATTGATCCGCTCCAGCGCAAGCGGCCCTGCGGATCGTTCCCGACGCAGCAGCTCGAGAGCGGCGATTTCGGCGATATCACGCACGTCGACCATGGCGAGCCCCTTGGTGCCGATCGGCATTGTGTAGGTGCCGTAGCCGGTGATGACGTCTTCGATCATCAGGTCGTTCTGGATGAAGTAGGCCGGGCGCAGGATCGTAGCCTGGAAGCCCATCTGCTCGATCATTCGCTCGACGCCGAATTTGCCGGCGAAATGCGGCACGTTCACATAGACGTCCGCATGGATCACCGAGAGATAGACGATCCGCTCGATGCCCGCCGATCGGGCGACGTTCAGCGCGACCAAAGCCTGGGTGAATTCGTCCGGCACCACGGCGTTCAAGAGGAACAGGGTGGAAACGCCGGACATGGCTTTGCGCAGCGAATCGACATCGAGAAAGTCGCCTTGCGCGACCGATACGCCCGCCGGGAAGCTGGCTTTCGACGGATCGCGGACGAGAGCACGGACATCGGCGCCGCGCTTGACGAGGTGCTCGACGACTTGGCGGCCAACATTGCCTGTGGCGCCGGTAACAAGGATGGTCATGGAATTTCTCCTGTTGGGTTGCTTGACAGGCCCAATATGTGTGGCTCACAAACAGTCAAACAGGCCGAAATTTTAGACGTACCGTCTCACTGGTGGAACACTCATGGATCTTCTGGCCCTGACCGATTTCAACCTCGTTGCCCGCCATGGGGGTTTCGGCAAAGCGGCAAGGGCCACCGGCCGGCCCAAGGCAACGCTGTCCCGGCGGGTTGGAGACTTGGAGAGCAGCCTTGACGTGCGCCTGTTTGAACGGGGTGCGCGCAACCTGAAGCTCACCGAGGAAGGGCGAGCACTCTTCGAGCGGACGGGGACCTTGCTCGCCGAGCTGGACGAGACGGCCGCCGAGATCGCCTCGGGCGGCCAAAGACCCAAGGGCAGGCTGCGGATCAGCGCACCTCTGCATTTTTCTCAGACCGCGATGGGAAGGATCGCCGCGGGATTTACCCTCAAGCATCCCGAGGTGAGGCTTGAGGTCACGACGGAGGACAGGGCTGTCGACATGATCGAGGAAGGTTACGACCTGGTGATCCGGGTCAACCCGAAACCCGACGAAAGCCTGGTCGGACGAGCGTTTCTCCGCGACCGCCTGGTCGTTGTGGCGAGCCCGGACCTTCCTCGTACGACCGGTGGGCAGGCCGCTCCTGGCGTTGCACGCGGCACAGGCGAACGCCAGACATGGCACGTAAAGGACCATGGTGGCCGCTCGACGATTGCGGTCGAGCCTGTCCTTGCTCTGTCGACGCTGATCATGGTGCGGGATGCGGTGCGGGCCGGCGTCGGTGTTGGACGTCTCCCAATTTCCCTGGTGAGCCACGATTTGGCTGACGGCACCCTGGTGAATTGGGGGGACATCGATGGCCCGGAGATCGCTCTTTGGACGCTCTACCCCTCCCGGCGGCTGCTCAGCGCGCGCGTGTCGGCGTTCCTGGATTTTCTGAAACAGGCCTTCCCGAATGGGACGCCGGACGAACTGGCCGCCTATATCGGCAGGTGATGCCCGGCCGCTTTCGCCGGCAAGAACCTTTATTTTTCGCGGAAAGATTTCCGGCGGAACAAGTTGGGGCGACGAAAATTACCTTGTCACCCTTACAAGAGGAGGACGTCGTGAAAGGCTTGCGCAGTCTCCTTGCCGAACTGTCAGCCAGCTGGCTCAAGCGCCGCAAGGCGCAGGCGCCCACTGTCGTGAACACAGTCAAACCCCGCCCCGCCCATCAGGCGCCGCGGCAACGTGCCGCCCACAAACCCAAAACACCGTCCACCCGCGACGTCTCCTCGAACATGTGAGCCGCGCGCACAAGATGGGTCGCCCAATGCCATTGGGAGGTATCGGCAACTCTCACACCGGATTGATTGGCATCGACGAAACCTTTGAGCGGCCATAGGCGTTTATCGCTTCAGCCCTATCGAGGTGGTTCCAATGCAAACGGCATGGTTCTCGAAGCCTGTGGCGGTTTCGGTCGGCGTCACCGGTTCCATCCACCATCTGTCCAACACACAGCAGGCCATTGATTTGCTCACCACACATTGGCGTGACGCAGGCAGCCCGAAGCATCAGTCCGCGCTGCGCGCCTGCCGGCGGGCAACGAGCGGCGATGTCGCCCCCGACGTCGCCAGGGCGGCGCTCGTCGAGGCCGCGCGTGAAGCCCACATCCTGATCGAATAGAGTGTCGATTGATCGGCCAATGTCGATGCGGCTGCTATAGTCGCGGCATTCCCTCCTTGGAGACCCCACCATGACCCTGAACACACGCAAGCTCGGCAGCCAGGGGCTGCAGGTCTCGGCCATCGGCCTCGGCTGCATGGGCATGAGCCAGTCCTACGGCCCGGCCGACGAGGCCGAATCCATCGCCACGCTGCACCGTGCCATCGAACTCGGCTGCACCTTCCTCGACACCGCCGAGGTCTATGGCCCTTACGACAACGAAGCCCTGCTTGGCCGGGCGCTGAAGGGCAAGCGCGACCAGGTGACGATCGCCACCAAATTCGGCTTTCGCATCGAAAACGGCAAGCAGGTCGGAACCGACAGCCGGGCCGAACACATTCGAGAGGTCGTGGAAGCCTCGCTCGGCCGCCTCGGAACCGACCATATCGACCTTCTCTACCAGCATCGCGTCGACCCGGCGGTGCCGATGGAGGATGTCGCCGGGGCCGTAGGCGAACTCGTCGCGCAAGGCAAGGTGCGCTTCTTCGGCCTGTCGGAGGCGGGTGCGGCCGACATCCGCCGGGCGCATGCCGTGCATCCGGTGTCGGCCGTGCAGAGCGAGTATTCGCTGTGGGAGCGCAATCTGGAGCCGGAGATCATCCCGCTGCTTGGCGAACTCGGCATCGGCCTGGTGCCGTTCTCGCCGCTCGGCCGCGGTTTTCTCACCGGCCAGGTCAAGCGCGCGGAAGACTATCCCGACGGCGATTATCGCCGCAACGACCCGCGCTACCAGGGCGAAAACTACGACGCCAATGTCGAGGCGGCCGCCAAGGTGAGCGACATCGCCGCTGCCCGCGGCGTCAAGCCCGGCCAGGTCGCGCTGGCCTGGCTGCTGGCGAAGGGCGACGGCTTTGGCATCGACATCGTGCCGATCCCCGGCACTAAGCGCACAAAATACCTGGAAGAGAACGTCGCCGCCGCCGCCATCAAACTCGATGCCGCCGAGATGGCCGCGCTCGACGCAGCGCTTGCGCCGGGAAAAGTCTCCGGCCCGCGCTACACCGAGCGGGGCATGGCGATGGTCGATCGGTAGGGGTGCCTGCTCCAGCGTCCGCGACGGTCTCGCCAAGGTCGTTCCGAATAGACAAAGCTACCGAAAGCCCAGATGCTTCCGATAGCAGTGGGTTTCCACGGTGAACCTGCCGGCGACATCGTCCGGCAGCCAAAGTGCGTCTTCGAAGGTGCGGCTCAAGCGCCACCCTTCGCGGGCATAAAATCTCTGCGCGCGGAGATTTCCCGCCGTGCAGAAAAGCTCGGCCTCCGCCACGCCTTGTTCGGACAAGAGATGCTCGGCGCGTAACAGCAGATCGCGGGCGGTCCCGCTTCCCCGTGCTTGCGGGCTTACATAGAGTTTCACCAGCTCCGCTCCGTTGATGGAGACGAAGCCAAGCAATTCATCGGCTGCCGCCACATGGAATGCATCGGCGGATTGCTCCAGCCACAGCGAAAAATGCGCGGGCGTTCGGTACGCCAGGATTTCGGCCGGAACCAGATGCGCATGGGCATCATGCCAGCCCTGGTGCCACAGTTGCACGATCGCTGGCCGGTCGGCTTTTTGGGCTGGGCGAATTTCAAGCATTCCTCACCGCCTGCAAAAGTCTGGGATCTGCGCGCCAGGGTCATTTGCCGCTTCCGGCATTTCCAAGAATTACAATCCGCTGCATCATCCCTGGCTTTGCGAACATCTCAGAGCGTTCGCGCCCCATGCCTGTCCAGCGTGCTCGGGGCGTTGACCGCAAATTGCGCAGCGAAAGCCCTGATGTAAGCGGGCCGAGCTTCACCGCGCGCCACATAGGCAGCAAGGTTTTGATATTCGTCCAAAATGCCCGACATTCTTAGTCGCAGCAGCACCGATACCATCAACAGATCGCCCGCGCTGAATGCATCGTCGAGCCACTCGGCGGCGCTCAGGCGAGCCGAGAGCCTGTCGAGACAGGCGCGAACACGATCCTTCACCAATGGCAAACGCTCCTCGCTCCAGGGCTTGTCAGCTTCGAATATCTTTGCCGTCGTTAATTCGAGGATCGGCGGCTCGACTGTGTTAAGTGCGGCAAACATCCAGGTGATCGCACGCGCGCGGGCATCGCGATCGCCGGGCAGCAGGCCCGCGTGCTGCTCGGCAAGATGAAGGATGATCGAGCCGGTCTCGAACAGTGAGAGAGAACCCTCCTCATAGGTGGGGATCTGGCCAAAGGGCTGGAGTGCCAGATGGCCAGGCGCCTTTATCTCCGCGAAGGAAACAAACCGAACCTCATAAGGCTGCCCTGCTTCTTCGAGCGCCCAGCGAACGCGCGTATCGCGCGCCAGTCCCTTGCCGCGATCGGGCGATCGTTCAAATGCCGTGATGGTGATTGTCATCGCATCGTTCCTGATTGGGTGAATTCTTCGGCTCCTTATCGTCAAGACGAATGGGCCTCCCGGAAATCGACATCGGTCTGAACTATTTTCCGCAATTCGTGCCTGGCTTGTCCCCGACATTGCCGAAGAAGGCGAAGGCAGGGCCTAACCCGCCGCTGCTGCCGTGACCTTCTTGGACGCGGCCCGCTGTCGCCGCATGCGCCGTTTGGCGACAAGCTTGAGCGCGACCGGCGGCTCGTTTGACAGCGCGCCCAGCACGGCGTCGACCATGCCATGCGCCACGAAATCCGCGTTCATGTCACGGGCCAGTTTGTCGGCCGTCTCCTTGTCCTCAGCAGCGGCCTCCGACCAGAACACGATTCCCACCCGAAGTGCGGCCTTCGCGCGCTTCAGCCGGCGAACCAGGAAACGGGCGTGCTTGACGGAATCCCGGTTCAGGAATCCGACCACGACGGTGTCGACGGTTTCGAGCTCAAGGCGGCGAATGCTGGCGGGCTCCATATCCGCAAAGCCGGCTTTCGATACCGTCGCGCCCTGGACCTCCAGCACCTGCGCCAGCATCGCGGCGGCGGCGTCGTCGAGCTCGCCACGCCCACCGGCGCAAAGCACGGACATATCGGTGCCATCGGGCAGGTCGGTCTCGTCCTCCCCGTTGGGATCGCCATCGTCGCTCGCCTCTGCGGCCACGGGCGGCTCCTCCTCCTCACCTGCCTCCTCCTGCGCGCTGTCGTCGAGATTGGCGACCAGCATCAGGGCACTGGCCGCCACCTGCCGCCTTTGCAAATCGCCCATGACGCCGCGCACACGGTCTTGTTCGCCCAGCAGAAGCGCCGGAATGGCAACCTTGTCGTAGAATTCGACCAGATATTTCTCCTCCAGCATCTCCTCGGCATGGTCGGTGGCTTCTTCCGGATCGCCGGCCAGCAGCCGCTGGTACAGGCGCGCATGGGGTTCGAGCACGGGCTCGTTGCCGAACAGAACGTCGAGGAATTCAAACTGCGGCACGTGTCTGCCCAGCACCACCAGGCAGACGGTGAGCGGTGTCGACAGGATCAGCCCGAGCGGCCCCCAAAGCCACGTCCAGAAAATCGCCGCGACGATGATCGCCAGCGGCGACAGTCCTGTCCGCGAACCGTAGAGCCAGGGTTCGATGACATTGCCGGTGATCAGCTCCATCACCACGAACAGGGCGGCCGTCCACAGCACGAGCGACCAGCCCGGCGCAACGGCCAGCGCCAGGAACAGCGGCAAAAGCATGCCTATGATGGGGCCGATATAGGGCACGAAACGCAGCGCCAGCGCCAGCAGCCCCCACAGCAGCGCATTGGGAATACCGAGGGCCCAGAGCCCGATCGCGATCGGTACGGCGTAGACGATGTTGACGACCAATTGCATCAAGAGATAGCGGCCCACCCGCTTGGCGGCATCCTGAAGCGCCTCGGTGGTGCGGTGGAGGTCGCCATAGCCGACAAGCCGGATGAAGCGGTCGCGCAGATCCTCCCGCTCGAGCAGCATGAAGATGACGACGACGATGATCAGCCCGGCCGACCCAAGCGGGCTGATCAGCGGCCCGACGATGTTCTGCAGGACCTGGAGCGGCCTTTCGCGCGCGACGATCTCGACCGGCACCGGCTCGCGCGGCGGCTTTTCCGGGGTGGCAGCCGGCAGCGAGGAGTCCTGCCTGTCGATCTCCTGGCCGACCCGCTCGACCACCTTGCTCAGTCTGGCAAGGATCCCGCCCCCCACCCCGGTTTCCTTGAGCGAGCGGATCTTGGTCAGGATGTTGGTCTGGTAGACTGGGATGTTCTGCGCCAGTTCGCTGACCTGCGTGGCGACGATGAAGGAGAACAGGCCAAGGGCCGCGAAAGCGCCGAGCACGCTGGCAATGACGGCGGCAATTCGGGGGATACCGACCTTTTTAAGAGCTGAGACAAGCGGCGCCAGGGCGAAGGTCAGCAGCAGCGCGATCGCGATCGGCAGGAAAACCTCGCGCCCGAAATACAGTGCCGCCACTGTCGTGACGATGGCCGCCACATTTGGCAATGAGGTTCGCGGATGAAGCGCGGCCGCTGAAAGGGCGTCCCCCGGCCCATCAGCCGGAGACGCCGTGCCGTTTCGACGATTGGCCACGTGATGCCTCCCTGCCAAATGCCATGATCGGGCATATAGAGCCGACGTGCAACTTTAGCCAACGGTGAAATACACCTCACTCAACAGGCAATGATCCGGCCCGCGTCGGCCGCTCTCAACGCGCGGAATGGAAGTCAGGCTCGCTCGTTCGGATCAGCGCGCCGCATGCCTGGCCAGCGCGTGCTCGATCAGCACGTCGATGGTTTGGCTGTAGCCGATGCCTGATGCCGCCAGCGCCTTGGCGTACATCGAGATGTCGGTGAATCCGGGAATGGTGTTGACCTCGTTGACGAGCAGGCTGCCATCGGCGCGCAGGAAGAAATCGACGCGCGCCATGGCTTCGCAGCCAAGCGCCTGGAATGCCCGCCGCGCCATATCCCTGGCCTTCTCAGCCACATCGGCCGGGATATCGGCGGGCACCTTGACCAGCGCGCCGTCGGCATCGAGATATTTGGCCTCATAGGTGTAGAAGCCGTGCTTGCCGGCCGGAATGATCTCGCCGGGCAGCGACACCGTCAGCGACCCGTCGGCGCGCTCCAGCACCGAGAACTCGATCTCGCGGCCCTCGACGAATTCCTCGATCAACACTTTGCCGTCGTAGCGGAAAGCCGTGTCGATGGCCTGCTCGAAGCCGTCCCTGTCATTCACCTTGCTGACCCCGAAGGACGAGCCCTGGCGCGCCGGCTTGGCGAAGAACGGCAGGCTGAGCATCCCGGCAATCTCCTGGAAGGAATGCTTGCCGTTTCGATGCACGGTGACGGAGCGGGCAACCGCCAATCCCGCCTCGCGCATCAGCCGCTTGGCGACATCCTTGTCCATGGCGGCGGCCGAGGCGAGGATGCCGCAGCCGACATAGGCGACATCGGCGACCTCGGCATAGCCCTGCACCGAGCCGTCCTCGCCGAACGGCCCGTGCAGCACCGGGAACACGACGTCGATGGGGGGCAGGTCAGGCTGCGTACCATCCCGCGACACGGCAGCCAGCCGGCCCTTGCCGCCGGGCAACAATGCAACCTCCGGGCCGTCTTCGGATGCCGGCGCCCCTGCCGCGTCATCAAGTTGTTGCAGCAGCCATCTGCCGCTTCGCGAAATAGCGATCGGCACGATGTCGTAGCGCGTCCGGTCGATCGCCTTCAGCACATTGGCGGCCGACAGGCGCGACACGTCATGCTCGGCCGAACGCCCGCCATAGAGGATGGCCACTCTTGTCTTACCGGTCATCGAAATCCCTCGACTGTCAAAAAATCAAATGGCGACGGCAATGCCGCGATTGGCGAAGAAGCGATCGAAATCGGCTGGCGCCAACACTGCGTCTGCCTGTGTGGCGGGGTCATGGCCGGACGGGTTGTGGAAGCGGAAACCCTGGTTGGATGCCGCCGTGACCAGCACCAGATGACCGCCCTTCGAGGGCGGCTCGCGCTCGGGCCAGCGGATCGAACTGCTGACCGACGCGATGAAGAAGCGCGTCCGCTGCATGATCGCCGGAATCTCCGCCGTCGCGACATTGGTCACCACCTCGGCCCGGAGTCCAAAAACCTCTTTCACGAAGCTGACGAAGGGCGCGTAGATCAGCCCCTTGATCGATCCCCCGTTGATGACATAGCCGCCATATACGGTGCAGCGCCTGGCAAGCTCGATCGTCGGCACGATCTCGCCGCGGCTTGCCAAGATCATCTTCAGGCACGCCATGCCGCAGATGTTGGCCGCCCAGACCGCATACTCATCGAGAGTTTCCGCGCCCGACCCCCGCCACAGCGGATCGCGCCTGAGCGCAACATCCGCGCCGTCGGCGAGGACGTCCAGCGTCAGGTCGGGCGTCTCCCACTGGCTGAAAAACGGCACGGTTTCAGGCAGCGGGTTCATGCGGTCTCCTCGGGCGGCTGGCTCCCTCTCGTATACGAGGATACGAGATGGATGAAAAGCCGCTTAGGGCGCCCGTTTCGAAATTCGCTCGGGTAGCGCTGCAAGAGGATGTCATCCTCTGTTCGGTCGACCTTCACCGACATACGGCCGGAGCCTCCCCGCCTTCGTCATCCACGGGCGGAGCAGGAGCGAAGCTCCGTCGCGGAGACCCGAGGATCCATGCCGCGAGCTTAACCATAGAGTGCAGCGGAGCGGAATTCTGCACCGTGGCGCGCACTCGGAAGTCGCGGCATGGATCCTCGGGTCTGCGCCGCGTCGCTACGCTCCTTGCTCCGCCCGTGGATGACGAGTCATGGGCGTTCCGCCAAATCACCAAGGCAAGCGACGCCTCAACGCAAGCGACCCGTCAACCTGCAGAGGTACTAGCCCCCTCGCCGCCTACTCGGCCTTCGCCCAACCGAATACCAGCCATGCATATTTCGATTTTTCGTCGGGTTCGACAGTGTAGGTCATCTGCATGTCGCCGTCCTTGGCGTAGATATCCAGCCGGGGCCCCGTCTCCAGCTTGAGCCACGCCGAACTCTTGCTGAAGGACCAGGTTCCGCACCAGACGCAAGGCCCCGACGTCGGATCACCCGGCTGATGAAAATTGTAGCGGCCGTCCGCCGTGATCTCCAGATAGTCGAACGCGCCGTAAAACGCGGTCACCGTCTGCTGGAATTCATTGGCGGCCGCTTCCTGTTCCGGTGTCGGCGCATCCTTCATATCGCGCGGCGGCCGGATGGCCCCACCGTTCAGTTTCCATTTGCCGACAAAATCCTTCTGGGTCGGAAGATATTCCTCCTGCGCCTGCGCCGATGAAACATAAGCAAAAGGTGATATACTTCTGAGGCCAACGGCGCCGATCGCAAATAAAAGCGTGGCGCCACAGATCGCCCTTGTTGGGTTTTGCATAAAAAATATATCTCCACGGGGGTAAGGGGAGTTTTATTGAGGATTTTGCAGCGCGCGTTGCTTCGATACCGATTCCCGCTCGCCATTCGCACGGTTAGCATCGTGGCCACCAATCTGGCAACGCAAAGCAGCCTCTCTCTCCAGCATCGCCCCATGCGGCCGCGATCCCGGCCGGCTGAATATCGGCAGCTTAGAAGGTGATCTTCACCGAAGCGGCGCTGCGACTATGCGGGCCGTGATGGACGGCCTCGATGTTGTTGCCGTCGGGATCGAGCAGGAAGGCGGCGTAATAGCCGGGGTGATAGGGCCGTTCGCCCGGTGCGCCATTGTCCGTGCCGCCAGCCGCCAGCCCGGCCTTGTAGAAGGCGTCGACCATGGCGTGGTCCCTTGCCTGGAAAGCCAAGTGATGGCGGCCGGTGAGTTTTCCCTGTGCGGCCCGGCTGTCGGCAGTGGAGACAAACAGCTCGTCGGCCCAGAAAAAGTCGGCGCCGCTGCCGCCAATCGGGGCATCGAGCGCCTGCAGGACCGCCTCGTAGAAACGCCGGCTGGCCGCAAGGTCCCTGACCACCAGTTGGATGTGGTCGATGAGCCGGCCGCGATGCAATTCCTGGGTTTCCATGAAAACGCCTCCTCGTGTGGGTTCGAATTTAGGTTCGGACAGGGCGTCGTCAATGCGGATACTCCTTCCGTCCAGCAAACAAAAGGCCCGCTGGGAGGGGATCCAGCGGGCCTTTGGAAAGCATGTCTAGCCTTCAGAGGTCTGAGGGGGGATCAGACCTAGTAAGAACCTTTGTTGGCCGCGGAGGTTCCACCCGAACAAAAAATTGCCGATGGCCGGTCGAAACCGCGGAATTCGAGCGGTGGAGGCGATTTCTTTCGCGAGACCACTCTCAGTTTGGAACTTTCCGCTCGCAACCGGGTTTGGTGGCGCGGTGGGAGGAATTGCGATTGGATTGTTTTCAGAGGCTCGAAGCGCTTGTCGACAGCGCCGGTGTCGACGATATCGAGGAAGCAACCGCTCTGCTGCGCCGGTTCAAGGGCAGGTCGCACGAGGTCGCGGCAGCCATAGATGAGTTCATGCTCGATTTCATGACGTTGGTCTTCGTCGTCGAAAACGGCGAAGAAGGTGTCGAAAAGCCGGTCCGCAAGCTCGCTCGCACCAGGCTTTCAAAGCTTGAGCGGCTGGTGACTGTAATGGCGGAGGCAAAGCCGGCTTCCGGCGCCGGCCTATCCCTTCAGGATGGCGGCTAGCCTGGGAATGCCTTCGCTCACCGCGCGCCGGTCGGCGAGCGTGAAAGACAGCCGCAGCGTGTTGCGCCCGGTGCCGTCGGCATAAAACGCGCTGCCCGGCACGAAGGCCACCCGCGCCTCCTTGACCGCCCGCGCCAGAAGCTCGGTGGCGTCGGCCCCTTCCGGCAGCGTCACCCAGACGAACATGCCGCCTTCCGGATGGCTCCAGGTCACGCCTTCCGGCATGTGGGCTTCCAGTGCAGAGAGCAGCCCGTCGCGGCGCTCGCGATAGGCGCCGATGAGTTTTTCTACCTGGCCGTCGAACACGGCTTCGGCGACGCGATGCATCACCACCTGGTTGATCGACGGGCTGTGCAGGTCGGAGGCCTGCTTCATCAGCACCAGCTTCTCGACGATTTGGCGCGGCGCGCACACCCAACCGACCCGCATGCCCGGCGACAGGATCTTCGAGAACGAGCCGCAATAGAGCGTGCGCGCCTTGTCGATACCGCCGGACCTGATGCAGTCGAGCGCCAGGATCGGCGGCTCGCCTTCGCCGTCATAGCGCAGCGCGCGATAGGCGGCATCCTCGATGACGGCGATGTCGAGTTCGCCGGCGAGGTCGAGCACCGCCTCGCGCTGCTCACGGTTCAGCGTGTTGCCGGTCGGGTTGGCGAAATCCGGCACCAGATAGGCGAATTTGGCCTTGCCGCCATTTGCAGCCGCCGCCGCGCGATAAGCATCGGGCGTCATGTTGCCGCCGGCCGGGGTCAGGCGGTCGTAGCGAGGCTCATAGGCGTTGAAAGCCTGCAGCGCGCCCAGATAGGTCGGCCACGTCACCAGCGCGGTATCGCCCGGCGACAGGAACAGTTTGCCGAGATAATCCAGCGCCTGCTGCGAGCCGGAGGTGATGAAGATATTGGCCTCGTCACAGGCGACGCCAAGCTTGCCCATCTGCCCGGCGAGCCAGCGCCGCAACGGCAGATAGCCTTCCGAGACCTGGTACTGCAGCGCCGCACCCGCCTCGGCGCCGCCCAGCACCGAAGCATAGGCGTCGCGGATCGCCTCGGCCGGGAACAGCGCCGGGTCGGGAATGCCGCCAGCAAACGAGATGATGTCGGGCTGGTCGAGCAGCTTCAAGAGTTCGCGGATTTCCGACGCTTTCATGCGCGACGAGCGCGAAGCCAACAGATTCATAAGGGTCACGACACGCCTCCCCAGACGCTGCAATATAGGTCAACTTGGCTGACCTATATCAGTCTTTGCCGGCGCTTTGAATAGGGCTGAAAGCCGTCCGCTATGCGCCAGCCGCTGTCCGGGCGGGACGGGGCGGGAAACTACAAGGTTCTCTTATAGCCGAGATGGCTGCCGGTGAAGCCGAGGCTCTCATAGAAGCGGTGCGCGTCAGCGCGCGACCTGTCGGTGGTCAACTGGACGAGGCCGCAGCCGCGCACCCGGCACGCATCGATCGCCCATTCGATCATCAGCCTGCCGACGCCCCCCGAGCGCCGGTGGCCGGCAACCCGAACCGCCTCGATCTGCCCGCGCCACGCGCCCTTGCGCGAGAGCCCGGCAAGGAAAGAAATCTGCAAGGTGCCAATCACCTCGCCGCCCTCGACAGCCACCGCCAGCAGTTGACTGGGATCGGCGTCGATGGCGTTGAAAGCATCGACATAGCCTTGCGCCAGCGGCAAGGAAGCGTCCTCGCGGCCGGCGCCAAGCGGATCGTCGGCCAGCATCGCGACGATATCAGGCAGGTCGGAGGCCTGCGCACGGCGGAAGGTGATCATGGTGTCGAGATATCGCGAGGCGGCGGCAGCGGCAAGATTTGAATACGCTCCCACTAGGCGCTGGCTAAACTTCGCCCTCATACGCCAGCTGCGCCTGCGTCAGCGCGTCATCAAGTCTCGCACCCTCGGCATATCTAGCCAGATTCTGCGGCCGCTCCACACCGGGCAGCAGCCTCGGACACGGCTCGGTGGCGCCGACCACCATCCGCACCGGGATGACGCCGGCCCACACCGGATGCCCGTAATCCTCCTCGTCGTCGCCGACGCCCTTGGCGCGCACTTTGGCCGACGCCTCCTCGATGCGCATGCCGATCACCATCGTCGCCTTGGCCTCCTGCACCGAGATCGGCCGCAAGGTCTCGCTCCGGCCGGGATAGAAGCGGTCGACGACTCCGGCCAGCGCCTTCAGTTTCTCATCAGGTTCGTCGATGATCCGCGCCGTGCCGAAACACATCGCCGAGCGGTAATTGGCGGAATGGTTGAAGCCCGAGCGCGCCAGCACCAGCCCGTCGAGATGCGACACCGTCAGACACGCCGGCGTGCCGCCGCGCAGATAGCGCAGCATGCGGCTGGCCGACGAGCCGTGCCAGTAGAGCATGTCGTCCTCGCGCCAGTGGATGGTCGGCGTGCAATAGGGCTGGCCGTCGAACGTATAGGCGACATGGCACAGAAGCCCGGCATCCAGCACCGCGAAGACTGCCGCATGGTCGTAGCTGCCGCGCTCGTGCAGGCGCTTGACGCGGTTGCGGCTGGTGGTCGGAAAGCTGGCTGGCGTGTCGTTCACGGCTTGCATCCTTGGTTGTTGTCTGCCAACCATGCGCCATGACATTGGTTGATAAAAGAACCAATCCGATGAAGAAAAAACAGACCAATTTGCCGGATTGGTCGGCGCTGATCCCGGTCCTGCCGGGCGACGGCCCGCGCAGCCGCGAGCTTTATGCGGCGCTCAGGCGGCTGATCGAGACCGGCGCGCTGGCCGCCGGGGCCAAATTGCCGACCACCCGGGATCTCGCACAGCGCTTCGGCGTGTCGCGTTCGGCGGCGGTTGCCTGTTTTGAAATCCTGGTCTCGGAAGGCTTCGCCGTCGCCAGGATCGGTGCCGGAACCTTCGTCGCGCCTGACGTGCCGCATCTGCCGACAACACTGGTCAAGGCGCGTCCGCCGGAGATCGACGCAGCCACCTCGCTGCCCTGCGGCCTTGGCGTGGCGGTGTCCGATCCGCGCACGCTTGATTTGTTTCGCATCCTTCTGTCGCGCCACCTCGCTCGCCCCGGGCCGGAGCATTTCCGCTATGGCGATCCCCGTGGCGGCCTGCCGCTGCGCACGGCAATTGCCACCTATCTCAGGACCGCACGCGGCGTGCGCTGCGACGCCGGCCAGATCGTGCTGACTTCGGGCACGCAGCAGGGGCTGGATCTTCTGGTGCGCGCCGCGCTCAGCCCCGGCGATGCCGTCTGGATCGAAAACCCCTGTTACCCGATGGCGCAGGCCGTGCTGGCCGGCAGCGGCGCCAGGGTTTTTGGGGTACCGGTCGACGCGGAAGGGCTCGATCCCGAGATCGGCGAAAGCCTGTGCTCCAAGGCGCGCGCGGCCTATGTCACGCCCTCGCATCAATATCCGCTCGGCGTGACGATGACGATGCGCCGCCGTCTCGCTTTGCTCGACTGGGCGCGGCGCAACGATGCCTGGATCATCGAGGACGACTACGACAGCGAGTTCCGCTATGCCGGCCCACCGCTGACCTCGCTGCAGGGCATGGACGGTTCAGACCGTGTCGCCTATCTCGGCACCTTCTCGAAAATCCTCTTCCCCGGCCTGCGCATCGGCTATGTCGTGGTGCCCGAAGCGCTGCTCGATGCCGTGATGGCGGTCAGGGCGCGCTCCGACCGCTTCCCCTCGACGCTGGCCGAAGGCGCGCTGACCGACCTGTTGAACGAAGGCCATTTCGCCGCGCATCTCCGGCGCGTGCGCCGCCGCGTCCAGGCCGCGCGCGACGTCCTGGTCGCCGGCCTCGAGGCGCATTGCGGCGATGCCCTCGAAGTAACCGTGCCCGAACAGGGGCTGCATTTGATGGCGACGCTGAAGGACGCCGGGCCGGACACCGCGATCGTCGAGGCGGCGAAGGCGGCGGGTGTCGGCGCCAGGGCCTTGTCCTCAATGTTCATCGGCGGGGCGCCCCGGCAAGGTCTGGTGCTGGGTTTTTCGGGGTTTTCGGACGAGGAGTTGATGGCCGCGACGGTGCGACTGGGTGGGGTGGTTCGGCAGCAAGCCCGGTGAGCCAACGAGAACCGCCTCATTGGTGCGCCGGCATCGAACTGTAGAGCCCCTCAATCCCCCTCCGCTGGCCCGGCCTTGCCGCACTGCGCCAGCACCTTGCCGATGGCCGCACTGGAGCCCTTCAGCGGAAAGCTGATCTCGCCATATTTGGCTGAACTGACCGACACATCGCCCTTCCCGCGCAGCAGGTCGAGCAGCGGATCGGCTTTCGCCAGATTGACCACGAAGTAGTTGTACATGGCCTCCAGCTGCAGCGTCTTCGTTACCGTCTTGCCGTCGGCCTTGAACGCGAACGAACCGCTGATGCCAGGCTCCAGTTGCTGGCCGGTGGCACCGAGATCGTAGCTCAGCACCGGCGTGTCGAAACAGGTCAGCATCAGATGCGCATCGCCTTTCGGCCCGCCGCAGACCGAGGCGGTCAGCACGCTGCCGCCCTCGTCTTCCTCCATCTTGGCGCTCCAGCCACCGCACGACGCGGCAAACGCCGGCTGCGCGGCCTGCAGGACCGCAACCGCACCGACGACGACGAGATGTCCAGCTCTCATGACTCCCCCCAATTGACTGCCTCCAGGGCATTTGCAGCGCCCGTCGGCAGCATATAGGAAAAGCGATCCGATGGCATGCCCGTTGCGGCAACCAGTCCTGTTTCGCGGAGAGTTGGATTGAAAGCCTGCGTTCGCCTGTGTCTGTCCTTTGCCGCCCTGCTGGCCTCGCCGCTCACCGCTCATGCCGAGTGGAAGCCGGTCGAGAAGATCGAGCCCTACGCGATCTCGGGCCGGTCCGGCGCCGAACTCTACCGCTCGATCGGCGAGAAAGGGCCAAAGCTCGGCATTGCCCGTGCCATCGCCTACACCAATTTCAAGCTGACCTGGGGGTTAAGGGACTACCGGCCCAGGGGCAAGGACTGCGTGCTGACGGCCGGGCGGCCGAAGCTGATCGTCACCTACACCTTGCCAAAACCCTCCGGCTCCCTGCCGCCCGCCGTCCAGAAGAACTGGGAAACCTTCATCGCCGGCGTCGCCGCCCATGAGAAGGTGCATGGCGCCAGCATGGTCCAGATGGTCCACGATATCCAAGCCGCTACGGACGGCCTGACCGTCGCCGACGATCCCAAATGCAGCAAGACAAGGGCCGAGGTGGTCAAGCGGCTCGACGCGATTTCGAAGGCGCGTGTGCAGGCAAGCCGAGATTTCGACCGCGTCGAATTCGGCGATGGCGGCAATTTGCAGAAACTGGTTTTTTCGCTCGTGACCGGCCCCTGACTGGCGCAGCCTCCAATCCGAAGTTGGCGGCAGTGCTATCTCGACCGCTGGCGCCCGCGCTCTCCGCCGCTTCGCCCCAGCTCACCGCGTTTCCGCACTCGCCCGCAGCTCCGCGCGCTTCTCGTCCGATACCACTGCCAGATCCAGCACCTGCTGCAATTCGGCGGCATGGCGGAAGGACGGTTCGGCTTGCACGCCGGATCGCACTGCGTCAGTGAAACGCTGGTAGTTGGTCGGCACCGTGCCGGCGTCGAGCTCTTCCCATATAGCGTTCTCGACGTTTTCGCCGATGCAGGCCTTGAGCGTCGAACCATCGAGATTGTGCACCACTTCGATGCCCCCCTTCTCGCCATAGATGCGCAGACGCAGCTCGTTGAGATGGCCTGTCGCCCAGCGGCTGGCATGCACCACGCCGAAGGCGCCGTTGGAAAAGTCCAGCGTCATGGCGAAGCTGTCATTGGCGTCGAGCCCGTAGTCGCCGATGCGGTTGCCGGGCGCCTTGTCGAAGGCGCGCAGCCGGCAGAAGACATGGTCGATGTCGACCGCGGCGCCATAGCTGGCGAAATCGAGGATGTGGATGCCGACATCGCCAAGCACGCCATTCGAGCCGTGGCCGCGCGACAGGCGCCACAGCCATTTCGGATCGGTGCGCCAGTCGCCCCAGAATTTCGACACCAGCCAACTTTGCAGATAGGACGCCTCGACATGCCTGACCATGCCGATCTCGCCCGCCTGCACCATCTGGCGAGCCTTCTGCAGCGCGGCGACGTTGCGATAGGTCAGGTTCACCATGTTGACGATGCCGGCGGCCTCGGCGGCGTCGGCCATCTCGGTCGCCTTGCCGAAGTTTTCGGCCAGCGGCTTCTCGCACAACACCGGCTTGCCGGCGGCGATCAGCGTCATGGTGGTCGGGTGATGGATGCGGTCGGGCGTGACATTGGCCACCGCGTCGAACTCGCCCCATGCCAGCGCCTCATCCAGCGCGGTAAAGCGGTTGGGAATGTCAAAGCTGTCGGCGAACTCGCCGACCCGGGCCGGATCGACATCGACCGCGCCGACAATGTCGACGCCGTCGATGGCGATGAAGCGCCGCGCATGTTCCTGCGCCATCCAGCCGGTGCCGAGTATCAAAAGCCGCATTCTTTGCTCCTTGGGGTGAGATGCCGGAGTCCCCCTCCCGATCGACGCCCTCAAATAGCGCGGATAATGCCGCCGTCGACCCGGATGTTCTGGCCGGTGATATAGCCGGCGCCTTCCGAAGCCAGGAAGGCGATGGTCGCGGCGATCTCTTCCGAGGTGCCGTAGCGCTGCATCGGCACGCTGTCGCGGCGCTCCTCGGTGGCCGGCAGGCTGTCGATCCAGCCGGGCAGCACATTGTTCATGCGTACATTGTCAGCGGCATAGGTGTTGGCGAAGATCTTGGTGTAGGCGGCAAGCCCGGCGCGGAACACGGCGGACGTCGGGAACATCGGGCTCGGCTCGACCACCCAGGCGGTCGAGATGTTGATGATGGCGCCGCCCTTCTGCTTGACCATCTGCGGCGCCACGATGCGCACCGGACGGATGACGTTCAGCAGATAGACATCCATGCCGGTGTGCCATTGCTCGTCGGTGATTTCGAGGATCGGCGCGCGCGGCCCGTGGCCGCCGCTGTTGACCAGCACGTCGATGCGGCCAAAGCGCTCCAGCGTCAGGTCGACGAGGCGCTGCAGATCTTCATTGGATTGGTTGGAGCCGGTGACGCCGAGCCCGCCCAATTCCCCAGCCAGCGCCTCGCCTTTTCCGGAAGACGAAAGGATGGCGACCTTGAAGCCGTCCGCCGCCAGCCGCTTGGCCGCCGCCGCACCCATGCCGCTGCCGCCGGCCACCACCACAGCTACTTTTTCTACACTCATCGGATTTTCCTCTCAGGGTTGGCGGGCACCGCAAACGGTGTTTTCGGGAGTTGAACGTCGATATAGCTGGTTTTCCACACCGGTTCGAACCAGAATGCTTGAAATCAACCTGTAGAAAAACTCCTGCATGCCCGAAGCCTTCCTCAGCCTGCCGCCATTGAATGCGCTGCGCGCCTTCGAAGCCTCGGCGCGTCATCTCAACTTCCGCATCGCGGCCGAGGAGCTGAACGTCACTCAAGGGGCGGTCGCCCAGCACATTCGCGGGTTGGAAGCCGATCTCGGCACAAAGCTGTTCGAGCGGCTGCCGCGCGGCCTGGCGCTGACCGATGAGGGCCGCGCCTATGTGCCCAACATCCGCCGCGCCTTCGACCTGATCTCCGAGGCGACGCTGCTGTTGCGTCCCGAACCGGCGCGGCTGACGGTCAGCGTGACGCCAAGCTTCGCCACCAAATGGCTGATCCCGAGGCTGCACGACTTCGTCGCGCACAACCCGCTTGTCGACCTGCGCGTTCTGGCCAGCGAGAGCCTGTCGAGCTTCCAGGCCGATGGCGTCGACATCGCGGTGCGCCAGGGCCGCCCACCCTTCGGCGCCGGTCTGGTCGTCGACCTGCTGTTTCCCCAGCAGATCGTCGCCGTCTGCAGCCCGGCCTTGCTGCCGGAAGATGCTGCTGAAATCGCAGCCTCCGAAATCCAGCACCATGTGCTGCTGCACGATGCCCACAATCTGTGGCCGGAATTCATGGAGAAAGCGGTCGGCTTGAAGATGACGACCGAATTGAAACGGATGCGCTTCAACCAGACGGGCCTCGCCATCGACGCCGCCGTCGCCGGCCAGGGCATTGCGCTGGCCAGCCGCTTCCTCGTCGCCGCTGATCTCGCCACGGGCCGCCTGGTTCAGCCCGTCAGCGGCGAAATGCGCGGCACGCAGGATTTTTATGTCGTGATGCCGAGAAAGCAGCGGCACCCGGAGCCGACGCAAGCGGTGCGGCAATGGCTGCTGGATGCGGGGGAACGGCCGCCGGTCTAGATCGGCAGCAGGGCGTCGGGCTTCACATTGGCGATCGAGGCGTAGGTGTGCGTTTCCCGCACCCCGGGCAGCGGCAGGATGACCCGCTGCAAAAAATCCTGGAACATCGCCATGTCGGCGATGCGCGCCTTGACCAGATAGTCGAAGCCGCCGACCACCATGTGGCATTCGATGATCTCGGGCGCCCGCAGAACCGCCTCGGCGAAGCGGTCGAAGACATGCGGCGCCGTGTGGTCGAGCCGCACCTCGATGAAGACGAGCTGCGCCTGCCCGATCCGAGCAGGATCGAGCACCGCGCGCACGGCGCGGATGAAGCCTTCGGCGAACAGCCGCTTGACGCGCTGCGTCGCCCCGGTCGGCGACAGGCCGACCCGCCGCGCCAGATCGAGCGTCGTGCGGCGGCCGTCCTCCTGCAACAAACGCAGCAGCGAGCGGTCGATACGGTCGAGATCGTCCATTTCAGGATTCACGCTTTGTGAGCCGGGCACGCGTGATAGTCACGCCAAAATAACGAAAACAGCATATTTCATCACGCTGATAGATCGCAATACCGTTGTCGTGCAACCCATAACGAAAGCGGATTCCATGACATCAGCGATATCGACCTCCCGCAGCGCCCAGGCCAAGGGTGACACGCCGGTGCTCATCCTGAGCGAGGCCGAGGTGAAAACCTGCATCGACCTGCGCCAGCTTCTCGACGTGCTCGCCGGCGGCTTCAAGGCCTTGTCCGGCGGCAAGGTGGTCAATCCGGCACGGCCGCAGCTCGACATTCCGCAGGTCGGCTATTCGCTGGCGATGTCGGCATGGATGGCAGGCATGCATCTGACGGTGAAGATCGTCAACGTCTTCGAGGGCAACGTCGCCAGAGGCATCCCCAGCCACCTCGCCACCATCCATCTGTTCGATCCGCAGACCGGCATGCCGGTCTGCGTCATGGACGGCACCTACATCACCGCCGTGCGCACCTCCGGCTCCGCCGTGCTCTCGGTGCGTGAACTCGCCCGCCGCGACGCCAAGGTCGCGACGGTGGTCGGCGCCGGTGTGCAGGCCGGCCAGCATCTCAATCTTCTGCCGCTGGTGCGCGACTTCACCGAGATCCGCGTCGTCTCGAAGGAATTCGCCGATGCGCAGGCGCTTGCCGCGCAGCATCCCGGCGTCGTCGCCGTCGCCGATATCGAGGCCGCGGTGCGTTCGTCCGACGTCGTCTGCCTGGCAACGCATTCCTATGCGCCGGTGATCTCGGCCGACTGGGTGCGGCCCGGCACTCACATCTCATCGGTCGGCGTCGCCCCGCCCGGCGGCGAACTGCCGGTCGAGCTTATCGGCAGGGCCAGCCTGTTCGTCGAGACCAGGGAGGCCTTTGCCCCGACGCCGGTCGGCTCCTGCGAACTCGCTGACCTCGATCCGCAAACCGGAACCGAGCTCGGCGACATGCTGCTCGGGCGGCGGCCGGGACGGGTTAGCGCCGATCAGGTCACCGTCTACAAGGCCATGGGCGTTGCTATGGAGGACATGGTGGCGGCCGATCTCGCCTATCGCGAGGCGGTTCGGCGGGGAATGGGGCGTGTGGTTGCGATGTAGTGGGGGCTCAATTGTCGAAGCCAGCGCCGCCCGTCAATAGGATCGTCCTTCTCCCCGTTTACAGCAGGGCTATCGCATATGGATTCTTGCGAGGAAGAACCCCCACCCTAACCCTCCCCACAAGGGGGAGGGAATGCTGCCGCGTGCCTTTAATTCTTGTTGGCGCCGAAAAGACAGGCGATGCTTCTGGGTCAGCGCCAACGGAAGTCTCCCTTCCCCTTTTGGGGAGGGGTTAGGGGTGGGGGTCCGTGCCGGGCAGACATCTCAGGAATTCCATATGCGATAGCCCTGCCCTTGCGGGGAGAAGATGGCGGCAGCCAGATGAGGGGCGGCGCAGCCATCGAGAATGTTAGTCCCTACCCCTCCACCGTCTCCAGCACGCTCAGCAGCGTGCCTTCCATATCAGGCTCGTCGCCGGAGCAGACGCACAGCATCTCGGCGTCGCCCTCGCCGACCGAGAGGTAGGCATGACCCATGGTGGAATCGATGTAGACGCTGTCGCCCTGTTTCAGCCGCACCGGCGCGTACTGGTCGGTGTGCAGTTCGATCTCGCCCTTGAGCACGATCAAAAATTCCTCGCCGGCATGCCTGGTCAGCGGGCCGAATTCCTGCGGCGTGCGGGCGCGTGCATAGGCGTGGATCGGCACCATGCGCTTGCGCACCAGATCGGTGGCCAGATAGCGGTAGTCGTAGTTGCGGGTCAGCTGGCGCAGCGTGTTGGACTGCGAAGTCACCGAACGACGGGTGCGCGCGGCCGGCTGCTTGCGGTCGCCGCTGAGCAGCTCGGTGACATGGATGTTCAGCCCCTCGCAGATCTGCAGCAGCTTGTCGTAGCTCAGCGACATCTGGTCGTTCTCGACTTTGGACAGCGTCGACACCGCGACGCCGGTCAGCGTGCTGACCTCCTGCAAGGTCCAGCCATGCGTTTTCCTCAAGCCGCGCAGACAATCACCGAGGTTCGGTTGCTCCGACATCGTCAGCTCCGTTGCGCGGCCCATCGAGCCGCCAGTCCACCCTAGGTAGTCCAACTCTCTGCCGCCATCAACAACACCAACAATTTTCTTATACGCTAAATATTGACTGGATACGAAATTATTTCTACCCCTAGGGCATGCAATCCAAGTCTATCCAAAAAATCGTCGTCATCGGCGGCGGCATTGCCGGCCTTTCGCTGGCGGCTGCCGTGCAGCCCTGGGCCGAGGTCACAGTGCTCGAGCGCGAGCCGCATCTCGGCTATCACGCCAGCGGCCGCTCGGCCGCGCTGTTTTCAGAAACCTATGGCAATGCACTGGTGCGGGCGCTGTCGCTAGCCAGCCGACAGGCGATCATCGATGGCGGCTTCGCCGCCCACCGGCGCGGCGCGCTGCACGTCGGCGGTGTCGAAGACAGTGCAGCCGTCGACCGCATGGCGGCCGAGATGCAGGCACTGGTGCCGAGCGTACGGCGCCTGTCAGCAGCAGAAGTCACCGCTCTGGTGCCGGTCATCGCCACGGCAACCACTTGCGGCGGCGTGCATGAACCCGGCGCGCTCGATGTCGACACGGGAAAGATGCTTGCGGCTTCAGCCTCCGCGCTCAAGGCCGGCGGAGGCGTGATCCGCACCGGCGAGGAAGTGCTGGAGATTTCCCGCGTCGCAAACGGCTTCAGCGTCACCACCAGTGCCGGCGCCTACCAGGCCGACATCGTCGTCGACGCCGCTGGCGCCTGGGTCGATGTCGTCGCCGGGCTGGCCGGTCTCTCCGGTCTCGGCTTCCGGCCGAAGCGCCGCACCGCCTTCCTGTTCGATCCGCCCGCCGGCATGGACATCAGCGCCTGGCCGCTGGTGGTCGATTTGCATGAACAATTCTACTTCAAGCCCGATGCCGGCAGGCTGATCGGCTCGCTGGCCGACGAGACCGATTCCGAACCCTGCGACACCTATCCGGAAGACATCGACGTCGCCATCGCCGTCGACCGCATCGAACAGGCGACGTCGCTGCGCATCGGCCGTCCGTCGACGCCCTGGGCGGGCCTGCGCACCTTTTCGCCTGACCGCACGCCGGTCATCGGTTTCGACCCTCGCCTGCCCGGCTTCTTCTGGCTTGGCGGCCAGGGCGGCTACGGTTTCCAGGTGTCGCTGACGCTGGCGCGGCTGGGCTCAGTGCTGCTGCGCGGCCAGCCGCTGCCGGACGATCTCACGGCACGCGGTATCACGTCCGCCGCGCTTGCGCCCAACCGTTTCATCACCCCGGCGGCGACGCCATGAACTTCACCGGCCTGCCCTTCCCCCAACCCGTAAAGTGTCATCAGGAGCGTTTGCGATGAAATCCGTTCTGCGCGCAGTCCTTACCTCGTCCTTGCTGGCCTCGTCCGTCCTTCTTGGCGGACAGGCCTACGCCAAAACCTTGGTCTATTGCTCGGAAGCCAATCCCGAGACCTTCAACCCGGCGATCGGCACGGCGGACTCCACCATGGATGCCGCCGCCAAGACGATCTTCAACCGGCTGGTCGAGTTCAAGCCTGGCACGACCGAAGTCGGGCCGGCGCTGGCCGAAAGCTGGGAGGTCTCAGCCGAAGGCAAGATCTACACCTTCCACCTACGCCACGGCGTGAAATTCCAGTCGAACGACCACTTTACACCGTCGCGCGAGTTCAATGCCGACGACGTGCTGTACACCTTCAACCGCCAGCGCGACGCCAGCAATCCCTACCACAAGCTCGGCGGCGGCGCTTACGAGTATTTCAACGCACTGGGCATGGGCACGCTGATCGACAAGATCGACAAGGTCGACAAGGTCGACGACCACACCGTGCGCTTCACGCTGACGGCTGCCAATGTCACCTTCCTGCCCGGCATTGCGCTCGACTATCTCTCCATCCTGTCCCTGGAGCAGACCGAAAAGATGGTCGCCGCCGGCACGCCGGAACTGATCGATAGCGAGCCCGTGGGCACCGGCCCGTTCGTGCTGCAGGCCTATGTCCCCGACAGCCAGATCCGCTACGCCGCCAACAAGGATTATTGGCGCGGCGCGCCGAAGATCGACACTCTGGTCTTCGCCGTTACGCCCGAACCGACCACGCGCGTCGAGCGTCTCAAGGCCAATGAGTGCCAGGTCGCCGCCCCGCCCCCGCCAAGCGCCGTCGCCGATTTGCGCACCGATCCCGACATCACCGTGCTCGACCTCAAGGGCCAGAACATTGGCATTCTCGGCTTCAATGTCGAACATCAGCCGCTCGGCGATGTCCGCGTGCGCATGGCGCTGGCCAAGGCCGTCGACCGCAAGGCGATCGTCGACGCCGTCTATGCCGGCGCCGGCACGGTCGCCGGCAGCGTCGTGCCGCCGGCGCAGATCGGCGCCGTCACCGATGCCGGCATCGACTATGACCCGGATGGCGCGAAGGCGCTGCTGAAGGAAGCCGGCCACGAGAGCGACCTGAAAATCAGCCTGTGGGCGATGCCGGTATCGCGGCCGTACAATCCCAACGCCAAGCGCATGGCCGAGATGATCCAGGCCGACTGGGCGAAAGTCGGCGTCAAGGCCGAGATCGTCAGCTTTGAATGGGGCGAATATCTCAAGCGCACCGCGGCGGGCGAACAGGACGCCTACCTGCTCGGCGGCAGCAGCGACAATGGCGACCCCGACAACATGCTGAGCTACCTGCTGTCCTGCGACGGCGTGAAGGGCGGCTCCAACCGCTCGCGCTGGTGCGATCCGGCCTTCGAGAAGCTGCTGCAGGACGGCCGCGTCGCCGCCGATCCGAAACAGCGCGCCGAGATCTATGCCAGGGCGCAAGCGATCCTGAAGGTTGAGGTGCCGGTGGCGCCGATCGCCCATTCGGTGGTGGCGATCCCGATCCGCAAGAGCGTGCTCAACTACGTGCTCGACCCCTTCGGCCGGCAGAACTTTGCCGCTGTCGATATGGCGGAGTGAAGCTTGGCGACCCTGCCCTCGGGCTCGGCCCGAGGACGCACCGACATCATCTATGAAACCAGCAATTTAGCGGCGAAAGCAGAATCCATGTGTGAAGACCTGAACGCCCTCCTCAAGACCTATCTCACCGATGGCGCGGTAGGCGCATCACTCGCATACTCCACTGGCGCCGCACCAACCCCCCTGACCGCCGGCCTCGCCGACCGGGAGCATGGCATTGCCGTCTCGCCTGAACGCCTGTTCAAGATCGGCAGCTGCACCAAGACCTTCGTTGCCGCGGCCCTGGCCAAGCTCGCCCAGGACGGCAAGCTCGATCTCGGAGCGCCGATCTCCGGCTGGTTTCCTTACCTGCCGGAAGCAAAAGACATTTCGGTGCGCCAGTTGATCAACCACCGCAGCGGCCTGCCGGAGTTCGAATATTACATTCCGATGGATCCGAGCCGGCAATGGACGCCGCGGCAACTGGTCGACATCGCCTTCGCTTCCGACAAGCAGAAGGCGCCGGGCGGACCCGCCGTCTACAACAACACCGGCTATGTGCTGGCCGGCATGGTGATCGAGGCGGTGACAGGCCAGTCGCTGGGCGGCTATGTCAGAAGCGCGGTGCTGCAGCCGCTCGGCTTGGAGAATACCTGGTCGCCGGCCACCGAAGCCTTTCCGGAAAAGTCGATGGTGCGTGGCTACTACCACCGCCCCCCGCCGCCGGCGAATGCGCCCACCGACATCGCCTCCGGCGGCGAGATGTGGCGCGTGGACGGCGTGCTGCGCTACTCCGACGAATTGCAGGATTCTTCCGATTCCTTCCCGTTCGGCGCCGCTTATGGCTGCGGCGACATGGTGTCGACGCCGTCCGACATGGTGAGCTTCATGCGCGGTCTCTTTTCCGGCAGAGTGCTGTCGCCGCCGTTCTTCGCCGAGATGTTCGAACACCGCGTGCCAGCGAGTTTTCCGGGCACCCGCATGCGCGAGACCGGCGCCGGCATGTTCCAGAGCGACTACGCCAACCGCGCCTTTTACGGCCACCAGGGCAGTATCCCCGGCTACGTCGCCGTCATGCTGCATGACCCGATCTCAGAGCTGACCATCGCCATGACCAGCAATGTCGGCTCCGGCAACCGCCTGTCCTTCCAGGCCAGCGGCTTGCATCCGGTGGTGGATAAGGCGATCCAGATCATTCTGGAAAACTAGCCGCGAAAGATCGCCACGGCGGCAGCGATGATCGCCGCGTTATCCTTCGCCACAGTTCCATCGGCGAGCGTCTTGCCGTCTTCCAGGCCGACCCGTGTCGACCAGCGCTTGCGATACGCAAGCTCGACGAGGGGCCAGACAGTTGTGTCGACGCCATGCAGCAGGATCGACCGCCGCACCCCTGCGCGATCGAGCACCGTGGCGATGCCGTGTGCCTCGTCGAGTGCCACGGACAGATCCGGGATGTCGATCTCGATCAAGATGCGCAGCACCCGGTCGTGGTCGGGAAGCGCCACGAAGCGCTCAGCGTCGGCGACGGTGGCAAGCCCGGCCTCGATGCCGACGCCACGCTGGCGCAACAGCTCCATCACGCGAGGCGCATCCACCTCCGACAGATTGACCGATGCATAGTCGGGCAGTTCCCGCCAGCCGGAGATCGCCGCACGGGTCCGCTCGACATCGTTCTCGATCCAGGCGCCCGTCGACACGCCTATAAGCGTGCCCGGACAGGCCTGACGCACCGCCAGCACGGTGGCATCGACGGCCGCGAGGCTTTCGCGCCCGTCAAGGCCGCGCGGGTGGATGTGCAGTTCGGAGGCACCCGCGGCGACGCAGGCGGCGGCATCGCCGGCCATCGCCTCGGCAGTCAGCGGTAGCGCGGGATGGAAATCGCGCGGACGCGCGCCGTTGATGCAGGCCTGGACGATCATCGGTCTCACCTCGGACAAGGGAGCCGACAGTCTAGTCGCGCGGCAAGGCACCGCAAAGAGTTGGGTGGCGTCACTCCTGACAGCGCATCTGCCGCGCCCTGTTTCTGCGGCATTTGAATAAAAGCCGCTTGTGGATATTTACCCCGCGTTCCCTCGTCTCCGGCAAGGTCTTCTAGGGCGGGATCATGGAGGGACCATTGACCAGCGATTTTTCAGCCGCCCGCATCCACCTCGAACGCGCCTATCATTATCTGCAAGGCAACGACGAGACGAGTCGCACGGCCTGTGAAGCGCTCGATCTGTTGATCGAAGCGGTGACGGAGGCGCAGCACAGGCGACCCGAGGCTGGAGTGCTGGAGTTTCCGCAATCAACGGCGCGGCGAACCGGATAGACTGTGGCGAGTTTCAGGTCAGTCCGGCCTGGCCTGAAACTAGCCGCACCCGGATCACGATGCCTTGCGGGCCGCCGCTCCCTTGGTCGCACGCACGACAATCCGCTCCAGCGGCTCCGGCCGGTGCAGCAAAAATCCCTGGCCGAAGGCGACGCCCATGTCGCTCAACATGGCCAGCGTGTCCTGCCGTTCGATCTTCTCGCCGACCACGTCACAGCCGAGGCTGCGGGCGATGCTGGTGATGGCCAGCACGATCTCGCGGTCGAAACGGCTTTGCGTGATGTGCTCGATGAAGGAACCGTCGATCTTGATCGCGTCGACGGGGAACCGCCGGAGATATTCGAACGAGCTCATACCAGCGCCGAAATCATCGAGGCTGACTCGGCAGCGCCGCTCGCGCGCCTTGCGCACAAACTGTTCGGCGGCGTCGAAATTGGTGACGGCGGCGGTTTCGGTGATCTCGAAGCCGATGCCCGAATGCGGCGCCCCGGTTTCTTCTATGACGTTGTCCACGAAGTCCCAAAGCTGCGGGTCGCTCAGCGTCTGCGCCGACAGATTGAAGCCAAGCGTCAACGCCCCCGAACGCAAGGCGGCACCATGCCGCGACAGCGCGGTGCGGATGATCCAGCGGTCGAGCCGCGACGCGATGCCGAACCGCTCGGCCACCGGAATGAACTCGCCGGGTGGCACCAGCCGGCCGTTGCGGGCGGCGAGCCTGGCCAACACTTCGACATGGCGGCTTTCCAGCCAGGGACGGCCCAGCCGATGGATTTCCTGGCCAAACAGCTTCAGCCTCCCGTCTTCCATGGCATCGACCGTATCGGCGACGACGCGCGCCGCGTTGAGGCCACCCGAACCCGATGCCGTATCGGTGGAGAAGACGGCAAATCGGTTTCGCCCGGCGGCCTTGGCCGCGTAGCAGGCGTCGTCGGCGCAGGCCAGCGCGTCGGCCACCGTCGTGTTTGCATCATCGACGAAAGCGATGCCGATCGAGGCCGCCAGCTTGCGCGACGTGGCCGTCGATCCTAGTTCGGCATCGCGAACCGCTGCAAGTACCGCGTCGGCCAGCCGCCCGGCCTGCGCCGTATCGCAATTGGGCATCAGCAGCGCGAACTCGTCACCGCCCAGGCGCGCGGCATGCGCCGTCGGGGGAAGGCAGCCCAGAATGCCTTGGGCAACGCTTTTCAGTGCCAGGTCGCCGGCCGCGTGGCCGGCAAAATCATTGAGCGCCTTGAAGTAGTCGAGATCGACATAGAACACGGAGAGCGGCAGCCGCTGCGCGGCCGCGATATGATCGGCCAGCAGCCGGTCGAACGCGGCACGGTTCCAGAGACCGGTGAGCGCATCGTGGCGGGCCGCATAGGCAAGTTCCTGCTCACGCTGCTTGTCTTCGGTGATGTCGCGCACCGTGCCCAGGATCTGCCCCGCCAGCCGGCGGTCCGGGATTTGCGGGTCGGCGATGAAACGCAGCAGGGATTCTATGTGCCGGACCTCTCCGTCGCGTCGGACGATGCGGTATTGCACCGCGGTGACCTTGTCCGTTTCGAGCGGCACCAGATGTGCGCGCGACGCGGCCTCCTTGTCGTCCGGATGCAGATAGCCGAACCAGTGGTCGCGCTCGACTTCGGCGGTGTCGGAGACAAGTCCGAAAATCTCCCTGGTGCGTTCGTCCCAATAGCTTTTGCCGGTGGCGAGGTCGTGGTGCCAGATGCCGGTACCGCTGGCGGCGAGCGCCAGGCGGAAGCGCACATTGACCTGCTCGAGTTCGGCTTCTGCGGCTTTCTGCTTGGAGATGTCGGTCTGCACACCCATCAGCCTGAGCGGCTTTCCCATCGCGTCGCGCTCGACGACGCCGCCGCGATCGAGCACCCACACCCAGTGTCCCTGCTTGTGCTTCAGCCGCAATTCGGTCTCGATGGTGTCGGTCAGGCCGGCAATGTGGCGGTCGCCGCTGGCCAGCGCCCGCTCGCGGTCGTCAGGATGGGTCAGTTGCAGCCACAGGTCGCTGGTGTCGGCAAGTTCGCTCTCATCGTAGCCCAGCATCCGCGCCCAGGTCGCGGAATAGAAGCAGTCGCCGGTCACAAGATCCCAGTCCCAGACGCCAAGATGGGCGCGCTCCAGGGCCTTGGCCCAGAACGTTCCATTGCGACTTTTCTTGCCCTGACGCGCCATCGTCTGCTTCGCCTGCTCCACCGCGGGGCAATCTGCGGCAAAACCAGAGAAGAAACAGTTACCGCGGCGATGGCGGGCTGCTTTGTTGGCTCCCCGCCTGCCGCCTCTGCTCTTCGATTGGCCGGCAAGAACCGGAGTTTCGCATCGGCCGGATCTTCCTAGTCATGGCTCCAGGTCATCGGCCAATCCGATGATCCCGGATCATCGGCGGCGCCGATGAGCCCATGCAGAGACAAAGAGGGCGGCGCAACGCTTTCGTAAACAGACTCTTTGCCAACAGGCATCTATCGGTCTAATATTTGGAGATCTATTCGCACACAAGTGTAACCTGATGGTAATATATCGCCTGCGAAATAATCCAATTATTTTTCTGGACAACTGGCGGGATGTCCTTCGATGAGTGAGCACACAGGTCAGCACGGCAACAATCGCCGCCCAGCTGCCATCCTTGACCTCGACATCGCGACAACCAGGAGCGGCTGGCTGCTGGTTGCCTTGTGTCTGACCTATGCCGTGACCGCTGTTTGCCTGCAGCCGGACCGCTACCTGCATCTGGCGCAATCCTATGCCAAGCCGTTCGCCTTTTTCCTGCCCGCGCTTCTGGCGGCGGGCCTTGGTGTGGCGGGGCTGGCATTTGCCCGGCATGCGCCGACGAGGTTCATCCTCGGCGTACTCAGGCACCGCTGGCTTGCAGCCGCACCCGTCATCTTCTTGTTCTTTCTCGGCGTCACCGCATTCACCACCTTGAAGGTCGCCATCCCGGACATGGTGCCGTTCTACGCCGACCGCGCCCTGGCGGACCTCGATCTTCGGCTGCATGGCGCCGATCCCTGGACATGGGCGCACAGCATCGTTTCCGAACCGGTGTCGGTCGTCATTTTCGCCGGCTATGGTTATGGCTGGCTTCTGCAATGGTTCGGCGCCGTGCTCTTCGTCGCCTTCTGGAACAATCCGGTCGGGCGTTTGCGCTACCTATGGGCATTTGCGCTGACCACGATGCTGTGCGGCACCGTTCTTGCGACCCTGCTGTCGTCCGCCGGCCCGATATTCCACGACCAAATCTACGGCGGCGACCGGTTTGTCGCGCTGCAGGCCGCCCTGGCGCAGAAGGGCTACGGCGCGTCGGTCCATCTGTACGCCGATTATCTGTTTACAGCCTACCAGAGTGGCCGCCCGGAACTCGGCGGCGGCATCTCGGCCATGCCCAGCATGCATGTTGCGATCGCCACGCTCAACGCATTCTTCCTGACCCGATTCGGCCGCCGGTGGGCAACCGCCGGCTGGTCCTTCGCGGCCTTCATCCTGTTCGGTTCGGTTTACACCGGCTGGCACTATGCCGTGGATGGCTATCTCTCGATCCTTGTCGTGTCCCTGCTCTGGTATGTGACGGGACGCCTCGTCTTGCCGCCGCAAGCGAGCCGGGATACCGCCGAGGTGGGATTGGCGATCCCGGATCAAGCGGCATAAAGACCGTACCTGCCTGACGCCGCGAGGAGCGCCAGCGGCACGCACCTCCCCGGCTTTTCCTCGCCGAAAGCGGCCGCTGGGCCGGAGCTGCCAACTGTCGCGGAGGGCGACCAGGCGGCATTGACGCCGCCTGGCTTCATTGCTTACTGGCTCGGCGCCATCGTGTGTTCGCATGACACTTTCGGGTTCATGTCGGCGAAAGTGCCGGTCGGGTTGCCCCTCCAGGCCCAGACATGCAGTTCGTAGAATTCGCCCAGGCCATAGCGGTTGGGCGCGCTGTTGAAATTGAACAGCTGTCCGTCCAGCGACGCCGGCCCCTTCGAGGTGATGTATTCGACCGCCACCAGTTGCAGCGTGCCGTCGGCCATCGGCTCGTACATCACGGCCTCAGGCCGGGCGATATCGATCTTGTCGTCCTTCAGATATCCGCCGTTGACATAGTGGATGCCCATGGCGCCACCGGTGATGCCGCTGGCGCAGGGAATGGGCGCATAGCCCTCTGATGTAGCGGCCTTGACGTCGAGAAACCGGCTGTTGGCGGCCCGCACCTTGTCGGCCAGCGGATTGAGGCCGGCCACCGGCGCGGCGGCTTCCTGATGCGCCTGTGCGAAGGTGGTGCAGACAGCCAGCATGGCCCCGGCCATGGCAAGCTTATTGTGAAAGTTCGATATCATCTTCATTCCATTCTTCTTGAAAAAGCCCAGCTGGCCGGCCGCCGAAAATACGGAGGCCCGGCGGGCAAGCGCTGTGACTGTTGTTGCTTGGAGATCCCGAAATCGATGTGACGACTACCGGGAAGGATCATCCCTTCGGCAGATACGGGATCGTTCCAGCCAGATCGGTGTTGTCGATCATCTGGAAACGGCTGTCGCTACCGCCCCGACGGGCCGAAACGAAGGGCGCATAGGCCGGATCGTTGGCGAAGGCGCGGGCCGCCGCTTCCGACGGGAACGCCATCAGGGCGATCAGCGTGGTGTCGAGCGGCTTGCCTTCAAGCGTCTTCACATTACCGCTGCGCGACAGATATCTGCCGCCATGCTTGTGGACGAGGTCGTGCACCGATGCGGCGTAGGCCGGCACCCATTGCGGGTCGTTTATCTTGATGTCTGCGATAACGTAAGCGGTCATGGTAGTCTCCTGGTTGCGGCGCACAGGGTATCCCGTGCAACCGGCCAAAGGGCTCGCATGGCAAGGCGCTCGCCAACCAGTCCGCGATCTGTACTGGGGCAGTACAGTTTCCGTACTGGCCGCTTCATTCATGAAGGCCTAATGTTCGGCCAGGTTGGAGGGAGAGGCGCAATCATGAACCAGCACGGATACAAGCAATTCTGCCCGCTATCGATGGCCGCGGAGGTGCTGTGCACCCGCTGGACGATGGTGCTGATGCGCGAATTGGTGGCGGGTTCGACCCGCTTCAACGACCTGCGCCGCGGTGTCCCCAAAATGTCGCCAACCCTTCTGTCGCAACGGCTGAAGGAGCTTGAGATCGCCGGGATCGTCGAGCGCGGGGAGGTCCGGGGCGAGAAGGGGATCTTCGATTATCGGCTGACGGAGGCCGGCCGCGATTTGCGCCCAGTCGTCGAGGCGATGGGCTTCTGGGGGCAGAAATGGGTCGAGTCCCGGCTGTCGCTCAAGAACCTCGATCCGTCATTGCTGATGTGGGACATGCGGCGCAATTTGAACCCCTCGCCGCTGCCCGAGGGACGCACGGTGATACAATTTCTGTATCAGGACCTGCCGGCGTCCAAACGGTCATGGTGGCTGATCGTCGAGAAGCACGGCGAGGTCGATCTGTGCTGGTACGATCCGGGTTTCGACGTCGACCTTTACGTCTCGACCGATCTGCACACCATGACGGCGATCTGGATGGGACTGCTGACCGTCGAGAAGGCCGGCGCCAAGGTTGCCCTGACCGGCGACCAGGCCATTGGCAGGAAGATGCAGACCTGGCTCGGGCTCAGCCCGTTCGCGGTGGAGCCCAAACGCGCGGCTTAGGAGAGTGGGGCTCTTGGCAGGAAACGGGTGGCGAGGCCGGCTTTTGGCGGCTTCAATGCCGGCCATGTTCATCACCCTGGCGAAAAATCTGAAATCCGCGCCGCCGCAAATCGCCGACGATCCGCGCTGGGCGCGTATCGTTGCGCGCGACAAGTCGGCCGACGGCGCATTCTGGTATTCGGTGGCGACGACCGGCGTCTATTGCCGGCCTTCCTGCCCGTCGCGGCGCGCCAATCCGAAAAATGTGCAACTGCACGGCACGCTCGATCAGGCCAGGACAACCGGCTTTCGCCCGTGCCGGCGCTGCAACCCGGATGGCCCATCGCTCGAGGCCGGTAATGCCGCGATGGTCGCCGATGCCTGCCGCAGGATCGAGCAGAGCGAGGAAGAACCGTCGCTCGCTGAGCTGGCTGATGCCGCCGGCCGTAGCGCCGGTTATTTCCATCGTATCTTCAAGGCGGCCACCGGGCTGACACCGAAGGACTATGCCGCCGCGCACCGCGCCGCCCGGGTCGCCAGGGCCTGGAAGACGGCGCAAGCGTGACGACGGCGATCTACGATGCCGGTTTCAATTCAAGCGGACGTTTTTACGAGAAATCCACCGGGATGCTCGGCATGACGCCGACGCGCTATCGCGCCGGCGGCGCTGATGAAGAGATCCGCTTCGCCGTCGGCGAGACTTCGCTCGGCGCCATCCTGGTCGCGTCCAGTCAAAAGGGCGTCGCCTCGATCCTGCTCGGCGACGATCCCGACGCGCTTGTGCGCGACCTGCAGGACCGTTTCCCCAGGGCGCGGCTGATCGGCGGCGACCGCGACTACGAGGCGCTGGTCGCCCGCGTCGTCGGTTTCGTCGAGGCTCCGGCGCTGGGCCTCGATTTGCCGCTCGACGTGCGCGGCACCGCGTTCCAGCGGCGCGTCTGGCAGGCCTTGCGCGACATCCCCGCCGGCCGCACGGTTTCCTATGCCGAGATCGCGCAGCGCATCGGTGCGCCGAAGGCAACCCGCGCCATCGCCGCCGCCTGCGCCGCCAACAATCATGCCGTCGCCATTCCCTGCCACCGCGTGATCCGCAGGGATGGCGCCCTGTCCGGCTACGCCTGGGGCGTTGAGCGCAAGCGCGCACTGCTGGAGCGTGAGGCGGCGTCCGACAATGCCAACCGGTCAATTCGGGCCTGACCAGGACCGGCAATGCGCGCGATGGCAAGGTCTCCCACCACCGATGCGACCAGCCGGACCCAAGCTGTCGGCAGCCGGCGCGCCGAAGGCTCGAAGTTACTGGTGATGGCGGCCATTGGCGAGATGGTCGATCACGGCAGAGCCGAATGGAGCCGCACCGCGGCCGGCGAGATCGAGCTGCGGTTGTTGACGGGTGAGGTGTTTTTGCTCGGCGAGGTCGCTGTTACTCGTGTCGCGTAAAACGGTTCAAGTCAGTGCTCTACGGCGCCCCCCTCTGTCCGGCAGAGGGGGGGCGCCGTAGAGCACCTACCTTCGAAATTCGAATTTGAAAGCAAGCACCGGAGTGAGCGCGAGAAGCCGTCTCTGTAGGGTTCACGCACAGACAAAGGAGTAAACGCAATGAACCTCATGCAAACCCAAATGGCGCCACCGGCGAGCGTCCCCAATGCCTTCGACACCATAAGCTACGCCATCGGTGAATCCGCAATCGGCGACGTCCTGGCAGCGCGCAGCCAGATCGGCGTCTGCGCCATCCTGATCGGCTCGGACGCCGGCGCGCTGGAGCGGGACCTTGGCCATTGCTTCCCCGACAAGATACTGGTCGAGGACGAGGCCGCACTGCGCGACGATCTCGCGACAATCGCGCGCTTCATCCAAATGCCCGGCGTCGGCCTCGACCTGCCGCTCGACATGCGCCACGGCACGCCATTCCAGCAACAGGTTTGGGATGTGCTGCGCAGCATCCCGTGCGGCGCCACCATCACCTACACCGCGCTCGCCCGGCGTCTCGGCCAGCCGAACGGCGCCCGCGCTGTGGCGACGGCCTGTGCGGCCAACGCAATCGCGCTGGGCATTCCCTGCCACCGTGTCGTCCGCGCCGACGGCTCACTGGCCGGTTACCGCTGGGGTGTCGAACGCAAACGCGCCCTGCTCGACAAGGAGGCTACGATATGAATGCCCATGCCAAAATTGCCAGATCGGTGATCGAAGCCGCCGAGACACGCGTCGCCGGTTACGACTGGCCGGCCCTTGCCGCCGAACTCGACGGCTTCGGCTGTGCCGTGATCGAAAAGCTGTTGTCGCCCGAGGAGTGCCGGCGGATCGCCGACCTCTATTCGGATGAGAAATATTTCCGCAGCCACATCCATATGGCCAGGCACGGCTTCGGCAAGGGCGAGTACCGCTATTTCCGCTATCCCTTGCCCGACCTCCTGGGTGGCCTGCGCAGCGCGCTCTACCCCAGGCTGGCCGAGGTCGCCAATCGGTGGAACGAGCGCATGGGGCAGGCCATGCGTTATCCCGCGACGCACGCCGCGTTTCTCGATCAGTGCCATGCCGCCGGCCAGTCACGGCCGACGCCGCTGCTGCTGCAATATGTGCCTGGCGACTTCAACTGCCTCCACCAGGATCTCTATGGCGACCTCGCCTTTCCGCTGCAGGTGGCGATCCTGCTCTCCGAACCGGGCCGGGATTTCAGCGGCGGCGAGTTCGCCCTGACCGAGCAGCGCCCGCGCATGCAGAGCCGGGTCGAAGTGGTGTCGCTGCGCCAGGGCGACGCCGTTGTCTTCGCCGTCCACAACCGGCCGGTGCAGGGCACCAAAGGCAATTACCGGGTCAACCTGCGCCATGGCGTCAGCCGGTTGCGCTCAGGCATGCGCCACACGGTCGGGATCATTTTTCACGATGCGAAGTGACCAGGGAGAAGATGGAGGTCCCCCTCACCCCGCCGGCGCATAGCGGCTGACCACCATGCCACAGGCATAGGCCTTCGAGCCGAGTAGCCACAGGTTCCTAAAACCGCCCTGATCAAAAATCCGGCGGCCCGCACCCAGCACCGCCGGGTTGATGAAAAGCTGGAACTCGTCGACCAGCCCGGCCGCAATCAGCGCCGACGCGAAACCGGCGCCGCCGAACACCGCCATGTCGCCGCCCTCGCCCGCTTTCAGCGCATTGACTTCGCGCGGCAGGTCGCCGCTGACCACACTGGTGCGCTCCCAAGCCGGCTCCGAGGCCGATTGCCTGAGCTTGTTGCTGAGCACCACCTTGCGGGAGTCGACGATGCGCTGCGCAAAGGCGTAGAACGGATCGCGCGGAAACTTCTTCGCCGCATTGCCCCAATGGGTGAGATAGCCCTCCTGCGCCATCTTGCGGCTGAGCAGGATGGTATCGATGCCTGCGAAGACGGCGTTAAAGTCCTGCTTCAGCGCACCGTCCCAGGCGCTCTCGTCACCCCACTCCCAGAGCTGCCAGGAATGGTCCTCATTGGCGCCGACAAAGCCGTCGACCGACATCTGCATCTGCAGGACCAGCTTTTTCACCGTCATTCTCCTCAGGGCCATCGCAAAACAGTTTACATTTGGAACCGTTGACGCAAGGCCAAAATGATGTCAATAGTAAAGTGATTTAAAAATGGAACCATAGATGTCGACGCGCGAAAAGTCCGGCTGCCCGATCAACCTGTCACTCGAACTGATCGGCGACCGCTGGACGCTGCTCATCGTCCGCGACATGGTCTTCGCCGGGAAAAAGCACTTTCGCGAATTCCTGCAATCCGACGAAGGCATCTCCTCGCGCACGCTGGCCGAGCGACTGCAAACGCTTCAGGAGGAGGGCATCCTCACCCGAAGCGACGACCCGACGCATGGCTTGAGAACCGTCTACCGGCTGACCGAAGCAGGCATCGACCTCTTGCCGGTGCTGGCGACGCTCGGCGCCTGGGGCAGCAAGCACCGCAAGGCCGACGATAAGCTGGCCAGGATTGCCGACGAACTGGCGGCAGGCGGCGAAGCGGCGCTGGAAAGGATGAAAGCGGCGCTGCGAGCGGAGCATATTGTCTAGGCGGTTGCGTTCAGGCGGAACCGGCATGGCTGTTGCCGCACAAATCGCCCCTCCTTGACAATGATCCATCTTTGTTCTTTATTTGTTCCAATCTATCAGCAACTGCGGATGTGCGGTCGGGATGGAAACGACAGCCACCATCCTGCATGCCGATCTCGACGCTTTCTACGCCTCGGTCGAGCAGTTGCTCGATCCGTCGCTGCGCGGCAAGCCGATCGCGGTGGGCGGCGGTGTCGTGCTCGCCGCTTCCTACGAGGCCCGCGCCTTCGGCGTGCGCGGCGGCATGCCCGGGCGCAAGGCGCGCGAACTCTGCCCGCATCTGATCTTCGTCGGTGGCAATTTCAGCCATTACCAGCGGCTAGGCGACGCGGCGATCAAGGTGCTCGACGATTTTACGCCATTGGTCGAGCGCATCTCCATCGACGAGGCCTTTGCCGACGTTGCCGGCTGCACGCATCTGTTCGGCTCCCCACAGGAGATCGCCACGACGATCCGCAGCCGGGTACGCGCCGAACTCGGCCTGCCGATCTCGATCGGCGTCGCCCGCACCAAGCATCTGGCCAAGATCGCCTCGCAGGTGGCAAAACCCGATGGGCTGGTGGTCGTCGAACCCGGCAGCGAGCTCGCTTTCCTGCACGACCTGCCGGTCGGGCTGATGTGGGGCGTCGGCTCGGCGACCAAAGCGCGGCTGGCGGAAATCGGCGTCGAGACCATCGGCCAGCTGGCCAGGACGCGCAGCGGCGCGCTGACGCGGCTGCTCGGCCCCGCCGCCGGCGAAAAGCTGGCCGCATTGTCCTGGAACCGTGACCCGCGCAAACTGGAGACGAAGCGCCGCGCGCATTCCGCCGGCGCACAATCGGCACTCGGAGAGAAGCCTGCCGTAGCACGGGTCATCGTGCCCACTCTGCTGCATCTGGCCGACCGCGTCGCCAGCCGCCTGCGCGCCAAGGCACGGCCCGGCCGCACGGTGACCGTGCGTGTGCGCTTTGCCGATCTCAGCGCAGTCACACGATCGATCACGCTTGACCAGCCGATCTCGGCGACAACCATCCTGGCCGAGATCGCCGGCGACCTGGTGCGCGGCGTGCTCGCCGACCACCCGCATGACAAAACGATCTCGCTGCTGGCGATCTCGGTCTCGCACCTCGAGGAAAGCTTCGAGCTGCAACTCGAACTGCCGCTCGGCCTCGCCGATGAGAAACGCCGGCCCGGTACCAGGAAAGGCCTGGCACGCTTCGACGCCGACCGCGCCATCGACAAGATCCGCGAGCGCTTCGGCAAACAGGCGGTCGGCTACGGCACGGTGGCACTGGAAGCGGCGCGCTCGGTGCCGGATGAATTCAGGGAACTGGCGGAGAAGGAGCTGTGAAGCCAAGGCAAAGGCTATGGGCCGGTACGCGAGTAACGATGGACCCGAACGCCAGTGGAGCTTGCCCCGTGTCGTCGGCTTGCCCCGTGCCAGGGCTCGCAGGCTATGCCGTCATGGTCGGCATCGTGAGTCGGCCAATAGCCAGGTTCGCCCCTGCGGGCGGCCGTGCAGTTCGGGAACGCGGCAAGGTGCCTCAGCACCGAGAGAGGCGTATCAAACCGAATGCCGACGAAGCCATAGACGATATAGCCCGACAACAGAATGAACGGCGCGAACAAAGCCACCCATCTCAGCCTGCCAAGGCGGCGGTGATAGCGTGAAGGCCATCGCAAGAATGGCAGGAGCATCCCCGCCAACTCCCCCGTTGAAGTGCCCGAACCAGACTAGCGTCACCCAGGTAGGGTGGCAACAACGCCTATCTCCGAACGGTTCTCGCGTTCAGAGCGCGGCTATTTGAGTCGGATATCGACACTTTCAGTTCTACGCTTCGCCATCCCAATACCGCCTAACCCCGGCCATATCGAAAATGCCGTCGCGCCAACGCAAGGCGTCGACCGCCATCTTGTTGGAATCGGGATAGACGCAGACCTCGTTGGGGTTTTTCTCGCCGATCATCAGATAGCGGCACGGTTCCGTACCGCTGTTGAGGAAGGAATGCCCGACCGCCAGGCCGGCGGGAAAGCAGACATAATCGCCGGCCTTCATCTCGTGGCGCTCCTCGCCAAGCAGCAGCGTCACCTGCCCTTCCAGGATCAGCGCATGCTCTTCTTCCAGCATATGGTAGTGCCTGGGCGCCAGGCGCATGCCGGGGGCCGGCGCCTCGATCAGCACGCCGACATGGTAGTCGGGCCGTCCCAAGGCGGCACAGGTGAGGTGTTTGGACCGACCACCGAACCGCGCCCCCTCGCCTTCCTGTTTCCACTCGACAGCATCGCTGGCGACCGGCGGGATCGGCGCGGCCGGGGCCTTGGTGACACCGGCCGTCACATCCGACGGCAACGGATCGCCGGCGGCGAGGCCGGTGCTCTCACCGTCCCAGTAGGTTCGGGTCGCCGCGAGATCGAAGATCGCACGGCTGCCCAAGGCGCGCACCAGCACCTTGTTGGAGGCGGTGTAGACGACAACGTCGTTCGGGTTGCGCTCGCCGACGAGGACGTAGCGGCAGGGTGCGTCGCTGGTGTTGATGAGGCAATGCCCCGCCGCTGCACCTGCCGGAAAGCAGATGTAGTCGCCGGCCTTCATGGCGTAGGCGGCGTCGCCGACATGCGCGGTAAGCATCCCCTCGAGGATGAAGACATGCTCTTCCTCGAAAATATGGTAATGCGCCGGCGAAGTCTGCTTGCCCGCCGGCAACTCCTCGATCGCCACGCCGACATGGTAGTTTTCGCCAAGCGCGGCCAGCGACAAATGCCGATAGCGCACGCCGAAGCGCGGCACATCGGACCATTCCGTCCACGGCACCTCATCCGATGCGAATGGCACGGGCGCTTTCTCGTCAGCCATTGGGGCCTCCTGATCCTGTCGCCCTGCCCTCGTCGCAAGCCCCAGGAGGGTCTACGACAGAACAAAGCTGCCAGCTTCCGGCATCATCGCCAAGCGGTGTTCGCCACGCTCCTGACAGAGCCCGACAGGAGCCGCTCGCTTCAGCCTCGGATGGCCCTGCCGGCCTGCTGCAGCAGCTCGAACGCCGCGAAGCGCTTCGCGTGCCAGCCGGCCAGCGTAGCGTCGGGATGATAGACCTCGCCGAGTTCCGACATGCCGGCCATTGCCGCCGCCACATCCTTGTAGGTCCCGGCGGCGACGGCGCCCAGCATCGCCGAGCCGAGCAGCACCGGTTCCGGCGAAGTCGACGCCACCACCACCATGCCTGTCGTGTCGGCAAGCAGCTGGCGCACCAGCGGACTTTGCCCGGCGCCGCCACTGATGACGATGGTGTCGACGGCAATGCCTTTGTCATGCTCGGCCCGCACGATCTGGCGCGCGCCATAGCCCAGCCCGCAGACCCCGGCGACATAGAGCCCGACCAGGCTGTCGAGGCTGGTGTCGAGATCGAGCCCGGCGATCAGCGCGCGTGCGTCCGGGTCGGCGAAAGGCGCGCGGTTGCCAAGGAATTCCGGCACGACATGGATGCCGCCGACCAAGGCCGGCGTCGCCGCTGCCCCGTTGCGGCTCTGCGCCTGCAGCGACAGCCAGGCGCTGAGGCTGAGCCCCTCGGCCTGCGCCTTGGCGGTCGCTTCGCCGGCCGCCGGATGCATGCGCACTAGATGGTCGATGGCCGCACCCGCCGCAGATTGGCCGCCCTCGTTCAGCCACAGGCCCGGCACCATGGCCGAGAAATACGGACCCCAGACGCCGTCGACGAAGGCCGGCTCGGCGGTCGACGACATGGTGCAGGCTGAGGTGCCGAAGACATAGGCCATGCGCGACAGAACGCTGCCGAACGCGCCGCGCGCGCCGACCGTACCGACGCCGCCGGCATGCGCGTCGATCAGCCCCGCCGCCACGGCCGTGCCGGGGCGCAGGCCCAGATCCGATGCCGCCTGCGCGGTCAGTCCGCCGCCGAGCGCGGCACCCGCCGGCACGATCTGCGTGCCGATGCGCGCGAACCCCTCGTCGGCCAGGCTCCCTAGTCCGATGGTGCGGAAATAGGCCTCGTCCCAGCGGCTTTCATGCGCCAGATAGGTCCATTTGCAAGTCACCGTGCAGACCGAGCGGGCAAGGCTGCCGGTCGCGCGCCAGGTGAGGAAATCGGCGAGGTCCATGAACTGCCAGGCGGCGTTGAACGTGTCGGGCAGGTTTTCGGCCAGCCAAAGGAGTTTCGGCGTTTCCATTTCCGGCGAGATGACGCCGCCGACATAGTTCAGCACCGCCTCGCCGCTGCGGTTGATGCGGCGCGTCTGCTCGACCGCGCGGTGATCCATCCAGACGATGATGTTGCGTTCCGAATTGCCGGACTTGCTTACCGGCAGCGGCACGCCGCCCTCGCCCAGCACCACCAGCGAACAAGTGGCGTCGAACCCGATGCCGGCGATGGCCTCAGCTGCCACGCCCGATTGAGCGACCGCTTCCCGCGTGGCCGCGCACACCGCCCGCCAGATGTCGTTGCTCGACTGCTCGACAATGTCGCCGGCCTCGCGCCAGACCTCGATGTCCCGCTTGGCCGAGGCGAGCAAGGTGCCGGTGTGGTCGAACACCCCGGCCCGCGCGCTGCCGGTGCCGACATCGATGCCGAGATAATGGGGCATGAGGAACCTCCGGTTCAGGGAATAGGGGATAGGCAGTAGGCAGTAAGCGATTAGTTAGTAGGATAGGACGCGCGAAGCACTTTTGAGCGGGGCCTGTAAGACTGTGTCTACATCTTCCTATTGCCTATTGCCTATTGCCTATTCCCCATTGCCTACTGCCTCACAAATCATTGCTCTGCGGCAAAATCACCAAATCCCGGATCGTCACGTTGCGCGGGCGGGTCAGCATGAACATCACCGCTTCGGCCACTTCGCGCGGCTGCATCAGGCCGCCGGCGGCGAGTTCCTCTTCGAGCTTGGCCTTCGGCCAGTCGTCGACCAGCGCCGTCACCACCGGACCCGGCGCCACCGCACCGACGCGCAGGCCGTGCTTGGCGACCTGGCGGCGCACCGTGTGGACGAAGGCCTGCACCGCGTGCTTGGAAGCCGTGTAGATCGGCTCCCAGACCACCGGGACCAGACCGGCGATCGAACTGGTGACGATGATGTCGCCGGTCTTGCGTTCGATCATGTGCGGCAGCACCGCCTGGATCGAGCGGAAGCAGGCATTGATGTTGAGGTTGAGCATCCGGTCCCAGGCGTCGGGATCGCCGGTCGCTACCTCGCCGCCGACATAGGCGCCGGCATTGGCATGGAAGATGTCGAGCTGGCCGGCTTTCTCCAGAATCTGCGGCATCATGGTGGCGACGCTTGCCGGCTGCATCAGGTCGATCACCAACGGGATCGCCTTCGAACCGAGCTCGGCGCACAGTTTGTTCAGCGTCGCCTCGGCACGGTCGACCAGCACCACTGTGGCGCCGGCCGCCAGCATGTGCCTGGCGCATTCGAGGCCGATGCCTGATGCCGCGCCGGTGACGGCGGCAACTTTTCCGGACAGTTCTTCGCTCATGTCTTGCTTCCTGTTGATGGGTTCAGGCCCGGCCATGCGAGACACGCGAGCGGCGTGCCAGCGAGTCGACGATGACCGCGATGGCAAGCACGGCGCCGGTGATCATGTACCGAAGCGACGAGGACAGATCGAGCAGCGTCAGGCCGCTGGCGATCGACTGGATGACGATGATGCCGAGCAGTGCCGAATAGGCGCTGCCGCGGCCGCCGAACAGGCTGGTGCCGCCAATGACCGCCGCCGCGATGGCGTTGAGGTTCACGTCGCCGGTGCCGGCCTGCTGGCTGGCCGAGGCAAGGCGGGCCGCCGACAGCACGCCGCCGAAAGCGGCCAGCATCGAGCACAGCACGAAGGCGCTCGAATAGATCAGTCGCACATTGATGCCGGCGCGCCTCGCCGCCTCGCGGTTGCCGCCAACCGCCGACATCGAGCGGCCCCATTTGGTCCGCGTCAGCGCGTAATGCATTGATATGACCAGGCCGACGAACAGGCCGAACATCCACGGAATGCCGCGCGCCTGGTTGAGATAGAAGACGATGAGTTCGAGGATGACCGTGATCACCACCGCGCGCGTGACGAGCCCGCCGGTCGACGGCGCCGACAGATTGGCGGCGCGGCGGCGCGCGACGGTGCGCAGGCCGGTGACCAGCATGACGATGCCGGGCACGGCCGCCAGAGCGAACGAAACAAACTTCGGCATCATCAGCAGCTGGCCGAAATTCACCAGGTTCGAGCCATAGGGCAGATTGATCGAGCCGGTCGAGCCGAGGATATAGAGCTGCAGGCCGAGCACCGCCAGCAGGCCGGCAAGCGTCGAAACGAAACTCGGCATGCCGAGCCGATTGAACAGCAGCGCATAGAGCGCGCCGATGAAGCCGCCGACGGCCACAGCGGCGAGGATGGCGAGCGCCACCGGCCAGCCCTGATTGACCCACAGCGTGCCGACCATCGCCGAGGCAAAGCCGCTGATCGAACCGACCGACAGGTCGATCTCGCCGACCATCAAAACGCAGACGATGCCGAGCGCAATGACGCCGACGGTGGAGCAATCGAACAGCAGATTGACCAGATTGCTGCTCGACAGGAAGATCGGATTGATGCTGGCGAACACCGTCCAGATGATGACCAGCCCGACGATCACCGGCAGCGAACCGAGATCGCCGGAGCGGACCCGATCGAAGAACCTGCGGATGGCGCCGCCGATTCCCGCCTCATGCTTGACGCGCACATCGGCGCGGTCGAGCTGCGGCGGCACGGAGGCGGCCTGTTCGGCTTCACGGCTCATGGGCGTGGCTCCTGGGTTTGCTCGTGCCTGGCCTGTCTGCGCTCGGCGCGCCGCGACACCGAATTGTTCGACGCGCCGGTGATGGCGCTGACCAGTTCCTGGTTCGAGGCGTCGGGCGAGAAGATGCCGTTGTTTCGGCCAAGCCGCAGCACGACGATGCGGTCGGCGACGGCGCGCACGTCTTCCATATTGTGGCTGATGATGACGACGCCGAGGCCGCGGTCGCGCACGCGCTCGATCAGGTTGAGCACTTCCGCCGTCTGTGCCACGCCAAGTGCGGCCGTCGGCTCGTCGAGCAGGATGAGCTTGGGTTCGAGCAGCAGCGAGCGGGCGATCGCCACCGTCTGGCGCTGGCCGCCCGACAGCGAAGCGACCACTTCGCGAACGCTTGGGATGCGCGCCGATAGCTCGTTGAGCAGCGTCCAGGCGCGCACCTCCATCGCCACCTCGTCCAGGCGCAGCGGGCTGAGCTCACGGCCGAGGAAGATGTTGGCGACGATGTCGAGGTTTTCGCACAGCGCCAAATCCTGGAACACGGTGGCGATGCCGAGCGTCAAAGCCGCGCTTGGATCTGCAAGCGTCACCTGCTTGCCGCGATAATTAATGGTGCCCGAACTCGGCTGATGCACGCCGGCCAGGATCTTGACCAGCGTCGACTTGCCGGCGCCATTGTCGCCGACCAGCGCCACCACCTCGCCGGCATGGACATCGAGATCGATGTCGGTGAGCGCCGACACGGCGCCGAAATTCTTCGAAACGCCACGCAGGCTGAGCACCAGCTCGCCTGCCGGAATCGGTTCGTCCGCGGTATCGATCATGCCTGGAAGCCTTTCAAAACCGGTTCATGGATTGAGCGCTGTCTGGCCACCGCGTGGGCGGCCAGACAGCGGAGCGGGCAAGGGTCGCGGTCAGTTCCCGATGCCCAGCTTCTTGCAGCCCTCCGCGTAACGATCGACGCAGAGCTCGGCCGCGGTGTTGATCTTCTTGTCGATGATCTCGGCCTTCAGGTTTTCCTGCGTCACCACGGCCGGCGTGAACAGCTGCGAGGGCGTGTCGTACAGCGTCATCTCGGCCTTCGGCGTTTCGCCCGAAAGCAGCTTGATGGCGATGTTGGCGGCGGCCGCCGCCACGATCTCGCTCGGCTTGGAGATGGTGTTGTACTGGTCGCCGGCGATGATCAGCTGCAGTGCCGCGATCGTCGCGTCATTGCCGGTCACCGGCGGCACCGGATCGACGCCGGCCGCCTTGAAGGCGGCGATGGCGCCGCCACCGGTGCCGTCATTGGCGGCGACGACGCCGAGGATTTTTGGTCCGAAGCGGGTGATCTGGCCTCCGGCCCATTGCTGCGCCTTCGGCGGCGCCCATTCCGGCGTGTCGTATTCGGCCAGGATCTTGTAGCCGCTGTTGTCGAGGCCGGCATGGATGCCCTTCTTGATCAGGCCGGCCGCCGCGTCGGTCGGCGAGCCGTTGATCTGCAGCACGCCGCCGCTGGCCGGATCGACCTTCAGCGCCTTCAGGTGCTCGACCAGCGAATCGGCGATGGCCTTGCCGATGCCTTCATTGTTGAACGACACATAGAAATCGGCCGGCGCGGTCGGGATCGGCCGGTCATAGGCGATGACCTTGATGCCCTGGCTCTGCGCCAGCTTGACCAGCGAGGCGGCGGCGGTCGAGTCGACCGGGTCGAGCACGATCGCCTTGGCGCCCTGCGAGATCACCGAGTTGAACTGCTGCTGCTGGCGCGAGGCGTCGGCATCGGCATTCTGGTAGAGCACCTTGCAGCCCGGGCACAGCTTCTTCATCTCGGCAGCGAAGCCGGGATAATCATGCTGCTCGTAGCGGGTCGAGGCCTGGTCGGGCATCAGGAAGGCGACGGTGGCGTCGGTAACTTCGGCGGCCCTGGCGATCGCGGCGGTGCCGGCCAGCAGCGACAGCGCAAGGGCTGCCACGCCGGCGGACTTGCCAGCAGACTTCAATGAAGATGAAAGTTTGGTCATTCGGTCTTCTCCGTTTCTGATATGGTTGTAAGAAGGTCGTTGACTGCTTTGGTCTGAAGACACCCATCCGCCCTCGCCCAAACTGCATTGGGAACCGGGACCCGGCGCCGGCCTTTCGAGCCGCGCCGACAACCTCCGCCTACGGAGGAATTCGAGACAAGCGTTCTCTATCGCGAACCGCTCCACGCGGCTCACGTCGTCATGCAAAAGAAAAATCCTCCCTTGGTTCCTCCCTGGCTCCTCCGTTAAGCGGCTTTGCCCGCGTTGATGTTGTCGGCCAGCAGGCGCCTGAAGCGCGAGGGCGGCATGCCCTTCTCCGCCAGGAACTGCCGGTTGAAATTGGACAGATTGTTGAAGCCGACCTCGTAGCAGATGTCGGTGATCGAGGCCTGCTCGTCGCTCATCAGGATCTGGCAGGCGAGATTGATGCGCAGCCGTTTGACATACTGCACCAGCGACATGCCGGTGTGACGGCGAAACGAGCGCGAGAAGGCGCCGGTCGACTGGCCGGCGATGGCGGCGAGATCCGCCTCGTCGAACAGCTGCGTCAGGTTTTCCCTGATATAGGCGAGCGCCTTGTTCATGCCGGCGGTCATGTAGCCGGAGGGATCGGGCCGGTAGCTGGCGCTGGCCAAAAGCTGGAATTCCTGGGCGCGGCTGAGCAGGCCGGCGATCATCATGAACAGCTCGATGCGGCGCACGCCTTGCGCCTGCATCATCTCTTCCATCAGCGGCGCCAGCGCCTTGCTGGTGCGGCTGGAAAACAGCACGCCGCGCCGCGACGCTTCGAGCAGGTGCCCCAGCCCCGCCAGCTCCGGCAGCACATGCATGGCATCGCCGATGAAACTTTCGGAAAATTGGATGATGCGGCCGCGCAGCGGGATCGAGCTGTCCCTGGGGATGTCGCTGACCCAGTTGTGCGGCAGGTTCGGCCCGGTCAGCACCAGATTGCCCGGCTCGAACTCGCCGATGAAATCGCCGACGAAATAGCGTCCGTTGGTGAAGATCACCTGATGCAGTTCATATTCGGGATGGAAGTGCCAACGCACCGTGTGGAAGGGGTAGCCATGCGACCACGCCTTGAAGGACTCACCGCGTCGTATCTGGACTACTTCCAGGTCCGGTTCCATGTCCGTTTCCTCCCAGGCCAGCACGGATATTTGCCGCGTTCGGCCCAATTCCCTAAACCGGCCGAATTGGTTTCGGCTCTGCATTTCAAGAGCCAAGGTACCGGCTCATGACAACAGGCGCCACCACGATTCAAGACAACGGATGATACTTTTTTAACCGGGAGGCGGCGCTCAGAGGCGTTATTCGGGCAGAACAGGTCAGTCTTGCTGACACGTTCGCTCAATTGACCGACGACGATGCCGCCCGCCCGGGAAGGAATTCCGGCGTCTCCGTGTTCGCCTGGCTTATCTCAAGAACATGGTCTGCAAGCGCTGTTGAAGCGCCGCATCCGTCAGTTCACCTCGTGCACAGCACCACCGGCCGCCGTCGCGAGCGGCGTAACCATATCAGGCACCAGTATGTCGTGGCGGCGCGCGAAGCTGATCAGCGTGGCCCGCACCGTCTCCGGATCGATCTCGCCGACGATGCCCGCCTTGCAAGCGTTGAGCGCGACGGCATGGGCGCCGTTGCGGCCGGCGCTCGGCCAGTCCTGCAGCAGTGCATAGGCTTCCATCACGCTGTCGATCTTCCTCGGAAAGCCCATTCCGACCAGAAGTGTGACCGGTTCCTCAAATTGCCCGCGATTCATGGCTTGTGCCTCCTCTCGATTGTTCAGGGCCTGCAGCGGACCGAACACCGGGCAGCACGGCCCGCCGCGGATAGGTGAATGGACTGGCCGATTTCCGTTCAGCCGCTGCCGGCGGATACCTCGGATGTTGCCGACACTTGCTGTGCTGCGAGGAACATCAGTGCCGACGCCGCGGTTCGCCGATTCCAGCCGGCGGCTTCAGCCATGTCGAGCAGCCCTGCCAGCAGCGGCTTCAGCACGTTCCTGCATTCTGTTTCATAGGCCAGGAATTCCTTCGCTTGGTGCGTAGGAGCCGGTACGGATTCGATGCCAGCCATTGCGTCCATCTTTACCTCCACTCTCTCTCGACTGACGCCCGCTCCCCGCCAGGGAAGCGGGCGGATTGGCCGCGACCTCAAAAGTCCATGCCGGCGCCGGCGGGCATTGCCGGGGCGGCGGCTTCCTTCTTCGGCTTCTCGGCCACCATCGCCTCCGTGGTCACCAGCAGGCCTGCGACCGATGCCGCGTCCTGGAGAGCGGTGCGCACCACCTTGGCCGGGTCGATGACGCCCTGGCCGTAGAGATCGCCGAATTCGTTGGTCTGGGCGTTCCAGCCCCAGCCGAATTCGGTTTTCTCGCGCAGTTTGCCGACGATGATCGAGCCTTCGGCGCCGGCATTCTCGGCGATCTGCCGGACCGGCGTTTCGATGGCACGGCGCACGATGTCGACGCCAGTCTTCTGGTCCGCATTGTCGGTCTGCACGGCATCGAGCGCCTTTGCTGCCCGCAGCAACGCGACGCCGCCGCCGGGCAGCACGCCCTCCTCGACGGCCGCGCGGGTCGCATGCAGCGCATCGTCGACGCGGTCCTTACGCTCCTTGACCTCGACCTCGGTCGAGCCGCCGACCCGGATCACCGCAACGCCGCCAGCGAGCTTGGCCAGCCGCTCCTGCAGCTTCTCGCGGTCGTAGTCGGAGGTGGTCTCCTCGATCTGCGCCTTGATCTGTGCGACACGGCCCTGGATCTCTTCCTTGCGGCCGACACCGTCGACGATGGTGGTGTTTTCCTTCTCGATCACCACCTTCTTGGCGCGGCCCAGCATCTGCAGCGTCACATTATCCAGCTTGATGCCGAGATCTTCCGAGATCGCGGTGCCGCCGGTGAGAATGGCGATGTCTTCCAGCATGGCCTTGCGGCGGTCGCCGAAGCCTGGCGCCTTGACAGCCGCGACCTTGAGGCCGCCCCGCAGCTTGTTGACGACCAGCGTGGCAAGCGCCTCGCCTTCCACATCCTCGGCGATAATTAGGAGCGGCTTGCCCGACTGCACCACGGCTTCGAGCACGGGCAGCATCGCTTGCAGATTGGAGAGCTTCTTCTCGTGGATCAGCACAAAAGGCTCGTCGAGTTCGACGCGCATCTTGTCCTGGTTGGTGACGAAATAGGGCGAGAGATAGCCGCGGTCGAACTGCATACCTTCCACGACTTCCAGTTCGGTCTCGGCGGTCTTGGCCTCTTCCACCGTAATGACGCCTTCATTGCCGACCTTCTCCATCGCCTCGGCGAGGAAACGGCCGATCTCGGCATCGCCATTGGCGGAGATTGTGCCGACCTGCGCGATCTCGTCGTTTCGGGTGACCTTGCGGGCATTGGTCTTCAGCTCGGCGACCACCGCGTCGACCGCCTTGTCGATGCCGCGCTTCAGATCCATCGGGTTCATGCCCGAGGCAACCGCCTTGGCCCCTTCCCTGACGATCGCCTGTGCAAGCACGGTTGCGGTCGTCGTGCCGTCGCCGGCAAGGTCGTTTGTCTTGGAGGCCACCTCGCGCACCATCTGGGCGCCCATATTCTCGAACTTGTCCTCCAGTTCGATCTCCTTGGCGACGGTAACGCCATCCTTGGTGATGCGCGGCGCGCCGAACGACTTGTCGATGACGACATTGCGCCCCTTGGGACCGAGCGTCACCTTCACCGCATTGGCAAGGATGTCGACGCCGCGCAGCATCTTCTCGCGCGCTTCGGTATGGAATTTCACTTCTTTGGCAGCCATTGGATCACTCCTCTATCTAGGCAGCATTCGTTGACTGGTTGGATACGAAAGAAGCCGTCAGGCGGCCTTCTTCACTTCGGCGATCTTATCGATGACACCCATCACGTCGCTTTCCTTCATGATGAGCAGGTCCTCGCCGTCGAGTTTGATTTCGGTGCCGGACCATTTGCCGAACAGGATGCGGTCGCCGACCTTGACATCGAGTTCGACAAGCTTGCCGCTGTCGTCGCGCGCGCCGGGACCGACGGCGAGCACTTCGCCTTCCTGCGGTTTTTCTTTTGCGGTATCGGGGATGATGATGCCGCCGGAGGTCTTCTCCTCGGCTTCAAGGCGGCGGACCAGAATACGGTCATGCAATGGACGGAACGCCATGTCGTTCTCCTCGTGGACAAACAGGTTTTTGAGGTTCCTCCGCACCGAACCGGCAATATCGGACCGGTGCGGAACGCCGGGACCCTTCGTCAGGCATCGCGGCGCATATCGAGCTAGTTTTGCCGTTTTCCGATTTCAAGAGACCGGCGAAAAAATTTTTACATTCGACCAGAAAGGGCGCCAACGCACTGTTATGGCGCGGCTATTTTCGGAACCCCCGAGCTTCTCGTGGCGTTGTTCGAAGACGGACCGACAGACCGATCGTCCCGGCCCGGCATCGGGCGGGTTCAATACAAATGTCGCAGGCTGGATGCCTGAACGGAGAGAGAAGGAGAAAGATATGGCCGATACGGTCAGCAGCGAATTCCGCCTGCAAATGGAAGGTTATGGCCTGACGACGGCCGAAATCCACTATCACCTGCCCGATCATCCGAGCCTGCTTCAGCTCTATGTCTGGCAGGACTATGATCTCGCTCCGGCCTTCCCCGAACTCAAGGGCTTTCTCCAATATTGGGAGCGCGAACTCGACGGTCCGCTGCACTCGGTCCGCGTTGCTCATCACCGGCTCATCCAGCCTTCGGAATGGCGGGCCGTCGAGGGCATCATCACGGTCCACTAGGGTCTTTGCGACGGCCTCCGCTCCTGCTTCGCCTGGAGCGGCGGCGTTAGGGCAGGCTCTCGCCGGCCTCACGCAGCGACAGCCAACAGCCTCCCCTCCAAAATTTCCAATTTCCATGTTGTAAAACGATCGTGCCGCGCTAGCCTGAAACCAGATGCGATGCGGGGAAGAGGAATGGAGCTTCAACTCAATGGCAAGGTGGCGCTGGTCACCGGCTCGACGCAAGGCATTGGCCGCGCCATCGCCGAGACCTTGGCGCGTTCCGGCGCCGGCGGCCTGCTCGTCACCGGGCGTGATAAGGCCCGCGGCGATGCGGTGGCGGCGGAGCTTTCGCAGCTTGGCACACCAACGCTCTTCGTCGCCACCGACCTCGCCGACCCGGCCGCCCCTGCCCTTTTGGCGCAAGCGTGCATCGAGCGCTTCGGCCGCATCGATGCGCTGGTCAACGCCGCAGGGCTGACCGACCGGGCCTCGTTCCTCGATGCCGATCTCGACGGCTGGGCCTCGCTGTTCGCCGTTAACGCGCGGGCGCCGTTCTTCCTCATGCAGGCGGCCATCGCCGACATGAAGAAGCGCGGTCAGGGCGGCGCCATCGTCAACATCCTGTCGATCAACGCCCATTGCGGCTCGCCGGAGCTCGCCGTCTATTCCGCCAGCAAGGGCGCGCTGGCCACGCTGACCAAGAACGCCGCCAACGCCCATCGCTTCGATCGCATCCGCGTCAACGGCATCAATGTCGGCTGGACCGACACGCCGGCCGAACGTGCCATGCAGGCCGACACGCTGTGCAACGGGCCGGGCTGGCTCGATGCCGCGAACGCCTCGCAACCCTTCGGCCGCCTGTTCTCGACGAGCGATATCGCCAACCTCGCCGTCTTCCTGCTCTCGGATGCTGCCGGGCCGATGACCGGCACGCTCGTCGACCAGGAACAGTGGGTGATCGGGGCGAACCGGTGAGCGCCATCGAAACGCATGCGCCCTGCATGACGCATTTCGGCGTCGGCGCTTTCACCGTTGCCCTCAGAAGTTGGTCGATGACGGTGACTGAAAACGCCTATCGCCCCATTCGCTCAAAGCACCCGCGCCGCCTCACAGCGCCAGGCTCCCCTGCTCCACCTCCTCGGCATTCGGATCTCCCGGTGCGGTGGCCCAGGCCAATTCGACCAGCGTCACGGTGCGCCGGCCTGTCCCGTCGAGTTGGCAGACGATGAGCCCCTGCTCCTCGATATAGGTCAAGAGGCGCCGGGCGCGGCGCAGCGAGTGCGAGCCGTAGGCGCGGGCGATCGCGGCGTCGCTCGGGCACGGCCAGCCCTCTTTCGCCGCACGGGCGATCATCATGAACACGCCCTGCATGTCATCGGGCAGCAGCGACGCGCGGACAGAAACGTCCCGCCACGCGTCATCCTGCGTCGTCTCGGAACCAAGACCGGCACGGGCGCGCGTCAGCATGCGGCGGAACTCCGGCAGGTCCGGCACAACCGAGGCGAGGCCTTCTATGCGGCAGCGGACCACGAATTCCTGATAGAGCACGCCGATCACGCGAAAACCGGCGTCGGGTTGCGCCAGGATGGCGCGCAACACACGGTCGACGCGCTCGCGGCGCTCGGCCAGATCCTCCGCGCTGATTTGCGGCTCCGCCGGCTCGGGACGCATTTCCAGTGCCGCCGATTTGGCCGCCATCAGCTGGTCGAGCAGGTCCGGCGACGCCGGACGGCGCGGCGTGCGCACCGTCTCGGGGGGCGGCGCCGCCAGGATGATCGCGCGTGCGTCTTCCAGCGCGGATTCCGGCATTGCCATGAGCCGCGGCGTGCCGTTGCGCGGGCTGGTGTCGGTCGGGCCGATGCGCAGCCCCAGCGGACGGCGCGACAGCGCCGGACCGAGCGCCATGAACTGCCCGCGTTCCAGATCGCGGAACGCTTCCGCCTGGCGCCGTTCCATGCCCAGAAGATCGGCGGCACGCGCCATGTCGATATCGAGGAAGGTGCGGCCCATGAGAAAATTGGACGCCTCGGCTGCGACGTTCTTGGCGAGCTTGGCCAGCCGCTGGGTGGCAATGATGCCGGCCAGCCCGCGCTTGCGGCCACGACACATCAAATTGGTCATGGCGCCGAGCGAGAGCTTTCGCGCTTCGTCCGACACCTCTCCGGCCACCGCCGGCGCGAACAGCTGCGCCTCATCCACCACCACAAGCATCGGGTACCAGTGGTCACGGGCGACCTCGAACAGCCCGCCGAGGAAGGCGGCGGCACGCCGCATCTGGTTCTCGGCGTCGAGCCCTTCGAGATTGAGCACGGTGGAGACGCGATGCATGCGCGCCCGCTCACCAGCCGCCTGCAGGCCGCGCTCGGTATGCTGCTCGGCATCGATCACCAGATGGCCGTAATGATCGCCCAGCGAGACGAAGTCGCCCTCGGGATCGATGATGGTCTGCTGTACCCAGGGCGCGCTCTGCTCCAGCAGGCGCCGCAGCAGATGCGACTTGCCGGAGCCTGAATTGCCCTGCACCAAAAGGCGCGTCGCGAGCAGTTCCTCAAGATCCAGCTTCGCCGGGGCGCCTGCGGTCGTCTGTCCCATCTCGATCGCAACGGTCATCTCGACTCAGGCGCTCCTTCGCAGACGGGCTTATCAACTGGGTCACAGCCCGTCGAGCGCGCATGACCGCCTGCGGCGTGTTGCGCACAACTGTGCAGGCACCGTCTGCAGGGTCATCAGCCGATGCCTGACTGAAACTTTGGGTTGACCCCTTCGGACCACGAGGCGACACTCCACCCAACGCTAGGAGTACGAGGAGAAAAGCGATGGACGAGCCCGAACGGTGGCGCCACATGTCGACGGCGCCGAAGGATGGCAGCCGCATCCTGGTCACTGTGCGTCCGTCCGAACAGGGGCCGGCGGAAGTCGACCTTGCCTATTGGTCGCGTGCCGACCAGTTCGCCTCGGAAGGCTGGCGCGCGTCGGACTCCTCGCCGGGGCGCGTTATCGAATACGCTGACCCGGAACTGAAGTGCTGGATGCCGCTGCCGACGGCCAACCTCAGCCGCGCGTCGATGCCGGCGCCGTGGGAAGGCGAAGACGCCCAGCAGCTGGATGGGTCCGGGATTTAAGAGCGCGGAGAGGCCGGAGATTGGCAACTCCACGGTCGGCGTCTCTAACCTGCTCCTCTCAGAACAGGAACGCGGCCGTGGCGGGGTTGGGCCCGTTGCGGCCTTCGGGCGAATCCATGCCGCGGATCGTCTGCAGGTCCTGCGCATCCAGTTCGAAATCGAAGACATCGAAATTGGCGGCGATGCGATCCCTGCGGATCGACTTTGGAATGACGATCAGCCCCTCCTGGAGATGCCAGCGGATGATCGTCTGGGCGACGGACTTGCCATGTTTTTTGGCGATGTCTGCAATGGTCGGATCGCCGAGCAGCCGGCCGCTGCCCAACGGGCTCCAGCTTTCGATACGGATGTCGTGCTTGGTGTGAAAGTCCCTGACACCGCGTTGCTGGAACTGGGGATGCAGCTCGATCTGGTTGACGACGGGCGTCACGCCGGTTTCCGCGATGATCCGCTCCAGATGGTCCGGGTTGAAATTCGAAACGCCGATCGACTTGATGCGGCCGGCCTGCCGGAGTTCGACCAGCGTCTTCCAGGCCTCGACATACTTGTCTTGGCTGGGCACAGGCCAGTGGATCAGGAACAGGTCGATCTGCTCAATGCCGAGCTTGGCCATGGTGTCATCGAAGGCGCGTAGCGCCGCATCGCGCTGGTGTGCGCCGTTGCGCAGTTTCGAGGTGATGAACAGCTCAGCCCGCGACACGCCGGCGCTGCGGATCGCCTTTCCGACCCCTTCCTCGTTCTGGTAGCCTTCGGCGGTGTCGATCAGGCGATAGCCGGCCTCGATGCCCCAACCCACCACCTCGGCGGTAATATCCTGGTCGACCTGCCACACGCCAAGGCCGAGTTGGGGAATGGCGGAGCCGTCGTTCAATGCGATCTGTTCGGGCATGGGGGATCCTTTGCAAAGCGGGTCCGGGCGTTCTGCCCGGTGCACAGGCTATCTAGGTCCGACAGGGTGCGACGACCACCCGACAGCGGACAAATTGCCGTGTGAAGTGCGCCTGCAGCCGTTATCTCGGCGTCAGCCGCAATCTCATCGCGGCCGGCGCACCGCCCGCACCACACCGGCCGAAGTGCTGCCGCAATAGAGGCGGTCGCCGCCATCGGATTCCAGCCCCGACACGCCCATGCCCGCCGGCATGTCGAGCTTCTCGAGAACCTTGCCTGATCGCGGGTCGACGCGGCGCAGGTCGCTCTGCTCGCCTTCCCAGGTGGCGTGCCATAGCTCGCCCTCGACCCATGTCACCCCGGTGACGAAACGGTTGGATTCGATGGTGCGCAGGATCGCCCCCGTCTCCGGGTCGATCTGATGGATCTTGCGCTCGCGGTATTGCCCCACCCACAGCGTCCCTTCGGCCCAGGTCAGCCCGGAGTCGGCGCCACCGCCGGGCGCCGGGATGGTGGCCAGCACCTGGCCGGTATCGGGGTCGATCTTCTGTATCAGGTCGTTGGCAAGCTGGAAGAAATGCTGGCCGTCATAAGCGGTCCCGGCATGTGCCGCGACATCGATCGAGCGCAGCGCCTGCCCGCTTTCCGGATCGAAGGCGTTCAGCCTCTCGCCCGAGGCAAACCAGACGTTGTTACCGTCAAAGCTCACCCCATGCACCCTCTCCACATCGGCAAAGGGTCCGTATTCGCGCAGGATTTCGGCTTCTGAATGTTTCATGTCTTTATCCTCACGAGATGATCTGATGTGCCTTACTAACCACTCGGCAGCGGGGCCGGGAGTAACAAGGTGGTCGTGAATCCCGCCACCGGCGGCGTCATCCAGCGGCGCGCCCGGCCGTGACCGAAAAACTGCACCTTGCCGGCCTCGCCGAGCTGCTCCAGCGCCCGCTGCACGCTGCGCTGGCCGGTACCGAGCGCCAGTGCCAGCGCCGAACTCGCCCAGGATTCACCATCGGCAAGGAAGGCCAGCACTGCCGCGTGCCGCTCCTCGATCGGCCGGGCCAGCACCAGCACCTCGCGTGCGTGGCGCGGCGCCAGCGCGAAGCCCTGCCTGGTCGCGCCGATGTCGGCCAGCCCGCGCAATTCGGCGCGCAGCCGGCCGATCTCGACCCGCAGCCGCGCCCGGTGCGATTCATCGGCGTGCCTGCCGCCGAAGGCTTCAGCGATCAGCCTCGCCCTCGACACATCGCCTGGCCACGCTTCGGCGAGCGTACGGGCCAGCGCAAACAGCACCGGGCGCGTTGCCAGCGAGACCGTTTTCTCCTGTTGGCGCACGACGTAGCGAAAGCTATCGACCAGCAGCGCCGGCGACGCCTGCAACGCCTCGACGTCCTCAAGCAGCAACGGGCGCTGATTGCCAGCCGCGATCAGCCGCGCCGCCGGCGTGTCCAGCGCCAGGAATGCGCGATCGACTTCAGCGATGAGCCCCGCAATGCCGGCCTGGCGGGCGGCGTGGCGTGCCCACTCCAACGCCCTGCGCGCCGGCTTCGTCTTGAGGCGCCGCATCGCGATGCCGGCGACGGCAAGCTCGTGGGCGGCGCGCGAGGCCGGTGGAAGCGGCATCGGATCGAGCCCGGCCAGCACGTCTTCGGCCTCGTCGAGACGGCCGATCAATAGCAGGCGGCGCACCTTGAGGTGGCCGGCATGCGCTGCGTTCAGCCGGTCGCCATGCTTTTCCAGCGTCGTCCACGCCGCATCCAAAGCCTTGGCCGGCCAGCCGAGGTCACGCGAAACCAGCGCGATCTCGGCCTCGGCGACGACGCATCTGGCGCGCGCCACCGCCTCTTTGGGGCCGAAGCCACGCGCGGCACGCCGCAGCAGCGCCTTGGCGCGGTCAAGATCGCCGAGCTGCGCCATCGCAATGCCGCGCAGCGCCAGCGCCGGCGCATCCTCACGCAAGGCAACGCGGTCCAGCGCGCCAAGCGGATCACCTGCCGCCAACGCCAGTCCAGCCGCGGTGATCAGCGAGTCCATTCAAATCCCGTCACACTTGTAACTCCCACCCCCAGTGCTCAGCGCCCTAACTTAAGTCATGGCCGCCAACCAGCAAGCCGTATCGGCAGCGGCACAACAAGGGAGAACCACGCGATGAACGACACTGTCGGGGGCACCGAGCGGATGCGCCACCCCTGCTGCGGCGGGCCGGCTCTTTCAAATCCCGTCACACTTGTAACTCCCACCCCCGCGATTGACCGCCCTATTCTAGCTCACGGCAAGCAACCACACGTCGCAACAGCGCGACAACAGACTGGCAAAGGAGACGACCAATGACCAAGCACATCGCAATGAAGACCCCGCCGATCGTTTCGCAGCAGGACTGGGAAGCCGCCCGCGAACAGATGCTGGTGAAGGAAAAGGCAACGCTGCGCGCCAAGGACGCATTGGCCGCCGAGCGCCGGCGCATGCCCTGGATGGAAGTGGACAAGGCCTATGTGTTCGAGGGGCCGAACGGCAAAGCGAGCCTGCTCGATCTGTTCGAAGGCCGCCGCCAGTTGATCGTCTATCGCGCCTTCTTCGAGCCCGGCGTGCATGGCTGGCCCGATCACGCGTGCCGCGGCTGTTCCCTTGGCGCCGACCAGGTCGGCCACCTCGCCCATCTCAATGCCCGCGACACCACGCTTGCCTACGCTTCACGTGCCCCGCAGGCCGACATTGCGCGGCTGAAGCAGCGGATGGGCTGGGAGATGCCGTGGTACACAATCACCGACAGTTTCGACAAGGACTTCGGCGTCGACGAATGGCACGGCCACAACGTCTTCATCCGTGACGGCGACCGCATCTTCCGCACCTACTTGATCAACAGCCGCGGCGACGAGGCGATGGGCACCGTCTGGAGCTATCTCGACGCGACGCCGCTCGGCCGCCAGGAAATTTGGGAGGATTCGCCCGAAGGCTATCCGCAGACCCCGCTCTACTCCTGGTGGAACTGGCACGACAATTACGACGCCGGGGCCGACAAGAAATGGGAAGAAGTGTCTGCTGCCGGCGAGGCTGCATTCCGCGACAAGGGCGAGCAGTAACGGTTGTCCAGCCTGGGTTCCTCTCCCCGCTCCGTGAGGAGAGGAACCAGTCGTGGCTGGCATAATCATCAGGGATCAAGACCATGAGCGATATCCACACAGGTGCCGGCAGCGCGATCCCGGAAGCCACCACCCTCGGGCTGGCCGACTGGCTTTGCCTTGCCGCGGCACCGACCTTCGCCGTGATGGCGCTGCTCACCTGCATCTTCAGCGGCGATGCGGCCATGCAGTGCATGGGCACCAACGCCTCGCCGCTCACGGGCATGGCCGCGATGTATCTGCTGATGAGCGCATTCCATCTGGCGCCCTGGCTGCGGGTGATTTCCGGCAGGCAGGTCCGCTAGGCGCAGCGCGCCGTTCCAATTCCAAACACCCCACACATCGGAGAAGACAATGAGACTGGTCAGGCTGAGAGCGCCGGGCGGCTTGGGCAATCTCGGCCTGGTCGAGGAAGATCCGCCCCAGCCAGGGCCGGGCGAGGTGCTGGTCAGGATCCGGGCCTGCGCCTTGAACATGCGCGACGACTTTGCCGTGCAAGGCAAGATGCCTCTCGCCGACGGCCGCGTTCCGCTCTCCGACGGCGCCGGCGAGGTGATTGCCCTTGGCGACGGTGTCGATGCACTCAAGCCCGGAGACAGCGTCGTCAGCGTCTTCTATCCCTGGTGGCTGGGCGGCGACATGACGCCCTCGACCCGGCGCGATATTCCGGGAGACAGTTTCGACGGCTTCGCCAGCGAGTATGTCTGCATGCCGGCGCACGCTTTCACCAGGGCACCGGCAGGTTATACGCATGTCGAGGCGGCGTCGCTCCCCTGCACCGGCGTTACTGCCTGGCGCGGCCTGGTTGTGTGCGGCAAGGTGAAGCCGGGCGACGCGGTGCTGGTCCTCGGTTCGGGCAGCGTATCGCTGTTCGCGCTGCAATTCGCCAAAGCCGCCGGCGCCCGGGTCATCGCCACCTCATCCGACGAGCAGAAGCTGGAGCGGCTCAAGCGCCTCGGAGCCGACGCCATCATCAACTACAAGTCCGTCCCGGACTGGGGCCGCAAGGCCAGGGATTTGACCGACGGACGCGGCGTCGATCACGTGATCGAGGTCGGCGGACCCGCCACGCTGGCGCAGTCCATTGCGGCCTGCAGAACGGGCGGGCATATCGCGCTGGTCGGCGTCCTGACCGGCTTTGCGGCGGAAGTGTCTATCCCCGCCCTGTTTTCCAACCAGATCCGCATCAGCGGCATTTCCATCGGCAGCCGGGTCGACCAGGAGGATATGATCCGCGCGATAGAGTCCAACAGGCTGAAACCCGTCATAGACCGCCACTTTCCGCTGCAGGACATCGCCACCGCCTTCGCGCACTACGAAACCCAAAAGCATTTCGGCAAGGTCTGCCTTGAAGTTTGAGCGCTCTCCACCAGCAGCCGTCGGGTCCGTGCCTTCGTCGTGATTCTGCCTAGGTCGCGATGTCGTTGACCGGCAGCAGGGGCTTGGGAAGGTCGGCCTCACCGAGCCCGCTGCGCAACTCGATCTCGATGTCGCGGCATATCTGCGAGATCGGAACGTCGTTGGCGTTGCCCTCGAATGGGTTGGCGCTGCTTTCGCCGACCTGGTCGAGGGACATGTATGCCCAGCCCAGCAGCGTGCTGAACGGGATCGTCAGCCAGATTGCGATCGACCCGAGTACATCGGTCCCCTCAAATCGACAGGTCTGGTTTTGCACGGCCGGAATCTGGTGTCCTCATTGTGCCTTTGCAGCCCCGAACCGCAACCCGTCCATCAACAACTTGACCAGCCGGCGCGAGCGGTCACGCCATTCGGGGGTGTCGGGCGCTGAATAGATGCCGCCCAGCGCGTGCAGCACGTCGGAAGCGTCGACGTCGCCGCGGATGGTGCCGTCGGCCACCGCCGCCTCGACCAGCTGTCGCAAGGCTTGCGACACCCGGCCGAACGTGTCGGAAAACAGCGTCGAATTGGTGGTGAGCACAATGCGCAGGCTGGTCGCCAGGCCGCGCTTGGTGGCGATGTAGTCGACGAAGCGCTGCATCCACTGTTCCAGCGCGACATCGGACGGATGTTTTTGGGCAAGCTCGCCGGCGGCCGCGCACAGCGCCTCCACCTCGCGGCGATAGACCACCTCGACCAGATGCTCGCGCGTCGGGAAATGCCGGTAGAGCGTGCCGATGCCGACGCCGGCGCGGCGCGCGATCTCCTCCAGCGAGCCATCGATGCCGCGCTCGGCAAAGACTGACACCGCCACCTCGACCAGCCGGTCGCGGTTGCGCCGCGCATCGGCGCGCAGCGGCTTTGCGTCTACGGCCTCGGCCTTCTGTTCAGCAATGGCGCACGGCTCGCTGGCCAATTTTTTCTCCACATCGTGTCAGGGGGGCTTGAACCCGGCCGGGTCAGCCACCACGTAATAAACGGAGGCGCCTCCGTTTTAGTGGAGCACCTTTATCATATAATCAGGGGAACCGGTATGTCACGTCTTTCGAACACGCAAGCCGACATCTCCCTGCCCGCCTGCCTCGCGGGAGACCCGCTGCCATCTCCGCTTTCGCCGTCAAGACCTGACCGAACGGTTACCTTGCCCTTCTGCGGCAAGGCACCAGTTCAATCCCATCCGCGTCAAGCAACTGGAGCCAGACGCCCATGACCAGCCTTCCCATCACCCTCACCATCAACGGACACAAACACGAACTGGAGGTCGATCCACGCGTAACCCTGCTCGACCTGCTGCGCGAGCGGCTCGATCTCACGGGCACCAAGAAGGGCTGCGATCGCGGCCAGTGCGGCGCCTGCACGGTGCTGGTCGACGGCAAGCGCATCAACTCGTGCCTGGCGCTGGCGGTCAGCCATGACGGCGCCCAAGTCTTGACCATCGAAGGCGTCGCCCACGGCGAGGAGCTGCATCCTGTGCAGGCCGCCTTCATCGCCCATGACGGCTTCCAGTGCGGGTTCTGCACGCCCGGCCAGATCATGAGCACGCTCGGCCTGATCGCCGAGGGACAGGCCGGCGACGATCCCGAACGCATCCGCGAGGGGCTGAGCGGCAACATATGCCGCTGCGCGGCCTATGGCGGCATCGTCGAGGCCGTCCTGGAAGCCCAGCAACAGCTTGTCAAAGCCGACCGGAGGACCGCGGCATGAGAGACTTCGACTACATCAGGCCCGCCACCATCCCCGACGCCATCGCCGCGGCAGCCGAGCCGGGCTCGGCCTATCTCGCCGGCGGCACCAATCTGCTCGACCTGATGAAAGGCGGCATCACCAGTCCCGAGCGTATCGTCGACATTTCCCGGTTGCCGGAGCTCAACCGCATCGAACGGCTGGACGATGGTGGCCTGCGCATCGGTGCGCTGGTCCGTAATGCCGACCTTGCCTACGATCCGGCGTTCGCCAAATCCTATCCGGCGGTGGCCGAGGCGCTGCTGTCGGGCGCTTCGGCTCAGCTTCGCAACGCCGCGACCGTCGGCGGCAATCTGTTGCAGCGCACGCGCTGCAGCTATTTCTACGACACCGCCAGCGCCTGCAACAGGCGCGAGCCTGGCGCCGGCTGCGACGCGCTGGAAGGCGAGAACCGCCTGCACGCCGTGCTCGGCTGGAGCGATGCCTGCATCGCCACCCATCCGTCGGACTTCTGCGTGCCGCTGGTGGCGCTCGATGCGGTGGTCGAGATCGAGGGCAAGAAGGGCCGGCGCCATGTGACGCTGGAGGAATTCCACCGGCTTCCCGGCGAAACGCCGCAACGGGAGAATGCGCTGGAGCCCGGCGACCTGATCGTGGCAGTGCGCCTGCCGGCGGAGGCGGCCTCCTTCTCCGCCAATGCCCGTTACCTGAAAGTCCGCGAACGCACCTCTTATGCTTTTGCCGTCGTATCGGCCGCGGCAGCGCTCGTCGTCGATGACGGCAAGATCCGCGCCGCAAGGCTGGCGCTGGGCGGCGTCGCGGCCAAGCCGTGGCGGGCACGAACGGCGGAAGCCGTCCTGCTTGGCGCGGACGCCAACGAGGTGAACTTCGCCAGCGCGGCGGAGGCCGCCCTGGCCGATGCCAGCCCATCCGGCGACAATGCGTTCAAGATCGAGCTTGCCCGACGCATCGTGGTCAGGGCGCTGATGTCTGCCCAGGCGGGAACGCCCGAGCGGCTGCCTGCCCTTCCTGCCTCCCCGTTCTCGAACATTCCCGGAGCGCGCCATGACGCTTGAACTCAGCCTCAACCAGCAACCCGCCCATGCCCGGCAGGGCTCCAGCATCGGCCAGCCGCTGACACGTCGCGACGGCTTTCTGAAAGTCACCGGAGCCGCGCGCTATGCCGCCGACAACCATCCGCCCGGCATGCTTTACGCCGTGCTCGCTGTCTCTAGCATCGCGCGCGGCCGCGTTGCCGCGCTGGATATCGAGGCGGCCAAGGCGCACCAGGGCGTGGTCGAGGTGATGACGCCCAAGAACCGGCCGGCGCTCGCCGCCGATCCGGATGCCAAGGACCATCCCTTCATGTTCCGGCTCGACCTGCTGCAAAACGATCAGGTCCGCTACCCCAACCAGAGCATCGCCGTGGTGATCGCCGAGACGCTGGAGGCGGCGACCGAGGGGGCGGCGCTGCTGTCGCCGCGTTATGAAGTGCTGCCGGCGCGCGTTGGCCTCGACGGCGCTGAAAGCTTCGTGCCGCGCGGTGTCGGCGTCGGCGGTCCGGCGGTGCAGCACAAGGGCGATGTCGAGGCCGGCCTCAAATCCGCAAAGACGCGGATCGAAGCCACCTACGAGACGCCGGCCCAGTACCACAACGCCATGGAGCCGCATGCGATCGTCGTCGCCTGGGATGGCGACACATTGTCGATCGACACACCGAGTCAGGGCCTTGCCATGGCGCAGGGCCGCATCGCCGGCCTGTTCGGCATCGCGCCGGAAAACGTCCACATCCGGAGCCCGTTCCTGGGTGGCGGCTTTGGCTCGAAAGGCATGATCTCCGGGCCGCAGGTGCTCGGCATTCTGGCGGCGCGCCTCGTCGGCCGTCCGGTCAAGCTGGTGCTGCGGCGTGAGCAGATGTACGGCCCGGTCGGCCACCGTGCGCCGACGCGCCAGACGCTGCGCATGGGCATGGATGGCGAAGGGCAGCTGACGGCACTCGACCATCACGCCAAGACTGCGTCGAGCACGTTCGACGATTTCTTCGAACCGGCGGCGGATGCCTCGCACACGCTCTATGCCAGCCCGGCCATCGCCACCTCGCACGATGCGGTGCGGTTGGACACCGGTACGCCGCTGTTCATGCGGGCGCCCGGCGAAGCCACCGGCTCGATCGCACTCGAAAGCGCCATCGATGAGGCGGCACACGCTTGCGGCATGGACCCGCTGGAGTTCCGGCTGCGGAACTATGCCGAGGTCGAGCCGATGACCGGCAAGCCGTTTTCCTCCAAGGCGCTGCGCGAGTGCTACAGGCAAGCGGCCGAGACGTTCGGCTGGGCGAGCCGCCCGCTTCAGCCTCGGCTGATGCGCGACGCCGACGGTTTCCTCACCGGCTGGGGCATGGGCACGGCGACCTTTCCAGCGCTCATGTTCCAGGCCGAAGCGCGTGCGGTGCTGAGGGCCGATGGCAGCGGCCTGATGGAGACCGGCGCGCAGGACATGGGGCAAGGCGCCTGGACCGCCTTCGCCCAGATCGCGGCCGACGGACTGGGACTGGATATCGACCAGGTCGATTTCAGGGCCGGCAGTTCCGACCTGCCCAATGCAGGCATTGCCGGCGGCTCCGGCCACACGGCGACGGCCGGCATGGCGATCCACAATGCGGGTGCCGCCGTCATCGCCAGGCTTGCCGATCTCGCCACCGGCAACGAGGCCTCGCCGCTGTTCGGCGCCGGCAATGAAGGCGTGCTGGCGCGCGGCGGCCACCTCTATCGGCGCGACGATGAAAGCCGCGGTGAAAGCTATGCCGAGATCCTCAAGCGCGCGGGCCTCACCGAGATCGAGGGCCATGGCAAAGGCGCTCCCGACCCGGCATCCCAGGAGACCTATGCCAAGCACGCGCACGGCGCCGTGTTTGCCGAGGTGAAGGTCGATCCGGATTTCGGCCAGATCCGCGTCACAAGGCTGGTCGGCGCGTTCGCCGCCGGGCGGATCATCAATCCCAGGCTGGTGCGCAGCCAGTATTATGGCGGCATGATCTGGGGCGTCTCGTTCGCGCTGAATGAGGAAGCCATCACCGACCGGCGCTCGGGCCGGATCCAGAATGCCAACCTCGCCGAATATCATGTCCCGGTGAATGCCGACGTTCCGTCGGTCGAGGCGCTGCTGGTCCACGAGGACGACCCTCATGTCAACGCGCTCGGCATCAAGGGCGTTGGCGAAATCGGCATCACCGGCACGGCCGGCGCCGTCGCCAATGCAGTCTGGCATGCGACCGGCGTGCGGCCGCGGCGCTTTCCGATCCGCATCGAGGACCTGCTGGGGTGAGGAGTGGTCCGCGTAGCGGACGGGAAGCCAATTGCTTGGCTCCCGTCCGACGAACGGTGAAAGCCCGGTCTGCCTTCGGGCGGATCAAAAGGTCCAGTGGACCTTTTTAAGGGGCTGAACGCCCGAAGGACAGGGAGCGGCAGCGAAGGGCCGCACAGCCGGCGCGAGGTCCCGCCGGCCAACATGAGTCAACCGACTTCGCGTCAAGCACTGGAGCCAGACGCCCATGACCAAAACAACGATCCCAGTTCATCTCGATATCAACGGTCATCATCACGATCTGCAACTCGAGCCGCGCGTCACGCTGCTCGACGCCTTGCGCGACCGGCTCGGCCTGACCGGCACCAAGAAGGGCTGCGACCACGGCCAGTGCGGCGCCTGCACGGTGCATATCGACGGCGAGCGTGTACTGGCTTGCCTGACGCTGGCCGCTCAGGTCGAGGGCCGCACCGTCACCACCATAGAGGGGCTTGCACGGGAGGGCGAAATGCATCCCGTGCAGGCTGCCTTCCTTGAGCACGACGCTTTCCAGTGCGGCTATTGCACGCCGGGCCAGATCATGTCGGCGGTCGCTTGCATCCGGGAAGGCCATGCCGGCTCCGACGACGAGATCCGCGAATACATGGCCGGCAATCTCTGCCGCTGCGGCGCCTATCCGCACATCGTCGCCGCCATTCGCCAAGCCGCCTTGGAGGTCGCATCATGAGGGACCTTTCCTATTTTCGCGCCAGCTCGGTCGATGCGGCACGCCAGGCGGCCGCCCTGCCCGGCGCCATGCTCTTGGCCGGCGGCACCACGCTGATCGATCTCGCCAAATGCGGCGTCGCCGAGCCCGAGACACTGGTCGACATCGCTCATCTCAAGGGATTGGACAGCATCGAGGTGGACGAACGCGGCGCCACCATCGGCGCGCTGGCCAGGATGAGCCATGTCGCCGACCATGCCGACATCAAGAGCCGCTTTCCTGCGGTGTCGGAAGCCCTGTGGCAGGCGGCTTCCGCGCAGATCCGCAACATGGCGACCATCGGCGGCAATCTGATGCAGCGCACGAGCTGCCCCTATTTCCGCGATCCCGCGAATTTCCCTGCCTGCAACAAGCGTGAGCCCGGCTCTGGCTGTTCGGCGATCGGCGGCGTTACCCGTGGCCATGCCGTACTCGGCACCAGCGAGGCCTGCATCGCCATGTATCCGGGTGACCTGGCCGTGGCGCTGGTCGCCTTCGATGCGATCGTGCATCTGGGCGAGCGCCAGATCCCGGTCGACGACTTTTTCCTGCTGCCCGGCACCACGCCGGATAGGGAACATGCGATTGAACCGGGCGAGATGATCACCGCCATTGAAATCCCCGGCTCGGCCGCTGCCCGGCGGTCGACCTACCTGAAAATCCGCGACCGGCAATCCTATGAGTTTGCCGCCGCGAGCGCGGCGGTCGGTATCGAGTTCGAACCTGACGGCCGAACGATCCGCGATTTGTGCGTCGCACTCGGCGGTGTCGCGACGAAACCATGGCGGGCGCGGACCGTGGAAGACGCGCTGAAGGGCAAGGCGCTGGAGCCGGAAACCGTGCGGTCCGCCAGCCTGCTCGCTGTCGAAGGCGCCGTCGACCATGGCGCCAACCACTACAAGATCGAGCTCGCGCCGCGCGTCGTCGCGCGCGCCATCCTCAAATTGGGAGAAACGGCATGACCGTTCACATCGCAAGCACCGTTCACGTCGGAAGACACGGCGATGCGTCCGACGGCGCTTTTGCCGAAGCCGTCGGCGGCCGGCTGTCGCGCGTCGACGGCCCGGCCAAGATCACGGGTGCGGCCAAATACGCCGTCGAGCAGCAGCTCGAAGGCCTCGCCTACGCCGTACTGGTCGAGAGCACGATTGCATCCGGCAAGGTGCGCGCGATCGACACCAAGGCCGCCGAGGCGGCGCCCGGCGTGCTGCAGGTGCTGACGCCGGACACCATCATCAGCCTGAGGACCGCGGCGGACTGGTTCGGCACACCGCCGCCCGACAAGCCCTATTGCCCGCTTGCGCGCGACATCACTTTTTCGGGCCAGCATGTCGCCGCTGTCGTCGCCGAGACCTTCGAACAGGCGGTGGCGGCGGCAGCACTGGTCAAGGTCAGCTATGACGAGACGCCTGCCATCGTCGACCTCAGCGATGCCAAGGCCGGCGACGGCATCCCGATAGACGCCATGACCAAGGAATGGGGCGATGCGCAAGGTGCGTTCGCGTCGGCACCGGTCCGCATCTGCGCCGCCTACAACACGCCGCGCGAATACCAGGCGCCGATAGAGCCGCATGGGCTGATCGCGCGCTGGGAAGGCGATAAGCTCACCGTATGGGAGCCGAGCCAGTGGCTGGACGGGATGGCGCGCACCTATGCCGAATGGTTCGGCGTGCCGTTCGAGAATGTGCGGCTGGTCTCGCCCTATATTGGCGGTGGCTTCGGCTCCAAGGCGCTGGCGCTCAGCCATGGCGCGGTGGCCGCATGTGCCGCCAGAATGCTCGGCCGGCCGGTGCGCCTGGTGATGACGCGGCCGCAGACCTTTACCGGCTATGGTGGCCGCGCGGCGACGCGCCAGACGGTGACGATTGGCGCCGACGCGCAAGGAAAAATCCAGTCGATCGTGCATCGTGGCATCAACGAGACGTCGATGGACGGCATGTGGGTCGAGCCGCTCGGATCGGTCATCTCGATCATGTACGCGACGCCGAATTTCTCCTCCAGGCAGAATGTCGTGCGGGTCAATTCGGTGGTGCCGGGCGCCATGCGCGCGCCGGGCGAAAACCCTTCGGCCTTCGGCATCGAAAGCGCCATCGACGAACTCGCCTACGAGGTCGGCATCGACCCCCTGGAGATCCGGCTGAGAAATTATGCCGAACAGGATCCGCATGCCAAGAAAGCCTGGTCGACCAGACAGTTGCGCGAGGCTTTTGCCGCAGGCGCGGAGCGCTTCGGCTGGGCCAGGCGCTCGCCCGAACCGCGCTCGATGCGCGACGGCAACCAGCTGATCGGCTGGGGAGTAGCGGCCGGCACCTATCCGGTTCGGCGCGCCTATGGCGAGGCGATCGTGCGTATCCTGGCGGACGCCTCGGTCGAGGTCGAGAGCTCCTCGATCGACATGGGCCAGGGCACCTACACAATCCTGGCGCAGACCGCCGCCGAAACGGTCGGCGTGCGAGCCGACGACGTGGTGGTGAAGCTCGGCGACTCCCGTTTCCCCCGCGCCGGCGTCACCGGCGGTTCGCGGCTTGCCGGCGTCATGACCGGCGCGGTCCATAAGGCGGCGACCTCGGCGCTGGACCAACTGGTCGGGCTGGCGATCAGCGACCCGCGCTCGCCCTTCCATGCGCTGCAGGCGAACACTTTGGTCGTCGCCAATGGCCGCATCGCCTCGCCGCGCGGCGACGGCCCCAATGTCTCGATCGCCGAGCTGCTCACAAGCGTCGGCCGCGACCATATCGAAGCCGCCGGCGATACCATGCCGGCCAACTCGACGCCAGAGGATCGCTACAAGAACTACACCACCATCGCCATGGCGCTGCCGCACACCGAGGGCGACTACTCCCGCCACTCATGGTGCGCGCATTTCATCGAGGTGCGGGTCGACGAGGACTTCGGCACGGTGCGCGTGTCACGCGTGGTGTCGGCACTGGATTCGGGCCGGCTCTACAATCCCAAGCTGGCCGAAAGCCAGTGGAAGGGTGGCATCATCATGGGCATCGGCCAGGCACTGCTGGAAGAAGGCATCGTCGACCGCCGCCACGGCCGCATCGTCAACAACAACCTCGCCGATTACCTCGTGCCGACCAACGCCGACATCCCCGACATTGAGGTGATCTCGGTCGGCATCCCCGACCTGCATTCCTCGCCGCTCGGCGGCAAGGGCGTCGGCGAACTGGCCATTGTCGGCGTGGCGCCGGCGATTGCCAACGCGGTGTTCCATGCGACGGGAAAGAGGATCAGGGATCTGCCGATCACACTGGAGAAGCTAATCTGAGGGCGGTGGCTGATCTCCCACTCGAGGGAGATGTCGCCAGAGGCAACAGAGGGGGTCGCCGCGTGTAGAGCGCCGACCCCGTCTGCGGCAGCAGGCCGAGCCCCGCCGCCCCTGGCCTGCCGGCCATCTCCCGAGGGAGATTTGTAGCACCAGCAATCAGAACTTGTAGCTGAGCCCGACCCGGATATCCTGCGTCTGGAGGTCGACATGGGTTTCCGTGGGCAGGCCGGCGGCCACCGAGAGGTCCTGGCTGCCGAAATCCGAGTAGCGATATTCGGCTCGAGCGATCCACTTGTCGGTGAAGGCGTGCTCGATGCCGGCGCCAACGGTCCAGCCGACATGGCTGTCGCTGTGGAGCGTTACTTCGGCGGCAGGGCCACCGGCGCTGACCGCAATAAGCTCATACTTGGCCGCGGCGACGCCGGCAGTGATGTAGGGCAAGGTCCGATCGAAAGCATAGCCGGCCCGCAGCCGCGCCGACCCCGACCATTTGAGTTCGCTCTTGAGCAAGGTGGTGACACCGCCGCCGCCGGCGTCGAGGGCCGTCAGCCCATCTATATTGCTGTACACAATGTCGGCCTCGGCGCCGATCACGAAGCTGTTCTCCATCTGGTAATTGGCGCCGATATGAACACCGCCGATAAATCCGTTCGGATCGGTGGAGACATTGAGATCGGTGGCCCCGCCCAGTCCGCCGCCGGCGATGAACAGATTGGATTTCCCGGCCGCGTAGCCGATGTCGACGCCGGCATAGAGTCCGGACCAGTCGTAGGTGGAGGCAACAGGCGAAACCTCATTGATATCAGCCGCACACGCCATACCGAGCGGCGCGAGAATCAAGGCCGTTGCGAGAAGAAGAGTTTTCATTGTTGTCTACCGCCCCAAGAATGTTGTGGTCCCCGCCGCGAATGCCTCGCGGAGATCCGGTGTTGTCGCCGCCCCGATGTCGCATTGTCCGTCGGACGTGTCTTGGGCTGGGCCGCACGCGAATTGTCCTGAAATGCAATGCCACGCTTTTTCGGCCGGTGTGGCCATTCAGCCTCAGTCGAATCACACCAGCTGGCACTGCCCAGCGCGGAGCCTGACGGCAACCATTCCCGCTACGGCTGGCGCGCGTTCATCGAGGTGCGCGTCGACGAGGATGTTGGGTCCCCGGCGATCGGCGCCCTTCACTGAGCTGCCAGCGGCGTGCCTATGTCCGAAACGAGTTTGACGAGATCGGCTTGGCGTCTCGTGCCGGTTTTGGCGAAGATGCGGTTGAGGTGGGTCTTCAAAGTGTTTTCGCCGACACCGAGCGCCAGCGCGCTCTTCGACGCGGACAATCCGCTGCCGATGCGCAGCAGGACCCGCGCCTCCGCGGGCGTAAGGTCGAACAGAGTGGCGAGAACGGCTTCCGGGAGTGGAGAAGAAGACGTCGTGGTCGAAACGAAGACGGCGGCACATGCGGGCCGGAAAGCAGCGCGAGCGGTTCCTTCGGTCAACGGCAATATATAGGCGACGGCGGGCGGCTGACCTGGGGCCGAAATGGGCAGGCCTATACCGCGGGAGCCAAGCGAGGTATCCGCGCTCGCGGCACTGGCGATTGCATCCAGCAGGGCGCGGGCCACCGCCGAATTCTGCACCTGGAGCAGACCGTTCCTGGAAAAAATGGGCCCTTGCAGCGAAAACATCCGTTCGGCAGCCCCATTCGCATGGAGGATTGCTCCGTTGGCGCCGGTAAGCACGACAGGCACGGCGAGATGATCGAGCGCCTGGCGGTAAAGGTCGGCGGTAACGCGAGCCTGATCGAGCAGATCTCCAATCAGCGACGCACGGCGCAGGTGCGGCGAGAGCAATGCCAGGAAGCGCTGTTCTTCAGCTGATATGATTCCCCTGTCGGCCCGCGTAGTGCAGCCCATGAGCCCGATCCGGTCCGGCGTATGGACGAATTTGGTGATGCAGGCTTCGCGCAATCCCTGCGGTTTGGCCCAATTCTGGAAAAATGGCGTCTGCTGGAGTTCGGCTTCGCTCATATGCGACAGCGTCGCAACGGGTGTGTCGATGTCGCCGACAACCGCGGCCTTCAGTCCGGGAACTGCGTCAAAGTCATAGTCCTCCTGGAGCACGCGCATTTGCACGGGATCCCAGGGCGATTGGGCCGCGAAGCGGCCATGATTGCCGGCAGTGCTGGCAAGCGCGACGGTGGTATAGGCTGCGTCTACAGCCTCCGTGATCCGGATCATTACCCCGGCCCAGCCTTCCGGATTCAAAACGCAATCGTAGATATCGCCGATGATCGACGAAAGGACTTCGCTGCTCAGTCTCTCCACCACGCCCCCAGTTTCCTGACGTGCCCACCTCCCCGGATGGGCGGGCCGCCGTTCGTTGTAAAAGAGGCAATCTCACCTCGGAGGATTTGCCGCGTCATACTTTCGGGTGACGCCATGCGTGATCATGCTGGATTATATATCTAATTCGATCAGTTGAACGCCAAACGATCAATGTTCCAGGATCAGGAAACATTTCGTTTCGATATTCTCTGAAGCTGTGGGTATCGGGGTGTTCCATTGTCACGAAAGACGGTGTTTTCATCGGCTCAACTGCCGTCGCATCTCAATGATCGCGATCGATTTTCCCTCTGGCAAGACATCCATGTCGCGCAGATATGGTCGGTCGAATACGGCATGTCGGACAACCTGCCTTTCGAAGCTGCGATCGAAGCCACAGCTGTCGGATCACTGGTTCTTGGCCAGATGTCCGGAACGATCAAGCATGCGACGAGGAACGCGAGCAATATCGCCGATGACGGCAACGGCGGTTATCTCCTGCTGATCAACAAATCCGACACACTGTTGACCGGCGTCCAGACCGGCCGCGACTATGATGTCGGGCAGGGAGAAGCGGTGCTGGTCACAGCATCGGAAGCGCTGAAAATGGCCGGCGCCGACAGCAATGTGTGGACAAACGTGGCGGTCCCGCGCAGCGTCCTCGCACGGGCCTTCCCGCAGATCGACGACAGGCTGGCGTTGAAGATCGGCGCCGAGAACGAAGCTCTCGATCTTCTCAAGCGTTATTGCCAACTTCTTGAAACCGGCCGCCCTCTCATCTCGCCCGATCTGATTGCGCACGCAACGGAAACGATCGTCGATCTGATCGGCCTGGTGACAGGCGCCAAGGGTGAGGTTGCCGAACTGGCCGGCTTGCGCGGTCTGCGGGCAGCCAGGTTGCAAGCGGTCCTGGTGAAGATCGCGGACAATTTCGCCAAGCCCGGCATCTCGGCGCAAGGCGTCGCACAGGAACTCGGCCTGTCGGCGCGCTATGTTCACAATCTTTTGCAGAAGTCGGGTATCAGCTTCTCCGAGCGCGTTCTCGAACTGCGCCTGCAGACGGCCCACAAAATGCTTTCGCAGAGACAGAATGGCGAGATGCGCGTCAGCGAAATTGCCATGACCAGTGGCTTCAGCGATGTGTCGTACTTCAATCGCTGCTTTCGCCGCCGCTTCGGCTACACGCCGACGAGCGCCAGATAGAACCGGATACCCGGAAACCTACACACGACTCGATTCCGATTACCTCTCCGTCAAAAGCCGAGATCCGGCGGCGATCAATGGCGCCTCCGAATGCAATGGCCGATCGACGGCTTAAGCGAAACGGGCGGATCTGCGGCGCTGACCAGCGCGAATTCAACCACCGACGCCACCTTCATCACGCTCAGCCTGCGTGCTTCCACCGATTTGGGCCTCGGCGAATCAAGGCGACGGCGCGCGGCATGCTCGGCTGACGCCATGCCTTCGGTGATGTCACGCCGACCTCGACGTTCGCTTTTGCCGGCGGCGATCTCTTCACCATCGCCGGCGAATGTCCTGCAAAGCGCGAAGCGCGCGCGATGATCCAGATGCGACGGCAAATCCGCCGATGAGAAGACGTTCTTTTGCAAGGGACGACCGGCCTTTTCCACAATCGCAGTCTTCATTTCGACACGCACCGTATTGGACCAGATCACGATCTGTCCAGGGCCGGAAATACTTGTGCGCCAGGTGACAACTTCAGTGCCACCCTGGACAAGGGTTGACTTAAGTTTTTTAGATTTGGCCGGTTGATTCCAGAAATAAAACACCGCCCTCGCAACTGAACCACTCCCGTACGACGTTCAGCGATTCGAAATCGAAATTTGAGAAGCTCACAGTGACGTCTGCACGATAGCGTTGCTAGTTATTCCTCGAAGAAGAGTTTGGAATGGAACGTTTTGTATTTGGTATTTTTCTCAGGTACTCAGTTGACATAACTCCAAGCATCACATTAGAGATTTCTATCAGGCAAGTCCGCCCCGGACTGATCCGGGGTCGCATGAATTGGCTGCGAGGGGCAAATCATGGGGCGTGTTCAAGATTCCGCCGGTCTTAGGCCTTCGGACCTAAGCCAGACCCCCCCGAATTCAGCCCGACAGAGCAACCTGCGTTCACAGGCGAGCCAGCTTGCGCTGCGATCCGCCATCGGGATTGCTGCGGCCGCGGGCGTGAGTCTGCTGGCGTCCGGCCAAGCCTGGGCGGATTGTCTCGTCGGTGCCGTCACTGTCCAATGCGACACGACCTCCACCACCGACACGACATTTCCCGCTGACGCACCCAACGATCGCAACTATCAGAACTTGTTGCCCACACCAGTCATCGTCACCGTCGATCCGGGAACGACGGTGAGCGGTTATGGCCTTGCGGTTTCCAACGCCGACACCGGCGGCGTCACCGTTACCAACAATGGCACGATCAGCGTCGATGCCGGCAACACGCCGACCGCGGGCGGCACGGCGGCCCTGTCGGTCTCGGCGGCTGGCGGCGCCATCACCTACACGGGTGGAAACATCATCAACCATGGCGCCGGCAACGCGTTCGATGTGACGCAGACCGGCGGTGTCGGCTCGATAGACATTAACGTCTCCGGCAATATCTTTTCGGCGGCAGGCGAAGGTATTACTGTCCGCGACGTCGCGACCAGCACCGGCATTTCGGTGACCACAAACGCGGTGACCGCACTCACCGCAGGCAAGGATGCCATCGACGTCCAGACCCAGTCGTTGACAGGCAATATCACGGAGGTCGCCAACGGCGACATCAAGGCGGGCAACGCCGGCATGGTGGCCGCGATCCTCAACGCCTCGGGGACCGGCAACATCGACGTGACCGCCAACGGCTCCATCGACGCCCGGTTCGGCATCGACGCCGAGAACTTCGGATCGGGCTCGACCACGGTGACCACGGTCGGTCCGGTCACCGCGACCAGCGGGAACGGCATCTATGCGCAGTCGGCCGGCGCCGCCGTCACCATAACGGCGGGCGACGTGGCGTCCACCGGCAACACGGCCATCATCGCCCGGCAGACCAAGGCAGCGGGCTCGGGTGCGGTCAACGTGACCGCGGGCGATGTCTCGGGGACGACCGGCATCGAGGCAACCAACTACGGCACGGGCGCGATCGGCATCACCGCCAATGGCACGGTGACCGGCACACTTGCCGAGGGCATCAAGGCGACCGGCAACGGCGCGGTGAGCGTGAGCGTCGCCGACACGGTGACCGGCGCCACGATCGGCCTGTCGCTGACCGGCGGCACCGGCGGTGCGGGCGACATCAGCGTCACCGGCGCCGGCGGGTTCGTCGGCGGGACCGGCAACGCTGCGACCATCCAGAACAACGGCTCGGGCACGGTCACGGTCGACATCTCCGGCGCGAGCAGCTCCACCGGCGGCGAAGGCTTCGTCGTGCGCGACACGGCGGCCGGCGGCGACATCAGCGTCACCACGGGCGCGGTGACCGCACTGACCGCGGGCAAGGATGCCATCGACGTCCAGACCCAGTCGACGACCGCCGATATCACGGAGGTCGCCAACGGCAACCTCCAGGCGGGCAATGCCGGCATGGTGGCCGCGATCCTCAACGCTTCGGGGACCGGCAACATCGACGTGACCGCCAACGGCTCCATCGACGCCCGGTTCGGCATCGACGCCGAGAACTTCGGATCAGGCTCGACCACGGTGACCACGGTCGGTCCGGTCACCGCGACCAGCGGCAACGGCATCTATGCGCAGTCGGCCGGCGCCGCCGTCACGGTGACGGCGGGCGACGTGACGTCCACCGGCAACACGGCCATCATCGCCCAGCAGACCAAGGCAGCGGGCTCGGGTGCGGTCAACGTGACCGCGGGCAACGTCTCGGGCACGACCGGTATCCGCACCCTCAACAACGGCACGGGCGCGATCGGCATCATCACCAACGGCACGGTCGAAGGCGATATCGCCGCGATTTCGGCGCAATCGAACAGCGGCAATGCGATCGGCATCACCCTTTCCGGCGCGACGCACAACACCGCCCTGACGGCCGCGGCGCTGGCCATCACTACCTCTGATGGTGCCACGACAATTCTCAATGGCGGTGCACTGACCGGCCGGGTGGAGCTTGGCGGTTATGCCGACCTCCTGACCAACCACGCTACCTGGACAACCGGCGGCACCAGCCTGTTCGGCGCCGGCATCGACACCGTGACGAATACAGCCGCAGCCTCTCTCAGAACCGCCAGCAATGGCGCAACGCAGGAGACCACCACCTTCAGCGGGCTCGAGTTGCTGTCCAATGCCGGACGTCTCACCATGCAGGATGGCGGCGCCGGCGACCGCACGGAGCTTGCCGCCACTGTGGCTCTGGCGGCCGGTTCGACCTACGCCGTCGACATCAACGCCGCACTTCAGTCGGATCTCCTTCACACCACCGGCACTGCCACCATCACCGGCTCGACCTTGGCGGTGACGGCGCAAGGCATCACCGCCGGCCGCTACACCGTGCTGACCGCCGATCTGGGACTCACCGGCGAGTTCGCCTCTGTGACGGGGATCACCAGCACCGCGTTCCTGTCGGTGACGGATGCCTACGACTTGAACAATGCCTATCTCGATGTGCTGGTGTACGGCTTCACCGATATCGGGCTGACACCCAACCAAATCGCCACCGGCGGCGGCGCTGAAAGCCTCGGGGCCGGCAATCCTATCCATGACGCCCTTCTGGCGCTGCCGACAGCAGCTTCTGCACGCGCTGCTTTCGACCAGCTGTCTGGCGAGGTCCACGCCTCGGCCAAGGGCATGCTGGTCGAGGACAGCCGCTTCGTCCGCGACGCAGTCACCAATCGTATCATGTCCGCTTTCGGCGATGTTGGCGCGGCCGCATTGCCGGTCATGGCCTATGGCGAAGGTGGCCCCGAAATGGTCGCGGCCGACACCGACCGTTTCGCCGTCTGGGGCCAGGCCTTTGGGTCGTGGGGCAATACCGACGGCGACGGCAACGCCGCCGCCTTCGATCGTTCGACCGGCGGCCTGCTGGCCGGCGCCGACACGCTGGTGGGCGGCTGGCGCGTCGGCCTGCTCGGCGGCTACAGCCATTCGAGCTTCGACGCCGACGATCGCAACTCTTCGGGCAAGAGCGACAACTATCATCTCGGCCTCTATGGCGGCACCAACTGGGGCGCCATCGCCTTCCGCACCGGTGCCGCCTACAGCTGGAGCAGCCTTTCGACCAAACGGTCGGTTGCTTTCAACGGCTTCACGGATGGGTTGTCGGCCGACTATGATGCCGGCACCGCGCAAATGTTCGGCGAACTCGCCTACCGGGCCGATGCCGGACAATTCAAGTTCGAGCCCTTCGCCAATCTGGCCTATGTCAGCGTCCATACCGATGGCTTCACCGAAGACGGTGGCGATGCGGCACTGACCAGCGCCGGCTCGAACGATGATGCGACCTTCACCACGCTGGGCCTGCGCGGTTCGACCGATTTCGCGCTCGGCGGCATGAACGCCACGGCGCGCGGCATGCTCGGCTGGCGCCACGCGTTCGGCGACGTCACGCCGACCTCCAGCTTCGCCTTCGCCGGCGGCGATCAATTCAGCATCGCCGGCGTGCCGATCGCCAGGGATGCGGCCGTCATCGAGGCCGGTCTCGACTTCAACATGTCGGCCAACGCGACGCTCGGTGTGTCCTATTCCGGCCAGTTCGGTGGCGGCACGGTCGATCAGGGCGCCAAGGTCGATCTCGGCATCAAGTTCTGAACAGCAACGAAGCGCGCCGGCCGGACAAAGGCAACGCCCGAACGGCGGTCGGCGACGGGACCGGCTTTACGGCACGATTCCGCATATCCCTCCCACCCTACTCCGCCCCACCCTACTCCGGCGATGGAACCGGCGGCCGTGATGTCAGCGCCGTGCCGAAGGCGGCGACAACGACGGCTGCGATCCCGGCCAGTTGCGTTGCGGTCAGGCTTTCATGCAGGAACAGGAAGCCGGCCAGTGCGCCCAGCCCCGGCTCCAGGCAGGTCAGCGTGCCGTAGATGCGCGCCGGCATGCGGGTCAGCGCCACCATCTCAAGGAAGAATGGCAACGCGCTGGAAAACAGGCCGACCAGCAGCGCGCTGACCAGGATCGACGGCGCCAGCAGCGCGGTTCCCGCCTGTGCCACGCCGAAGGGCAGCACCAGCACGGCGGCGATCGCCATGCCGTAGGCGGTGGTGCGAGTGCCAAGCTCCGCGCCGGCCTTCTGGGCCAGCACGATGTAGAGCGCCCAAAACCCGCCGGCCGCCAGCGCCAGCATCACCCCGATCGGATCAAGCGGCGCGAGGGAATGAACGAAGGGCGACAACAGCAGGATGCCGGCCACCGCCAGCGCGATCCAGGCAAAGTCGCTGGCGCGCCGCGAGCTCAAGGTCGCCACCAGAAGCGGGCCGGTAAACTCCAGCGCCACCGCGATGCCGAGCGGAATCCTGGCCAGCGCTGCGTAGAACAGGAGATTGAGCGCGGCGAGCGTCACCCCATAGGCGACCAGCCACGGCATGGTGGCACGCGAGGGCCGCATCTGCCAGGGCCGCAGCACCGCGATCAGCATCAGCGCACCGATGACCAGCCTGAGCGTCGTCGTGCCTTGCGCGCCGATCTGCGGGAACAGGCCCTTGGCGAAGGTGGCGCCGATCTGGATCGACACCATGGCGCCCATCAGTGCCGCGACCGGCAAGGGCGCTGCTTCGCGACTGGCAATCGGCGTCGATGTCACGTGATCCCATCCTCCATACCGCCGGGTTCAAACCCGACCGGCGGCATGGAGATAGGGCGAACCGGCCGACCTGTCGTGAGGCAGCCGCAACTGGCTGCTGGGGCAAGGACTGCAGGCACGCTATGAGCCTCCCGGCCGCGAAGCGTTCATTGCCGCGGCGGACAAGGAATAGCTGGAGATGATCCTGTAGGTGTGAGAGCGCAACGACAACGCTTTAGGCGGTGGCAGCCGAGCGCTTGAAGACGATGGTGACCCGCGTACCCTCGGCAGCGCTCGACTGCACGTCGAACTCCGCCCTGGCATTCTCGGTTAGCGAGCGGGCGATCAGCGCGCCGAGCTTGCCGCTCTTGGGCCAGGTCTCGCCGTCCGGCAGGCCGATGCCGTCATCGGCGATCACGATGCGGCAGCCATCACCGTCGACGATGCTGTGCAGCGTGATCGTGCCGCCGTCTCGCCCCTGGAAGGCATGTTTGAGCGCATTGGTCAAAAGTTCGTTCACCACCAGTCCGGTCGGCATGGCGACATTGATCGACACCGGATAGGTGTCGACCTTCATGTCGAGGCGGATGCCCTCGACCGCATGCGAGTTCATCACCGCCGACGCGATCTGGCTGAGATAGACGCCGAGATCGACCTCATCCTTGCCATCGTCCCCCGACAGCGTCTGGTAGAGGATCGCCAGCGCGTCGACGCGCCCTGCCAGCCTCTCGAAACGCTTCTGGTCCGGCTCGGCCGCGTTTCGCGTCTCCATCCGGATCAGTGCGGTGATCATCTGCAGATTGTTCTTCACCCGGTGCTGCAGTTCGCGCAGCAGCGTGTCCTTCTCGCGGATGCGCTCATCGATCGATCGCGCATCTTCGGTTTCGCCATGGGCAGAGACGTCGACCAGCGCCACCAGCCGGAAGCAGGCCTTGCCATTGTCGTCCTCGATGACATTGGAATAGACGTCGACGATCGCCTGTTGGTCTTCCTTCCGCTCCAGCCGGAACGTGCCGATGAAATCGGTGTCCTCGACCACGGCCTCGAACAGCGGCCGGCCCTTCTGCTTGTGCAGGCCGGTGCCGGAAAGCGCCGCCCAGTGTTGCCGAGCGAGCGTCGCCGCCTTGAGGCCGGACAGTTTCTCGAATTCCGGATTGGCATAGACGACACGCTCCTTCGCACCGAGGTCGGAGACGGCAATGGCGATCGGCACCTGGTCGAGGAACTTCTTGAACTGTTCGCTTTCCAGCGCGCTGGCAAGGTCCGGCGTTTCGAGCAGCTGCCCGACCGCTTCGGCCTTCTGTGTATCGGATGTCATCTGCGACGCCTGTGCTGTGTGATCACCATCAATAACAGCGATGCGATCTCCCCGCCATCGCCAAAGCACGAGCCGGCATTTCACGCGCCGCCACGAGCGGTGTGTCGCACAATCTCGAAATCTGCGTAGCCGCGTCGAAATACTTGACCGAGGCCCGCTCACGAGGCCGGCTTCGACGCCAGCCGTGGACCGGTCTTGACGTCGACGATCTCCGGCTTGGCACTGTCCACCGCGCCGTCCCAACCGCCGCCGAGCGCCTTGTTGAGGGCGATGTAGTTGATCGCCAGCAGGACGCGGCTTTGCAGCAGCGAGTCCTCGGCCGAGTAGAGAGAGCGCTGGGCGTCGAGCACATCGAGAAGGCTTGTCTCGCCGGCCTTGTAGAGCGTGCCTTCGAGACTTGCCGCCTCGCCATAGGACCTCGCCGACGAGGCGAGCTTGCCGATCCGGATGCGCTCCTGTGACAACAGCACCAGCGCATTCTCGACATCCTCGAGCGCCGTCAGCACCGAAGACCGGTATGCGATGAAATATTGATCGCGCTGCGCCTTGGCGACCTCGACGGCGGCCTGCAATTGACCGGCATTGAACACCGGCACGCTGAGCGTCGGCCCGAACGACCAGCCAATCGACGAATTCTTGCCGAGATCGCCGAGCTTCAGCGCCGCCGTGCTGATGTCTCCCGTCAGGCTGACCGAGGGATAACGGGCGGCTTCGGCCTGGCCGACCTTGGCGGTGTATTGCGCATATTGGCGCTCCGCCATGCGCAAATCGGGCCGCGACAGCAGGAGGTCGGCGGGAATTCCGGTGGGCATCGGCAGGCGTGGTGCAGGGATTGGGGCGACCCGCTTCAGCCGCTCGTTGAGCGAGGCAGGCGGCCGGCCGGCCAGCACCGCGAGACGATGCACGGCCTGGGCATAGCTTGCCTCCAGCGTCGGCACCGCGGCTTCGGTGCTCGCTGCCTGCCCCATCGCCTTGGCGACATCGGCGGCGGTCGCCGTGCCCGCCTGAGCCATGGTGCGGGTAAGTTCGGCGGTCTGCCTTTGCGACGCGACCGAACGGCGGGCGAGCGCGATGCGGGCCTGGTAGCCGCGCGCCTGGGCATAATAGGAAGCGACATCACCGACCAGGGTGAGAAGCGTCGAGCGCAGTTCCTCCTGTGAGGCGTCCAGCCCGTAACGCGCGGCCTCGACGCCCCTGCGGTTGGCGCCGAACAGGTCGAGTTCCCAGCTGGCGTCAAAGCCGGCCTGATACTCGCTGTAGGTGGCATCAGAGCCTGACGTGGCTTCTGACGACTTGTTGCGGGAGACCGAGCCGGAGCCGTCGGCCGACGGCAGCAACGTGCCGGCACTCTGGCGATAGCTGGCGCGCGCCTCGCGGATCCTGGCCTTGGCGGTGGCGACATCGAGATTACCGGCAACCGCTTCCTCGACAAGCGTGTTCAACTCGGGATCGCGCAGCCGCTGCCACCATTTCGACAGTTGCGCCGGCAGGGCAGGCTTTGTCGGCTTCTGGCCGCTCCAGCTTGCAGGCATCGCCAATATCGGCGTCTGATAATCCGGACCGACGACGCATCCCGCGAGCAGGACAGCGGTAAGCATAGGCGCAAGGAGCCGCCTCGCGGCCACCGAGCCACGTTCCAAGCCTGTCATGTGAAGTTTTCCTTATTGCTGGTTGGCCGTCACCGGCGTCTCGCCCGTATCTGGTTTGGCCGCCCTGCCCTTGAAGATGCGTCGCACCGTGACGAACAATAGCGGCACCAGGAACACGCCGATGACCGTCGCCGCGATCATGCCGCCCATCACGCCGATGCCGACCGAGTTCTGCGCGCCCGAGCCCGCGCCGCTGGCAATCGCCAGCGGCAGCACGCCGAGGATAAAGGCCAGCGACGTCATCAGGATCGGCCGCAGCCGCTGTCGCGCCGCCTCCAGCGTCGCCTCGACCAGCCCCATCCCGGCGGTCTGCCGCTCGATGGCGAACTCGACGATGAGGATGGCGTTCTTGGCGGCTAGACCGATCGTGGTCAGCAGGCCGACTTTGAAATAGACGTCGTTGGACTGGCCGAACAGGCTTGCCGCCAGCAGCGCGCCGAAGATGCCGATCGGCACCGACAGCATGACCGCGAACGGGATCGACCAGCTCTCATAAAGTGCTGCCAGGCACAGGAACACCACAAGTGCCGAGATCGCATAGAGCGACAGCGCCTGGTTGCCGGAAAGCTTCTCCTGGTGCGACAGCCCTGTCCATTCGTGGGAATAGCCGGCGGGCAGTTGCGCGACAAGCTTGTCGATCTCGTCCATGGCGGCACCCGAGCTGACGCCCGTGGCCGCCGCTCCCTGGATCTCGACCGCCGCCGAACCATTGTAGCGCTCCAGCCTGGGCGAACCGAATGTCCAATGGCTGGAGGCAAAGGCCGAGAACGGCACCATCGCGCCGCTGGCATTGCGGACCTGCCATTTGTCCAAATCTTCCGGCTGCATGCGGAAGTTCGGGTCCGACTGCAGATAGACTGGTTTCACCCGCCCGCGATCGATGAAGTCGTTGACGTAGTCGCTGCCCCAGGCGGTCGAAAGCGTGTTGTTGATGTCGGCCAAGCTGACGCCCAGCGCGCTGGCTTTTTCCTGGTCGATGTCGACCGAGAATTGCGGCTGGTCTTCCTGCCCGTTGGGCCTTGTGTTGGCGAGCAGCTTGCTCTGCCCGGCCAGGGCCAGAAGCTGGTTGCGCGTCTGGATCAGCGCGTCATGGCCGGCGCCGTTGACGTCCTGCAGGTAGAAGTCGAAGCCGTTGGTGTTGCCGAAGCCCTGGATGGCCGGAGGCGCGAGCGCGAAGACCTGCGCATCCCTGATCTTCGAAAACGCGCCCATTGCCCGGCCGGCGATTGCCTGTGCGGCCGAGGCCGGCGATTTGCGCAGGTCGAAATCCTTCAGCCGCACGAAAGCGATGCCGACATTCTGCCCTGCGCCGCCGAAGCCGAAGCCGGAGGCGGTGAACACCCCGTCGACGACGTCCTTCTCCTGGTTGAGATAATGGTTGGTCACCTCTGCCAGCACGCGCTCCGTGCGATCCTGCGTCGCGCCGACCGGCAGCTGCACGCTGGTGATCAGGATGCCCTGGTCCTCTTCCGGCAGGAACGAACTCGGCAGCCGGGCAAACATCCAGCCCACGGCAACGACGATGGCCAGGAACACGACGAGGAAACGCCAGGACCGGTTGATGATGCCGTGCGAGCCGTCGCGATAGGCAAGCGTGCCGCGATCGAAGACCCGGTTGAACCAGCCGAACGGACCGGTCTGCGTCGCATGGTCCTTGGGCGGCCGCAGGATCGTGGCGCAAAGTGCGGGAGTCAGCACCAGTGCGACCAGCACGGACAGCACCATCGCCGAGACGATGGTCACCGAGAATTGCCGGTAGATGATGCCGGTCGAACCGCCGAAGAAAGCCATCGGCACGAACACGGCCGAAAGCACGGTGGCGATGCCGATCAGCGCGCCGGTGATTTCGTGCATCGACTTGCGCGTCGCCTCTTTCGGCGGCAGGCCCTCTTCCTGCATCACGCGTTCGACATTCTCGACCACGACGATGGCGTCGTCGACCAGCAGGCCGATCGCCAGCACCATGGCGAACATGGTCAGCGTGTTGACGGAATAGCCGAACAGCGACAGCACGCCGAACGTGCCGAGCAGCACCACCGGCACGGCAATCGTCGGGATGATGGTGGCGCGCAAATTCTGCAGGAAAATGAACATCACCAGGAACACCAGCACGATCGCTTCGGCCAGCGTCTTGACCACCTCCTCGATCGACAGCCGCACGAAAGGCGAAGTGTCGTAGGGATAGACGACCTCGACGCCTTGCGGGAAGGTCGAGCTCAGCCGGGCGATCGTCGAGCGCACCGCCTCGGCGGTGTTGATGGCATTGGCGCCGGTCGCCAAATTGACGGCGACGCCCGCCGCCGGCTTGCCGTTGTAATTGGCCTGCGTCGTATAGCTTTCGGCGCCGAGTTCGACGGTGGCGACGTCGTTGAGGCGTACCAGCGAGCCGTCCGTCTGGCTCTTCAGGATGATGTTGCGGAACTGTTCGGCGGTCTGCAGCCGGCTCTTAGCCGTCACGGTGGCATTGAGCTGCTGGCCCTTGCGTGCCGGCAGGCCGCCGAGCTGGCCGGCCGAAACCTGCGTGTTCTGCGCCTCGATCGCCGAGGCCACGTCGCTCGGCATCAAGGCGTATTTGGCGAGCTTGTCGGGGTCGAGCCAGATGCGCATGGCATAGCCGGAGCCGAACAGCTGCGTCGAGCCGACACCCTCGACGCGCTTCAGCGTGTCGTTGACGGTGGCATCGACATAGTCGGCGAGATCGGTCGAGTTCATCTTGCCGTCGGTCGACACGAAGCCGATGACCATCAGGAAGCCGGTCGAGGATTTGGAGACGGTGATGCCGTTGCTCTGCACCACCTGCGGCAGCTGCGACTGCACCAGCTGAAGCTTGTTCTGCGTCTGCACCTGGGCGGTATCGGGATCGGCTGATGTGGTGAAGGTCAGCGTGATCGAGGCCGAACCGGTCGAGGTCGACGTCGCCGTCATGTAGTCGAGATTGTCGATGCCGGTCATGCCCTGCTCGATGACCTTGGTCACCGAGTTCTCGACGGTCTGCGCGTCGGCGCCCGGATAGGTGGCGCTGATATTGACCGTGGTCGGCGCGATCTGCGGATATTGCGAGATCGGCAGCGAGGTGAGCGCCAGAAGCCCGCCCAGCATGATCACGATGGCGATCACCCAGGCGAAGATCGGCCGGTTGATGAAGAATACGGACATCGCTCAGTTCCCGGCCGCGGCGGCAGGCGCCGGTTTCGCCGCATTGGACGCGGCCGGCGCGGCGGAAGTGCCCTGCCCGCGGTCCTTGACCTCGCCTGTCGTCTCGTCGATCGTCACTTCGACGCCCGTCGCGTCGCCGCCGGGGCGCACCAACTGCATGCCCTCGACGATGACGCGGTCGCCGTCGCCGACACCCGAATCCACCAGCCAGTTGTTGCCGACGCTGTTGCGCACTGCGAGCACGCGCGTCTCGACCTTGCCCTGCGCATTGATGACCATGGCGGTCGCCTCACCCTTGGTGTTGCGGCTGACGGCGCGCTGCGGCACCAGGAAACTGTTCTGGGCGACGCCCTCCTCGACCAGCGCGCGCACATACATGCCGGGCAAAAGCAGGCGGTCGGGATTGGGGAATTCGGCCCTGAGCGCGAAGGTGCCGGTGGTCTGGTCGACATTCGCGCCGGCGAATTCCAGCTTGCCGGTCTGCGTGTAGATGGTGCCGTTCTCAAGCTTCAGCTTGACGCTGACATTGGGGCCGCTGAACTTCAGCCGCCCTTCCGAGATCGCCTGGCGCAGATTGAGCAGGTTGGTGCTCGACTGCGTGACGTCGACATTGATGGGATCGAGGGCACGGATGGTCGTCAGCACAGTGTCCTGGTTGGCGGTCACCAGCGCACCCGGCGTCAGCGTGGACTTGTCTATGCGGCCGGCGATCGGCGCGGTGATCGAGGTCCGGTCGAGGCTGATGCGCGCGGTCTCGGCACTGGCCTTGGCCGAGGCGACATCGGCTTGCGCCTGTGCCAGCGTGGCGGCGGCATCGTCATAATCCTGTTTGGAAACAACGTTCTGCTTCAACAGACCGGCATAACGGTCGAACTTGGCCTGTGCGGTGGGCACCGCCGCTTGCGCCTTCTGCTGTGCGGCGACCGCGCTGTCATACGACGCCTTGTAGCTCGCCGGATCGATGAGGTAGAGCGGCTGTCCCGCCGCCACCTCGCTGCCCTCCTTGAACAGGCGCTGCTGGATGATGCCGTTCACTTGCGGGCGCACCTCGGCAACCAGCGAGGCCGCGGTGCGTCCCGACAGTTCGGCGGTGATCGCCACCGATTGCGGATGCAAGGTGACGACACCGACTTCCGGTTTGCCGGGCGCGCCCATGCCGGCGGGGGCGCTGCTCTCCTGCGAGCAGGCCGCCAGCAGAAGAGTGGCGGCGAACATCGCGGCCCAGGGCGCCAGACGGCGTGCCGAAAAACGAGGCTGGCTAGACTTGGAAATCATGGCCTGGATCTTTCCCTGGAGTTGCGTACGCGCTGGCAATGGACCGCTTGGTCGAGGGGCATGCCGATCCATATGATGATAGGCCGCACCCGTCGGCGGGCGGCGACGAGCAATGCTTCGAAGCGGCTCATGTCGCGCTCCTTCTCGTCGGCCGGAGCTGCTCGAAGGTCGAGTAGCTGGCCGCGATGCCCACCGACATCATTATGCCGATCAGCGAGGACATGCCAAGCGCCTTGCCGGAGTTCACGCGATCTTGCGGTCATGATGTCCATGATTGTCGAGCGGCTGCGAGAGCGGAAGCGACACCCGCCAGGCGGCGAAGCGCAGGCGGATCGCGCCCTTCAGCGTGTCGGCCGGCAGAGCCAGTGGCAGGCCGCGTCCGGCATGGTCGAGTGACAATCTCGGGCTGGCGGACGCGAGCAGCCGCAGCAGTATCATGGCTTCCCACATCGTCGTGCTTCCGTTTGATTTGAACTGGGCATGATTTGAAAAACAGGGATGGCGAAGATACGCCCGCCATCCCTGAAAGAGACCGGCCGGCCCGAGAACGGGTTGGGTACCGGGCCGGCCGGCGCAGCCGGTCAGAGTTCTCAGCCGTTCCCGGGCTGGGGCGGCGGACTGCCATCGTTGGGCAGACCTCGGGGGCCGGCTGCATCATCCGGCGGACCGCCCCAGGGACCGGGGGGTGGTCCGTGGGGACGTTCCGCCGAAGCGAGGATTTCGAGCTGTTCGGGCGTCAGCTTGGCGCGCAGTGCCGCGATCGCGTCTTTCAGCTTGCCGGCCGAAACCGCGCGGGCCGTGACGTCGTCGGCCAGTTTTTCCTGGAAGGCGAAGGGATCGCGCTTGCCGTCAGGGCCGGCTGAGTCGGAGCCCTTCGCTTCAGGACTGCCGGAGCCATCAGGACCACCGGGCCGCCCATGATCGGGCCGTGGCGGCGCCAGCACGGCCTGCAGCGCGCTGGTGTAGTCGCGCCAGGCGTCGAGCTGTTCGGAGCGGATGCCGACGCGGGTCTCGAGCGCTGCCAGCCGGGCGGCCAGCATGAATTCCGGCGGCGGACCCATGCGGCGGGGGCCAAAGCCTTCCGGTCCAAAACCTCGCGGGCCAAAACCCTGCGGACCATGCCGCATCGGCCCGTGCGGGCCGGGTCCGGCCATCGGGCCATGATCGGGTCCATCCTGCATTGCCCCACTCTGCTGGGCCATGACCGGTGGCGGCTCGCCGGGGGCGGCACCCGGATCGCGCTGTGTCGCCAGCACGGGGTGAATTGCGGCGACGGAAAACAGGCCGAGCGCAACAAGTCTGCTTCGCATGACGGTGTTCCTTTCTCTCATGCTTCGGACAAATGAGAGGATAGGAAGCGTATTTGTCCGCTTCGCGTCGGCGTATTGCCGAAGGTTTCCGCAAGAGGGCAATTTGTAACTGAATGTTTCCCACGGCCTGCCGGAAACATTCAGTTGCAATTTTCCGTGCCGCTTGGACGCGGCTCTCCCTATAATCGCGGCCAAGGCAAGGGCACGGTCATGCAGTCACAACCCCATATCCTCGTCGTCGACGACGACCGCGAGATCAGGACGCTTCTCCAGCGCTATCTCGACAGCCAGGGCTTTCGTGTCACAGCTGCGGCGGACCGGCGCGAATGCGAACAGAGGCTGGGCGCGGGCCAGTTCGACCTGATCGTGCTCGACGTCATGCTGCCGGACGGCTCGGGGCTCGATATCTGCCGGGCCTTGCGTGACCGCAAGCCGCATATCCCGGTCATCCTGCTGACGGCGCTGAAAGAAGATGTCGACCGCATCATCGGCCTGGAACTCGGCGCCGACGACTATCTCGGCAAGCCGTTCAACCCGCGTGAGCTCATTGCCCGCATCCGCGCCGTGCTCAGGCGCTCGGCTCCCGAGGAGGCGCCCGCCTCCCCTCGCGCGCGTACCTACCGCTTCGCCGGCTACAGGCTGGAGCCGGACACCCGCAAGGTGACGGATGCACAAGGCGTGGCCGTCGACCTTACGGGCGCCGAGTTCGACCTCTTGCAGGTGTTTCTCGACCGCCCCGGCCGGCTTTTATCGCGCGACCAGCTTCTCGACCTGACGCAAGGCCGCGAGCGCGACCCGCTGGAGCGTTCGGTCGATGTGCTGGTGAGCCGGCTGCGCCGGAAATTTTCCGACACCGGCGACGGGCCGCTGTTCAAGACCGTGCGCAATGGCGGCTACCAACTCACCGCGCGCGTCGAGACCGTGGAGAGCCACGCGTGAACTCGCTGCGCCGCCGTCTCATCCTGCTGCTGGTCGCCTCGATCGTCGGCGTCGTCGGCCTGGCGACGGCCGCCGTCATCAGCGTGCGCGGCGGCGGACCGCCGCCGGAACTGACCGTGCCCTGGATTGCCCAACAGATGGAACTGGTGGTGCGGCTTTTGCCGGGGCCGATCCCCGACGTCCTGCGGGTGCAATTCGCCGACCATCCGGCGGGCGGCAAGGTGGCTCGTGCGGAAACGGCGATGCTCAACGACATCCTGCACCGCCGTGGCCTCGACTTTCCGGCGGTCGTCAACGAGAAGACGGACGAACCCGGCCAGATCGCATCGATGCACCTGCCTGACCGCCGCTGGGCGATCATGGAGGTGCCGCATCTCAAGCCCCCAAGGCGCGAATGGCTGGTCTTGGCCGGCTGGATCTCGCTGATCGTCGCCGGCGCCACGGCGGTGTCGGTCTATTTCACCTCGGTGCTGATCCGCCCGCTCGAGATGCTGGAGGCCGCCGTCTCCAAGATCGGATCGGATGGCGTCCTGGCGGCGGTGCCGGAAGTGGGCTCGGCCGAGGTCAAGGCCACCGCGCATGCGCTGAACCAGCTCTCGTCGCGGCTGCGGACCGCCATGGAAAGCCGAATGCGGCTGGTCGCCGCCGCCGGCCATGATCTGCGAACGCCGATGACGCGCATGCGGCTGCGCGCCGAATTCCTCGACGACGAACGCGACAAATGGCTTCACGACCTCGACGAACTCGACCGCATCGCCGATAGCGCCATCCGCTTGGTGCGCGAAGAAGTGAACCAGGACGCCGTCGAACCGGTCGACCTGGCAAAGACGGTGCGCGATATCGAAGCCGAGATGGTATCGCTCGGCCATGCCGTCTCGATCGGGCACCTGGACAAGGTTTGCGTGCGGGCCGGCGCGCTTGGCCTGCGCCGCGCCTTGCGCAACCTGATCGTCAACGCCGCCACCCATGGCAAGGCGTGCCGCATCGACTTGGCCGCAGCCGACAATCGCGCCGTGCTGACCATATCTGACCATGGCCCGGGCATACCCACGGAACTCCTGAACAAGGCGTTCGAGCCCTTCTTCCGCGTCGACCCCGGCCGCCTGCAATCCGTTCCCGGAGCCGGTCTTGGCCTCGCCATCGCCAAGGAAATCATCGAGCGCTACGGCGGCATCGTGACGCTGCAAAACCGCCGGGGCGGCGGACTGGAGCAGACGGTGGTGTTCGAGGCCGTGTGACGGTCGGCGGTCAGCCGAGTAACCGGCGTTGCGCACGGCAACCGACGAAAAATAGAGACGATGCTGCACCGCGCAAAGCCAATGGTTCCAAATCATTTCTCTAAGGATCCAGGACCGAGCCCATATATCCAAAATATAGATTACAAAATTTCTTGTGATCTAACAAAGAACCAGGCTCTCAAGCCAAGTGTTCTCCGATCAACCGAGGCGGGAACATCGGAACAACTTAAACCACAGCGTTTAAGTTCTGAAGAAAATTGCCAAAATTGGCGATAACCGCCCGGTTTTTGTCAATTTTTAGCGCTTGCTCACATAAGTATTTCAGCTGGGTAGATTTTTTGTGTTGCGCCGCACAATGCCGTAGCCGAACGATCTCCCGGGGGACTCGTTTGCGACTGGACATATGCCGTGGAGGATCCCGTCAGGTTGACTAGCTTGAGCTGTCCGTCCGTCGATTTCGGGCCGAGCCCGATCGGACTCGCCCCAATCGGACTCGCAAAGCGCGCGTTTGCCGGCGCCATGGCGGATCTCGTCCGCCTTGGCCTGCCGCTCGAAACGGCGGGCTGGCGTAACGCCGGCGGAAGCCGCTGATGGGAAGCGCCCGCGACGTCCAACTTGATGCGTTGAGAGCCATCGCCGTGACGATGGTGTTGTATTCCCATTTCTTCGCCGCTGGAGGATCTTCATTCTGGGGCCATATCGGCGTGCGGCTGTTCTTCGTGCTGAGCGGCTTCCTCATCACGCGCCTGCTCCTGGACGCGCGTTCGGCCGCCGAATTCGAGACCGGCCCCGCGCTGCGATCCTTCTATATCAGGCGAGGCTTGCGGATATTTCCGCCCTATTTTGCCGTCCTGGGTTTCGTCTGGCTGGTCGACCTGGACCAATCCAGGGGATCGCTGGTCTGGCATGCGCTTTACCTGTCGAATTTCTGGTATGCGCTGCGCAATGACTGGAACCCTTGGGTGCTGTGCCATTTCTGGAGCCTGAGCATCGAGGAGCAGTTCTATCTTGCCTGGCCGCTGGTCGTCCTTTTGGCCCCACGCCGCCGCTTCGAACAGATCTGCATCGGCGTCATCGCACTGTCGCTGGCCTATCGCTTCTATTGGCCGATCACCGCCACGCCGGCGCTGGCGCGCGACCTGCTGCCGCCGGCGTCCATGGATGCGCTGGCGACGGGCGCGCTGCTTGCCTGCTGGCGGTCCAGGGGGGCGGCCCTGCCGCATTGGATGCGACTGGGCTGGCCTGGCTTCGCGGCCGCATTCCTTGTCATCGAGTGGTTTGTGCCAGCGCCTGCCGATCCGATGCTGGAATGGACCCACTGGCTCGTGCGGCAGGTCCTGCCCCTGGTGCCACTGATGGTCATCGTAGCCGCCTGTTCGCGCGGCCTTGGCGGCATCCTGGGCAAGCTTGCCGAACTGCCGCCGCTGCTTGGCCTCGGCCGCATCAGCTACGGCATCTATCTCTACCATCCGATATTGCTGTCGCTCGCCGTCAAGGCGCAGCCCTGGATTCCGCTCAACGTCTCGGAGCAAGGGCCAGGGCGATTCCTGGTTGCGAGCGCCGCCACGATTGTCGCGGCCTCGATTTCCTGGGTGGTTTTCGAGAGGCCGCTCAACAGCCTGAAGCGCCACTTCCCCTATGTCGCGCGCACCCGCTCCGCACAGGGCAGCCCTGGCGGCTGGCTCGCGACGGCGGCCGGCGGATCGCCCGATGGCCGCACACCGGCGCTCGAACTCCAGCGCACGGATGCAAGACGATGACCGCCGCGCCGCTCGTCTCCGTCCTGTTGCCGGTCTACAATGCCGGCCCCTATCTCGCCGCCGCGCTGGGAAGCATCCTGCGGCAGGACTACGGCCGCCTGGAGATCATCGCTATCGATGACGGCTCGACCGACAATTCGCTCGAGATACTCGAGCGCTGCCAAAAGGCCGACAGCCGCATTTCGATCGTCTCGCGTGAAAACCGCGGCCTTGTCGCGACGCTCAACGAAGGGCTGGCGCTCGCCCGGGGCGAACTGGTCGCGCGGATGGACGCCGACGACGTCGCCTATCCCTGGCGTTTGTCGCGCCAGGTGGCGCTGTTCGAGCGGCGGCCCGAACTGGGCTTCTGCGGCGCCGGCGTCGACATGTTGATCCGCGGCCGCATCGCCATCGGCAGGCCGGATCCGGTGTTCCAGTTCGGCCGCATCCCTGTATTGGCGATGTTCTTCACGATCTTCATGCACCCGACGGTCGTCTACAACAGGAAGGTCATCGACGACGGCGTTCTCCACTACGACCAGACCTACAGGCACGCCGAGGACTTCGATCTTTTCAGGCGGCTGGCCAGCCGCTACCCGGCAGCCATGATGCCCGAAAACCTGGTCGTGTACCGCGTCCATCAGGCAAGCGTGACCAGCCGGCACGTCAAGGAGATGCGCAGGACGCATTTGCGGATCGTGGCCGAGAACCTCGAGCGCGAGGGCCTGGCGCAGGCCACGCGGGACCTGCGCGACATTGGCGACGCGGTCAGCCACGACACGGTTGCCCGTGCGGCCGGCTTCATCGTCGCGCTGGAGGAGGAAATCCGCTCGCTGCCGGCGGCGACGCGGCCGAGCTTCGAGGCCGGCGCGCTGAACCTGTTCTATTTCCTCTACCAGCTGGTGGCCGACGAAAAGCAGCCCGCGCTGACGCATGAATTGCTGACGCGGACCGCGAAATGGAATGCCATCCGGCGCCGCGAGCAATATGCGCTGCGGCCCGGCGCCTGGGCGCCCTGGCTCAGCCTTGCCTCGCTGTCGGCCGCCAGACAAGCCGATGCCATGGCATACTTCTTCAAATCCGCGCCCGCCGCGGCGGTTCTGGCGTCTCATCGGTTGAGTTAGGGGCATGATCGTCAAAGCCAACCAACCTCTGCAGCGCGATCGTTCGACGGCGCTTGGCCCTGCCCCGGCCGGTCCCCGCCCGGAACGAGCGGCGCCGGAAGTCAGCTTCATCATCTGCACGCGCAATCGCGTCGCCGTGCTCGATGCCTGTATCAAGTCGGTGCAAGCCGCGTGCCGCGCACATGCCGGCTTCGCCGCCGAACTCGTGGTCGTCGACAACGGTTCGAGCGACCGCACGGCCGAACGCCTGGCCAGCATCGCCGCTGCGTCGGACATTCCGTTCACGCCGGTCTGCGAGCCGCGCCCCGGACTGGCGGCCGCGCGCAACGCCGGGCTGCGGCGCGCGCGCGGCCGTGTGCTGGTCTTCGTCGACGATGACTGCGCGGTCCATCGCGACTATTTGCGCGATCTGGAGCGACACTATGCGTCCGGGGAACAATGGCTCATCCGGGGCGGACGTGTCGAGCTTGGCGATGCCAGGGATTTGCCGTTCACCATCAAGCGGTCGTGGGCGCGCGAGCGGCTGACGCCAGATGTTCATCCCGGCGGTTTCGTGCTGGGCTGCAACATGACGATGCACCGCGACGTCGCGGCCCGCATCGGCTATTTCGACGAACGCTTCGGCGCGGGCGGACCATTGCGGTCGGCCGAGGATACCGATTATCTCGTGCGCGCGATGCTGCTCGGCATCGCAGTCGAGTATGTGCCTGATATGACGATATTCCATCATCATGGCCGGCGGGATCGCAAAGCCATCGAAAAGCTCCACCGCGACTACAGCCTGGGCAATGGCGGGCTCTGCCTGAAGCATATTCGCCATGCGCCCTGGCTGCTTCGCCATTTCTGCTGGGCCGCAAGAGGGGCTATCCGGGAATTGGCGGGAGGCCCCGCCTTCGATCGTGAACTCAACCTGCCGCACTGGCCGATCGTCGCCATGAATTTGCTCGGCGCGGCCAGGTTCGCGGTTCTCCTTCTGGCCAGACGGCCGCGGGCCGAGCCAGTGCGGCAAGATCAGCAAGCCAATGCCCAGGCGAGGTGAAACGCTATAATGCCGATGCTGCCGCCAAGCCTGCCGATGCTGTTCCGGGCGTGCGGAAAGCGGCAACTGCGCCTGCTTCCGGCGGTGGTGGTACTCGGCCTGCTCAGCGCCGTCCTCGAAGGGTTCGGCATCGGCCTGATCATCCCATTGCTGGGCATCATCATGGGACATGGGGATGCGGCCGGAATGGGCGGCTTCTCCGCTGTCCTCCAGCATGTCGGATCGGGCTTGAGCGAGCGCCACCGGCTGATCGTCATTTCGGTCGCCATCCTCGGCTCGATCATCCTGAAGAACGTCTTCGCCTTCGCCAACACGCTGCTGACGACCTTCATCTCCGGCAAGGCAAGCCATTCCATCCGCAGCGCCCTGTCGGAGCAGCTGTTGCGGGTCGGCTACCCATTCTTCCTGCGGCAAAGCCCCGGGCGCCTGCTCAACATCATCTCCAACGAATCCTGGCGGGCCTCCGATGCGATCCAGATCATGCTGTCGGCCATCGTCAGCGCATCGGCCGCCATCATCCTCTTGGCTTTCCTGTTGCTGCTTTCGTGGCGCATGACGCTTCTGGTCACGCTCGGACTGGCGCTCGTCCAGATCGCGCACGCCATCCTCTCTGCCAATCTGAAGGAGCCCAGCCGCAGCGTCGCTTCGCGCAACGGCCACCTCGCCTCGCAGATGCTTCACCTTGTGCATGCCGGACGGCTGATCCGCATCTTCGGACAGGAGAACCGGGAAAAGGCGATATTCGACACGGCGTCGGATGCGGTTCGCCGCGCCTCCTTCGCGCTGCTCGTGCGCCAGGGAGCGCTGCCGCCGCTGACGGAGGTTCTCCACGCCATGCTGTTCCTGGCGGTGGTGATCGGCGCCTGGCTGGCGCAGGTGAGTTTCCCGCTGATCATCGCGTTCGTCATCCTGCTCTACAGGCTGCAGCCGCATATGCGGGCCCTGCAGGGGTCGTGGAGCCAGTTGCAGGGCCTGAGCGGATCGCTCGAAGAGGTGACATGGCTGCTGGATCCCGCCGGCAAGCCGCAACCGCCGCAAGGCGACGAGCCGTTCCACGGCCTGCGCCAGGGCATCAAGTTCGACGATGTGACATTCACCTATTCCGGTACGGACCGGCGCGAGGTCGTGCTGCATGCGGCGACATTCGAAATCCGCGGCGGCCGCTCGACGGCGCTGATCGGCCGCTCGGGCGCCGGCAAAACGACGATCGTCAATCTCCTGTGCCGCTTCGTCGAACCGGACACTGGCAGCATCCTCGTCGATGGATCGCCGCTCGACGGGATCGACGCCAGCCAGTGGCGACGGCACATCGCCCTGGCCAGTCAGGAACTGGAATTGGTCGATGGCAGCATTTTTGAAAACATAACCTACGGGCAGGATACGGCGACAGCCGGCGACGCCGAGGCCGCCGCAAGACTGGCCGAAGCGCACGAGTTCATCGAAAGGCTGCCTCAGGGCTACGAGACGCTGGTCGGCTACAGGGGCGTCAATCTGTCGGCGGGACAGAGGCAGCGGATCGCCTTGGCGAGAGCCCTGGTCCGCGATCCCGATCTCCTCATCCTGGACGAAGCCACCAATGCGGTGGACGGGCTGTCGGAAGCGGCCATCGTCGAGACCCTGAAGTCGAGAGCCGGCCGCCGCACGACTATCGTCATCAGCCACCACCACAGCACAATCTCGTTCTGCGACGACGTGGTCATCCTGAGCGGCGGCCGCGTGAAAAAGCAGGCCCCTTTCGGCGCCCTGGCCTCGCTCAGCATGGACGAGCTTTATCAGCACGAGCCGCTCGACTGAGGAGGCACCGGGCCGGCCGCGATCGTTTCCCGGGCGTGTTTGCAGCCTCCGGCCGGCGGGCCGTCGCAAAGGTTCGAATCAGAAGCTTGGGGAAGTGCCGCTGGCACCTTCCGTGATCGCACCAATGCCGTGCGGGACCGAGGCGCGCTACCTTGCCTGTGCGGCGGACCTGTCGATCCGCCTGGCCGGTGCCCCATTGGGCTTACTCTCCGGGTGAGGTGCCGGCCTCCCATGCACAAAAGACCTGAAGCGGGTCACCTGAAGCCCTTCAGCGCCACACTTCAGCTAGCGGCGCCGACATTCCTGCGCATGCGCCGCCTGCCCGTCGTCCGTGCTTTCTTCGCCATCGCCCCGGCTATCTCGACCACGCCGTCCTCGCGCGGCCTGCCATTGGTGGCCTTGTGGAGCCGCTCGTAGGGCAGCAGTTCCTTGATGCGGGCATTGAGCGATGCGATTTCAGCTTTGAGGTCCTCGCATTCCTGCCTCTGCACGTCGAACTGTATCTGTTCGGACGCCTGTTGCAGCGTCAGCTGAGAAAGGTTGGCGTTCACCTTGGAAAGACTCATCTTGTCGCTTTCGCTCTCCTGGGTCAGCGCGGACAATCTTTCATCGGCGATCTTCTTTTCGGCCAAGGCATCGTTCAGTTCGCTCTTGAGCCTGGCGATCTCGCCTGCGGCTTCGCTGTTTTCGGTCGAGGTTTGCTCCAGCCGCGATTGCAGGTTCTGGATCTCCGAGCTCAACCCGCGCATTTCCGCCTGGCTGCGAGCCAGCTCGGCTTCCTTGTCGCCTTCCATCATGCGTGCTGCTTCGTTCGTTTCCGACAGCTTCGCCTGTGCGGCCTCGAGCGACTTCTGGAGCCGCATCTCCTCTTTGTCGCTCTTGCCGAGCGCGGCCAGCAGCTCCGCCAGCCGCGCTGCTTCGCTGGCATGGATCGTCGAGAGCTCGTCGAGCCTGTGGCGCGCCTGCGATTCCCGCTTCAGCGCCTTGTCGAGTTCGATCGAGAGGTTGACGTGCTTTTCGCGCAGCATCTTGCTTTCGCGCAAGCGCCTGTTGGCCTCGACCGTCCTGGCGGTCAGCCGCTTGGCGATGTCGCCGAACTCCGCTTCACGTTTGGCGCTCGCATTGGCTGTCTCCACCAGTTCCAGCCTTACCGCGGCAAGTGCCGCACGAAGCGTCTCCCGGTCCTGAACCAGGCTTGTCTCGCGCTGCTGCAGCGCTTCGAAAGCGCCGTCACGCTCGCGCAATTTTCTCGTCGCATCGTGCAGCTTCTCCGACAGCGCCCTCTGTTCGGCGGCCAGAGCGGCATTGGCAACCTCCAGCTCGTTGGCGCGCAGGATGTCGCTGTGCAGGATGTTGAGGAATTCACGCGTCAGATGGTGTGAGGTGCCGATCTCCGACAGCTTGTCGTTGATCTCCTCCAGATAGTCCCTGGCGTCATGGAAGAGACCTTCGAAGGCGCTCAATGCAGCCAGCCGGGTCTGTGTATGGGCCGTCAGTCGTGGCGCGGTTTCGGAACTGTCCGCATCGCCCGCAGCGTCGGCCTTCCTGGCGTTGTCGTCATTTGCCGCGTCGGCCTGGGGTGGCCCGTCATCGGCTGCCGCCTGGGCATCCGGCACATCGTCGCTCTCCGACGGCACCAGGTCGTTGGCGTCGAGACTTGCATCCAGCGCGTCCGCCAAATCGATCTGCAGGTCCTGGATCGCTTTATCCACGTCTTCAGCACGCTTGATCAGGCCTCTGAAGTTCATCACCAAACTCCCCTTACGCATACCTCGCTTCGAACTTAACAAATTGCTAATATATCCTTACATCCGCTGCTTGCGCAGGGGAAGCCCCGTCGGCACAAAGGTAAATTTGGGACATTTGGGGGTTGAAATAGCCCGAACAACCAATGCCGCAGCCGAAAAGAGCCGGATCCTCTGACAGTGTGGAGGTCTGAAGGACGGCAAGACCGCGGCCGCTCAGGAAGAGCCCGCGCGCGAGACCTCGAGGGCAGAGAGAACTTGCCTGATCCCTCTTGGCAGGCGCAGGATGACTATCGCGGGCCGGGCCGAGTGCTCTACCCCAAACGGTCTCAGCTGCTTTTCGGGGCTGGTACCAACTGGATCGGAGGTCGCTCGCCGGACGCGTTGCCCAGCGCGATGGCGACGCGGTCGCGCCCACTACCCTTGGCCTCGTAGAGCGCGTGATCCGCGGCGTTGGTCAATTCGGCCCAGCCCACGCCATGCTCGGGGTAGGCGGCGACACCGAACGAGGCTGTGACGGTGCCCAGCGTTCGGCCGCGATGCGTCAAATGAAGCTTCCTGATTGCCTGGCGCAGCGCTTCCGCCCGCTCGGCACCTTCCTGGACCGAGCTTCCCGGCATGACCAGGGCAAACTCCTCGCCGCCGTAGCGCGACACGACATCGCTATCCCTGGCGTGCTCGATCAAGGTGGCGGCGACCTGCTTCAGGACGAGATCGCCGGCTTCGTGGCCGAACGTATCGTTGAACTGCTTGAAATGGTCGACATCGAGCATGATGATCACCAGCGGCTGGCCCGAGCGCTCCATCCGGCGCAGTTCGCGGCTGCTCGTCTCCTCGAGATATCGCCGGTTGAACAGACTGGTGTTCGGATCGCGGATCGACTGCTGCCGCAGCGTCTCGCGCAGGCGCAGATTGGCCAGGGCGAGCGCCAGCGTGTCGACGACACCGCGCAGGATCTGCTGTCTTTCAGTCAGCCATTGTGGCTTCTCGGCCGCATTCGGCTCGCACAGATGAAGGATGCCCAGCGTCTCGCCTTGGGCCGCCAGAGGCATGCAGACATAGCCCTTCTTGCCGTTCTCGGTGATATGCGCGCAGCGCGGCGTGAGCATGCCGGGGCCAGCGACATGTTCCTGGCCGCGCCTGAGCGCCCAGCAGTCTTCCGGCGCGAATTGCGTGGCGCTCGAGCGGACGTCGCCCCAATGCGCCATCTCTTCCACCAGGTTGCGCGACGCGCTGGTCAAGTGGACGGTTCCGCTCAAGCCACCGAGGAACTCGGCCATGGCCGTGCCGACCACCGAGAACGCTTCCGGGAAGGTGACGCAGGCCTGCAGCAGTTCGCCAAGCTTCACCAGACGGGTCGTGGTCTCGGACTTGTCGTGCAGCTCGCGGTTGAGGAGCGCCAGCTGATCGGCACGCTCGTTGACCACTCCTTCCGCGCGGCGCAGCTCGCTGATGTCGTTGAGCGTGAGGACCAGGCCGCCTTCGGACCTGCTGAGCGGACTGCAACTGGCGATGACCGGCAGATGCGAGCCGTCGGATCTGGTCAGGCGCACTTCGCCCTGGTGTTGCCGGCCCGTGGCTAACGCCATTTCGATGGGAGAAGCGCCAGCGGCGAACGCACCGCCTCTGGGGTCGCGAACCGTCAGCACCGAATCCCATTGCTGCCCGACGATCTTGTCGGCGCGCCGCCCGATCATCGTTGCCGCCGCTGGATTGGCGCTGGCGACGCGGCCGTCGCCGTTCAGAACCGCGATGCCTTCGGCAGCCGTTTCGACGATGTCCTCGACATGCGCACGCGCCGATGCAAGCTGGTCCGCCATCGTGTTGAAGCCATGGGCCAGCTGCCCGAATTCATCGTTGCGGGCGTGGCTGATGCGCGTCATGGCGTTGCCTTTCGCCAGCGCTTCCATGCCGCGCATCATGTCCCCGAGGCCAGAGCTGAAACGACGGAGCAGCAGCCATGCGAAGCCGACCGCGACCAGCACGGCGGCCGTCGCGCTGAGGCCAACCAGCCAGAGCAGGCTGTTGGTGCTTTGTTCGGCGGCCTGCAGAACGGGGTCATATTCCAGCAGCACGGCGCCGATGATCGTATCCTCGGGATTTTCGATCGGAACGGCCAGTATGGCGTTCACTTCCTCCGGGTCGACAAATCTGCGCGGAATGCCGTCCGCCAAGGTCTGGCCTATTTCGTTGCCGGGGTCGTGACCGAATTTGTCGCCGACCTGGTGCTCTTCGTCGGCGGCATGGGCAAGGATGGTCTTGTTGTTGTCGAGGACCAGGAAATCCCGGTGCAGGCGGCGGTGCTGGTGCTCCATGAATTGCTTGAGCGCCTCGGGCCGCTCGAGCAGCGAAGGCGTCCCATCGGATGATTTGAAAACGATGGTGTCGGCCAATTCCCGCGCGACGTTGGTCGCTTCGGTCAACCCCAACGATTTGGTCGCCGCGATCTGCGTAAAGATCGCAACGCCGCCGACCAGCCCGATCAGGGCCGCGGCGGCCACCATGGAGAGAATGATCTGGCTCTTGATACGCATGTCATGGCTCCGCCGAGAACGACAGCATTGCGCATGTCAAATCGAGCCAGCATCTCATTTCCGGCTTTTTATTACCAAATGCTTATCAACGTCCTAACGATGGCAGGCGATGCCGCTCCACACGCGGAGGGAGCGGACTGGGCTCCCCACCTCCCCCTTGTGGGGAGGTCGGACCGCAGGTCCGGGTGGGGGTGCTGGCGCCAACCCCCACCCCGATCCGCTTTGCGGATCGACTTGCCGGGGCGAGCCACCGGTCTCGCCCTTCCTTCGGACCCCCACAAGGGGGAGGGTAAAGTCACCCCGCCATGGCCATCGGCACGGCGCTTTTGTTGGGGATCTGGATGTCGATTTCCAGCGTCGACATGGTCTCGCCGCGGTCCATCGAGACCTGCAGATAGTCCTGGTCGATCTGCACATGCTTGGCGATGACGGCCATGATCTCCTCGCGCAGGATGGAGACGAGATCGGGCTGGCTGCGGTTGCGGCGCTCATAGGCGAGCAGCACTTGCAGCCGCTCGCGCGCCACCGGGGCGCTGGAGCGCCGCTTGAAGATGTCGAGCAGGTTCATGCCGCCCTCCTTCCCAAAAGACGATCGAGGAAGCCCTTGCGCTCGAAGGGCACGATGACGGGCAATTCCTCGCCCTCCAGCCGCCTGGCAGCGTCGATATAAGCCTTGGCGGCAGAATTGAGCGGCTCCGACAGCGTCACCGGCGAACCGAGGTTGGAGGCGCGCAGCACGTCCTGGCTTTCCGGAATGATGCCGAGCAGCGGCACGGACAGGATTTCCAGCACGTCATCGATGGACAGCATTTCGCCACGCGAGGCGCGCGCTGCATCGTAGCGGGTGACCAGCACATGCTTGGCGATCTGCTCGCCCTGCTCGGCCCGCAAGGTGCGGGCGTCGAGCAGGCCGATGATGCGATCGGAATCGCGCACCGACGACACTTCCGGATTGGTGACGATGACCGCCTCGTCGGCAAAGCGCATGGCGAGCTGCGCGCCGCGCTCGATGCCGGCCGGGCTGTCGCAGAACACGTAGTCGAACACCGAGCGCAGCTTGTCGATGACTTCGCCGACGCCCTCCTCGGTCAGCGCATCCTTGTCGCGCGTCTGCGAGGCAGGCAGCAGGAACAGCGTCTCGACCCGCTTGTCGCGAATCAGCGCCTGCGAGAGTTTCGCCTGGCCCTGGATGACGTTGACGAGGTCGAACACCACCCGCCGCTCGGCGCCCATGATCAGGTCGAGGTTGCGCAGGCCGACGTCAAAGTCGACCAAGGCCACCTTCTTGCCGGTCTTGGCCACGGCCGCCCCGAGGGCCGCCGTCGAGGTCGTCTTGCCGACGCCCCCCTTGCCCGAGGTGACCACCACTACCTTGCCCATTGAAAAGCCTCCGTTGTTGTTTTCTTGGTCGGGCGACCATCGGCCGCCCCAATATCGAAACGAATGTCAGCTCAGCGTCGAAACCCGCAGCGCGTCCCCGTCGAGAAACGCCTGCACCGGCTTGCCGCGCGAAACCCCTTCCATCTCCTCGGCGGTGACGTACCAGCCGTCGACCGCCAGAAGCTCGGCCTCGTTCTTGCGGCAGAAGATACGCGCGCCCCTGTTGCCCAGCGCACCCGCCGAAGCGCGCCCGCGCAGCGTGCCGTAGACATGGATCGAGCCCGCCGCGATGATCTCCGAACCGGACGCGACCGAACCCAGCACGATGACGTCGCCATGCGGATGCACGATCGCCTGGCCGGAGCGGATCGGCGCCTTGATCATGAGCGTGCCCGAAGCTTCAACCTGCGGCTCGCTATCGCCGGCCTTGCTTGCGTCAGCCTTGCCGTCGCCGACCTTGGCCGAGCTACCCGCGTCCGCGAGTTGTTCAGGCGCCCTGCCCTCGGCCTTGTCGAAACTCTCCGCCCGCGCCTCGCGGGGCAGCAACCCATCCGTCGTCGCCTCCTTGGCACCGACCAAAACCGGCGGCAGGTTGGGCGCGAGTGCGGCGTAGCCGTCGAGCTCGATGGCGTAGACACGAATGCCGCGATGGCCAAGCACGTCGACCAGCGATTCGATCGCGGCGACATCGGGCTTCAAGGTGTTGAGATCAAGCACCACCGGCCGCCCGGCAAAATAGCCGGGCGAGTTGCCGATCCAGTGATCCAGCCCCTCGAGCCACACGTCCAAAGGCGCTTCGGGCGTCAGCGTGAAAGCGACGAAAGAACGAGCACGAAAGCGAATGGATTTGGCCTCGAGGGGGGCGGCAAAGGTCACGGCTGGCGAATCCTTACTGAGAGGTAAACGCTAGCGAGGGAATGGTTAACGAATGGTTAATTCGAGGGGGTGGAGGGCCAATTTGCGAGAAGTTGGAAGGTCAGCCAACGCCAAGGCAGTGACAGTCGATCCGTTTCCTTTCACTCAATGCGCTGCGGGTTTTTGAGGCAGCAGCGCGCCACGAAAGCTTTGCGCGCGGGACCCCATTTGCCAATGCACAGTCTTGGGGGTCAGATGCGATGACGAAGCGCGTCGACGATCATCGCCATCGCAGGCGAGAGCTGTCGCCTGCTCGGGTAGTACAGGTGATAGCCAGCAAATGGCGGACTCCAATCGTCAAGCACGAGCCTAAGGCATCCCGTGGCGATATGGTGGCTGACGAGGTTTTCCGGGACATAGGCGATCCCGAAACCGCTTATCGCAGCCTCGATCATGGGGATGGACGAATTGAAGGTGAGCTGGCCTTCCACCCGCACACGAAGGTCGCGGCCTTGCTTGGCGAATTCCCAGGCATATAATCCGCCGAACGTCGCCTGCCGCATATTGATGCAGTCATGATCGACCAGGTCCTGGGGCGCGGTCGGAACCGGATGGCGGGAAAAGTACTCCGGCGAAGCCACGGCCACGAGCCTCCAATCCGGCCCGATCCTAACCGCGATCATATCCCTGTCGATGCTCTCACCTAGCCGCACGCCCGCGTCGAAGCGCTCCTCCACAATGTTCTTCATGCCGTTGTCGCTGTAGAGTTCGACGCACACGTCAGGATAGTCGCTGAGCAAGGGCTGCAGCTTCGGCCAGACGGTCGTCTGGAGCGCATGGTCGGACAGCGTGATACGGACCGTTCCGGAGGGCTTGTCGCGAAAGGCCACCAGACTTGCAAGGTCGGCTTCGATTTCCTCGAAGCGGGGAACAAGAGACTGGAAAAGTCGCTCGCCGGCCTCGGTTGGTGCGACGCTCCGCGTCGTACGTGTCAGCAGACGGACGCCAAGACGAGCTTCAAGCTCCTTGATTGTCGAACTCAGGGTCGACTGCGAGGTTCCGAGCTTGGCCGCCGCCTTGGTGAAGCTGCGCTCCCGCGCGACCGCCACGAACCATAGCAGATCCTTCATGCCATCGCGCTGCATAGGGCACCTCCCGTCGGGCATTTATATCACGAGCAGATAAGTCCATGCGGATTACTTAGCCTAATAAAATGGGTTCCTCTGCAATATCTTCTTGGCATCGCGACAGGGATTGGCGGCTGATCCACCCGGTCGCCTTGCAAGGATGCCAATTGTGGAAACGACGTACGACACAAGGCTTGTTGAAGACCGCGCCGCATGGGGCGCGGTGTTGTCGATGGCGCTGTGTGTTTTCGTGCTCATCGCGTCTGAATTCATGCCGGTCAGCCTGCTGTCGCCGCTAGCGTCCGATCTCGGCATCACCGAGGGCCACGCGGGACAGGCGATCTCGATTTCGGGCGTTTTCGCTGTCGTGACCAGCCTGCTGGTCGCCGGTCTCACGCGCCGCATCGACCGCCGACTGGTCGTGACTGGCTTCACCCTCCTCCTCATCGTGTCCGGTTTGGCTGTGACCTTCGCGCCGAACTACGCGTTCCTCATGGTCGGCCGGGCACTGCTCGGCATCGCGATCGGCGGGTTCTGGTCGATGTCGACCGCGATCGTCATGCGCCTCGTGCCGCAAGACATGGTTCCGAAGGGTCTCGCCATGCTAAACGCGGGCAACGCCATTGCGGCCACCATCGCGGCGCCGCTGGGCAGCTTTCTTGGCGCCTATGTCGGCTGGCGCGGCGCTTTCTTCCTCGTCGTGCCGTTTGGGCTCCTGGCGCTGGCCTGGCAGTGGACCAGCCTGCCGGCGCTGCCCCCGCGCCGGAGGAAGCGTCCTGGCAATCCGCTGGCGCTGCTCGGTCGTCTTTCAGTCGCCATCGGCATGGCGTCGATCATGATGCTGTTCATGGGCCAGTTCGCGCTCTTCACCTATCTTCGGCCCTTCCTCGAGAGCGTCACCCGGCTCGACATCGCTGCCCTCTCGGCGGTCCTGCTGGCGATGGGGTTGGCGGGGGTGCTCGGCACATGGTGCGTCGGCCGGCTTTTGCGCACGCGCCTGTTCAGCATCCTCATCGCTATCCCGCTGGTCATGGCCGCGCTGGCCGCTGCACTCATCGCTTTCGGTGCACTCCCGGGTCCCACAACACTGCTGCTGGTTGCCTGGGGCTTCTTCGGCACGGCCGCGCCCGTTGGCTGGGGCACGTGGCTCAGCCGAACGCTGCCGGACGACGCAGAGGCCGGCGGCGGGTTGCAGGTAGCCGTCATCCAGCTCGCCATCACCGGCGGCGCCGCAATCGGCGGCACGCTCTTCGATACAGTCGGCTGGTGGGGAGCGTTCACTCTAGGCGCAGTGCTGCTCTGCGGATCGGCGCTCGCCGCCCTTGCCGCATCGCATATGACCCGGAAGTCTTTGCCATGACCATCGAGCGTGCGCCGCTTAGCCGCCGGACATTGCTCGGCGCCGCGCTCGCGGTGGCGGCCCTGCATCGCGCAGCCGCCAGCCAGGAAGGCCAATCTCCCGTCAGCCAGGAGCCCACCGACATGAAGATCAGGATGGCCTTCAACGGCCGCCTCATGACCGCCACCCTCTACGACAATCCCTCAGCGCGCGACTTCTTTTCCATGCTGCCGCTCGATCTCAAGATCGAGGACTACGCGCATAACGAGAAGATCGCCTATCTGCCGCGCAAGCTGACTGAGGAGGGAAGTGGCCCGTTCGCCAACGAGCAGCCCTACGACCTGTGCTATTTCATGCCCTGGGGCAATCTGGCCATGTTCCACGCCGACTATCGCCATCCCGGGCTGATCAGGATCGGCCGCTTCGATGAGGGCGAGCAGGCCCTGCACATTCGCGGCGAGTTCCCGCTTCGCATCGAACGCATTTGAGGACGCAAAGGAGATCACCATGGACATTCTTCGCGCTGGCACGAGGCCTTCCGGCAAGGGACCACCTGACTGGTTCACCGGAACGGTGCGGATCGATCCACTCTTCAATCCCTTCGATGCCGGGCGAGTCCAAGGCGCACAGGTGACCTTCGAGCCTGGCGCCCGCACCGCCTGGCACACGCATCCGCTCGGCCAGACGCTGATCGTCGTCTCCGGCCTTGGCCGCGTGCAGCGCGAGGGCGGTCCGGTCGAGGAAATCCGTGCCGGCGACGTCGTCTGGTTCGCGCCCGGCGAGAAGCACTGGCACGGCGCGTCGCCTCTGACCGCCATGACCCACATTGCCCTCCAGGAGGTCAAGGACGGCAAGGTCGTGGACTGGCTGGAACATGTCAGCGACGCCGACTACGGCGCTTGATTCTCTCCACTCGAAAGGAACCAAAATGATCGCAACCATTCTTCACAAACCGGGCGACATCCGCTGCGAGGAAATCGCCGATCCGAAAATCATGCGGCCGACGGACGCAATCATCAAGCTCTCGGCAAGCTGCATCTGCGGCTCGGACCTGTGGCCCTATCGCGGGCTGCAGCCGGTCGACGGCCCGATGCACATGGGCCACGAATATTGTGGTATCGTCGTCGAGGTCGGCGCAGAGGTGCGCACGGTCCGTCCCGGCCAGTTCGTCGTCGGGTCGTTCTGCCTTTCCGACAATACCTGCCCGCATTGCCGCTTCGGCTTCCAGTCGTCTTGTGTGCAGCGCGAATTCATGTCGGGCGCGCAGGCGCCTTACGCTCGCGTGCCGTTGGCGGATGGCACACTGGTCGCCACCGCCGAGGTGCCGCCGGCCGAACTCATCCCTGACTTGCTGGCTGTGTCCGATGTGCTCGGCACCGGCTGGTATGCGGCCGACGCGGCCGAGGTCCGAGAAGGATCGACGGTGGTGGTGGTCGGCGACGGTGCGGTCGGCCTGATGGGCGTGCTTGCGGCCAAGGAGATGGGCGCCGAGCGCATCATCGCCATGAGCCGGCACGCCAGCCGCCAAAAGCTCGCCCGCGAGTTTGGCGCCACCGACATTGTGGCCGAGCGTGGCGAGGAAGGCGTCACGCGCATCAAGGAACTCACCAAGGGCGTCGGCGCGGACTCCGTGCTGGAATGCGTCGGCACGGGAGAATCCTTCGACCAGGCGCTGGCCTGCTCTCGTCCCGGCGGCACCATCGGCTATGTCGGCGTGCCGCATGGCGTGAGCTTCGACGGCCAAAAACTATTCTTCGGCCAAAAGCGCATGATGGGCGGCCCAGCGCCAGTGCGCCGCTTCCTGCCCGACCTGATGGACCGTGTACTGCGAGGCAGGATCAAGCCCGGCAAGGTCTTCGACCTCAAGCTGCCGTTGGCAGAGGTCGCTGAAGGCTACCGCGCCATGGACGAGCGGCGTGCCATCAAGGTCATGCTTTCCGTGTGAGCGAAGATTGGGCGGACGGCCTGTCCGCCCCCCGCCAAATCAGAAAAGGAACAACGACATATGACTATGAGATCGAAGATCGCCGCCCTTGCGCTTGCGCTTTCCGTCGCCACGCCGGCGTTCTCGCAAGAGTCCCCGATCATTGGCGCATGGCGCATGAGGTCGCTCGAGGCCGGTGCCGAGGGAAACCTCAAGCCAGTGCCGTATTCCGGCCAGGTCATCTTCACCGAGGCCGGCTCCCTCTCGGTGCAGGCCCAGAACCCCGACGCCAAGGCGCCGGACACGCCTTACACAGCGAATGGCTACGAAGCCTATTACGGGCCCGTCGCCATCAACGACCAGGACAAGACCTTCGTCATCACGATCGAGTCCTCCCTAGTCCGCAACCTTGTCGGGAAGAGCATGAAACGCAAATTCGAAGTCTCGGACAACAAACTGGTCCTCACGCCGGACAATCCGGCCGAAGGCTGGCGTGTGACCTACGAACGCTACTGATCTGAACTGTTGGGTTCAAGGTGTTGCCGATGGCCAAAGTGGCGGGGACTTCAGACCGAAATGGAGCGATGGCGGAACTGGTGCCAATCATGGCGGCTGTCTTCGCCGGCTTCCTTCTGATCGGCTTGGCGCTACCCGTCCTGCCGCTGCATCTTCATCAGCAACTCGGCTTCGGCCCCTTCGCGGTCGGACTGGTGACGGGCAGCCAGTTCGTCGCCTCGATGTTGTCGCGCATTGGGGCCGGAAACTATGCCGATGGGCGCGGCGGCAAGCGGGCCGTCGTCGTCGGCCTCATTGCCGCTGCCCTGGCGGGATTATTTTACCTCGGCTCACTGGCATTGCTCGACCGGCCGGTAGCGTCCGCATCGGCGCTCTTCGCCGGCCGGGCGGTATTGGGCGCGTCGGAGAGCTTCATCATCACCGGCGGCGTCGCCTGGGGCCTCTCCCTTGCGGGCGGACAGAACTCCGGAAAAGTCATAGCCTGGGTGGGCACGGCGATGTTTGCGGCGCTCGCGCTTGGAGCGCCGGTCGGATCTGCGCTTTATGCGGCGAGCGGTTTCACCGCGATCGCACTCGCGACCATCGTCCTGCCGCTTGCGACGCTGCTTGCCATCCTGCCGATGCGTGGCACCAGCACCGCCGCGAGCAGCGTGCCGCAGTCATGGACGAGCGTGGCTCAAGCGGTCTGGCTTCCCGGAGTGGGAGCAGCTTTCAGCAGCCTCGGCTATGGCGCAATCCTGGCCTTTGCCGCGTTGCTCTTTGCCGAACGGGGATGGCAGCCGATCTGGCTTCCCTTCACGGCCTATGCCGCGGCGCTGATCGTGGCAAGGCTATGCTTCGGCCACCTGCCCGACAGGCTTGGGGGCGCACGCGTCGCTGTGATCTTCGTCGCCGTCGAGGCCGCAGGGCTGATGCTGATCTGGCTTGCGACCGGGCCTGTTGTCGCCGCAATTGGGGCGGGTCTCACTGGCCTTGGCTACTCGCTGGTCTATCCCGGTCTCGGTGCCGAGGCAGTAAGCCATCTTCCGTCGCGCAGCCGCGGCCTGGCCATGGGACTCTACACCGTCTTCCTCGACGTGGCGCTCGGCTTCGGCAGTCCAGCGCTCGGCTTGGTCGCCGCGTCGGCCGGGCTGCAATTCGTCTTCTTCGCCGTCGCGATGGCGACGCTTCCGGCGTTGGGCATCGCTCTGCTGCTGGGTCGCCGTAACGCCCTACGCTAGTGCCGGGTATTCTATGCTCGCGATGTTGCGCAACTACGATCACCTCGCGCTGGCAACGTTGAAAATTGGCGCAGCGCCAGCCAACACGCAAAAAACCCGCCTGTGCGGCGGGTCACTGGCGCAAATCAGCACCATAGATAGAAATGTAGCATAACTGCCCTCACGGGTCAAGAATAAATTCCTATCGCCACTGACGCAAGCTGCCCGCCGGACGCATGCATTCCCAGGCCAGCGGCGCAATCGCAGTCAAGGCCGACATTCGAACGAAAGTAGATCCAGCTTGACGGAACATTAGTCATAGCTAATTGTTTATGTGTGCGGCAGGTGGTGCCCTCCACCGCCTGCCGAAGATCGGCCGTCCGATCGGCCCGCGTCCTCCGCCAGAGGCGCGGGCTTTCGCTTTCGCGGTCCAGCGCAAGTGATGACCGACCAGCCCGTCGCAACCTGAGCGTTTCGAGAAGCCGCGTTGGCGGGCCGTGCTCACGACCAGTCCAAGGCTCTGGCCATGGCGAAAAAGATTGGCGACAGAGCCGAAGATGATGAGGCGTCGCCGTTTTCGCCCTTCTTGAGTGAATGGAGCCGGTATTTCCGTCCTTCAGCTTTCGATCATTTGGCCAGTCCCTCATCGGGGTTTCGCCGCCTTTTGGCCTTGAGGCTGCGGGCGGCTTGCTCCACCGCGGCGCGGTCGTTGCCCAAGCGGTCGAGCAGTTCCTGTGCCTCGTCGCCCGATATGCCGGTGCGCACCGCCAGCGCCTCGACCTCCAGCACGTCGGTGCTGGCGACCTCGCCAGTCTCAGGCAGCGCATCGTCCGCCGTCAGCGGCAGGGCCGCCTCGCGGTCGATCTCCGCCTCGGCCTGGTGCCAGTGCCGTTCGGGGTCGCCCTGCATGCGGCCTTCCCGTTCCCAGATCTGGTAGGCGCGCTCACGAATTCTGTCGTCCCGGTCGTCGCTCATGGTCAGTCCTCCTTAGGTCAGGGTTGAACGTCGCGCCAATGCGAACGCTCCGGAAAATCCGCGCGATCGGATCGCCTGCCTGCGGCGCGCGGGCTCTATTGGCATTGCCGTCTCGGCCCGCCGGAGTATGGCTGATAGGAGTTGTCTTCCGGGCGATAGGAGCGGTAGCGGCTGAAGCAGTAATCGACATGGTCGGCCGAAAGTGCTTCGCCGCCATCGTCGGCAGCGTAGACCCCCAGGCCGGCGCCGTTTTCGTCGCCATCGGCGGCAGTGGGCTGGACGAGCTGGCCGGCGGCTTCGAGATAGGGCGAGATGCAGGGGCGCAGCTGCCCGCTGTAGGAGAGATAGTTGTTGTCGTCCGGGTGGTAGGAGCGATAGCGGCTGGCGCACCAGGCGAGATGCGGAGGCGGCAATCCGGTCGTCTTGGGCGCGATGGCGCCGGTGACGGTGGGGTCGGGCGGTGTTTCCTGCGGTTTGGCGGGGATGTCGGGCGGCGCGGACTGTTTGGCCGGCAGGCGTTCGAGGCCCTGCCCGGCTTTGTTCACCGGCCGCGCCTTCTTGGTCCACAGCTCCGCCACGCTGACAGTAGCCGTTGCCTGGCGTGGCGGCTTCGCGGCAAGCAGCCAGGCGGCGAAGCCCAGTCCGCTGCCGAAGACCGCAAGGGTCAGCACGAAGCCGCAGACCAGTCCCAAAACCGCTTTCACGACACGCTCCTTAAGTCCCTGCTCATAGAATGCGGGGCCTCAAGGCTGGTTCCAGAAAAAGGCCGGCGCCGAAGCTACCAATCTCCCCACAAGTGGGGGTTGAGAAGTGCTCCGCGTAGCGGACGGAAAGCCAATTGCTTGGCTTTCCGAACGACGAACGGCCGGCAGGCCAGAGGGGGGCGCCGTAGGGCGCGACGGGCGGAGGCTTCCCTCCCCCGCAAGCCCCGACAAAGAGGGCCAAAACCCCCGCCCAGACACAGTTCAGAAACAATATTCAACAGTTCGGAAAAACTGGCGAAAAGATCGGATGGCATAAGCATCCCACAACAACTGGAAAAATGGCCGTGCCGGGCGATGCCCGGCCTGGACGGGAAAGTATGGAAATGGATCACGGTGTCGACATCGCCGAACTGGACGCGGAACGATCGGGGCTGGAAAGCGGCCCGGCAGATGTCGATGCGCTGGTAAAAACGGCCCCCGCAACGGCCAGGCGCGGGCAAATCCTGACAGGCGCCGACTTTGCCCGGCACGGCCTCCCCGGCGAGCGGCTCGACACCGTCTTCGAACAGCTCGCCGAAATGTTTGCAGCGCTGCCGGCGGTGATCTCCGACGGGCGTGTCTGGACCTATCGTGAACTGGACAGCCGGGCCAACCAGTTCGCCCGCCTGCTGGTCAAGCGCGGCGTGCGACCGGGCCACCGCGTCGGGCTTATCCTCGACCGCTCGGCGGAAACCTATGTCGCGCTGCTCGCCGTGATGAAGGCGGGTGCGGCCTTCGTGCCGCTGGCCACCGCTTTTCCCGAGGAGCGGATGGCGCTCATCATCGAAGACGCCGGCGTCAGCCTGATCGTCACCATCGCCGCCTATGCGTCGCGCGCCGGTCAGCTGCCGGTCCCGCATCTGCTGATCGACAGCGCCGCCGCCGAAATCTCCAAAGAGTCCGGCGCGCCGCTGAAGCCGAATGCGAAGGCCGCTTCATCAGACGACACCTGCTACATCCTCTACACCTCGGGCACCACAGGCAAGCCCAAGGGCGTCGTCATCAAGCACCAGAGTTTCGTCAACTTCATCCGCGTCGCCGCGGCCTCCTACGGCTACCGGCCGGGCGATCGCGTCTACCAGGGCATGACCATCGCCTTCGACTTTTCCTCCGAGGAGATCTGGGTGCCGTTCGTCGCCGGCGCGACGGTGGTGCCGGCACCGGGCCAGATGCCGCTGGTGGGCGAGGAACTGGCCGATTTCCTGCGCCTCCATGACATCACCTGCATCGCCTGCAGCCCGACGCTGCTGTCGTCGATGACGTCGGATGTGCCCAGCCTGCGCACGCTGCTGGTCGGCGGCGAGGCCTGCCCGCACAATCTGGTGGTGCGCTGGTCGAAGCCGGGGCGGCAGATCCTCAACACCTATGGCCCGACCGAGGCGACCGTCACCGCCACCATGGGCGCGCTGACGCCGAACAGCCCCGTCACCATCGGCGCGCCGCTGCCGACCTACTCGATCGTCATTCTCGACGCTTCGCTGCCGCAGCTTGCCGAGCCGGGCGAACTGGGCGAGATCGGCATTGCCGGCATCGGGCTCGCGGTCGGCTATCTCAACAGGCCCGACCTGACCGAACAGAAATTCATCGCCGATTTCGTCGGCCTGCCGAACAACCCGTCGAAGCGCATCTACCGGACCGGCGACCTTGGCCGCATCAACGACCAGGGCGAGATCGAATATAACGGCCGCATCGACACCCAGGTGAAGATCCGCGGCTACCGCATCGAGCTCGGCGAGATCGAGGCGGTGCTGCTCGACCAGCCCGAAATCGCCCAGGCCGCCGTCACCACCTGGGAGATCGAGCCCGGCCGCGTCGAACTCGTCGCCTATTTCGCAGCGAAGGCCGGCCAGAAGGCGATCTCGCGCGCCGACCTCGCCAGGACGATGAAGCGGCGGCTGCCCGACTACATGGTGCCCTCCTATCTGGAGGAACTGCCGGCCATCCCGATGACGGTTTCCAACAAGGTGGATTTGCGCCAGCTGCCGAAGCCGACAAGTGTGCGGCTTTCGGGCGATCGCGCCATGGTCGCGCCCGGCAATGACGACGAGCGTTTCCTGGCCGACGCGCTGGCCGCCGTATTGAAATTCGAAGACGTGTCCGTCGAGGACAATTTCTTCGACGATCTCGGCGCCAACTCGCTGCTGATGGCGCATTTCTGCGCGCGTCTGCGCACCAGGAAGGAATGGGCGACGGCGTCGATGCGCGACATCTATCTCCACCCGACCGTGGCGCGGCTCGCGCTGCATCTGGGCGTGGCGGACGAGATGACGACGGCCACCAACGAGCCCGTCCTCACCCGCCGGGCCTCGAACTTCGCCTACTGGACCTGCGGCGCCGCACAGCTGCTGTTCTACGCGCTCTACAGCTATGGCGCCCTGTGGGCGGTCAATGACGGCCTCAACTGGATGTATGACGCGCTCGACGATCCGCTGCAGCTGTACATCAGGTGCGTGGCGCTTTCGGCCGCCGTGTTCTTCGGCATGTCGGGCTTTGCCGTCATCGCCAAATGGGTGCTGGTCGGCCGCTGGAAGGCCGAGGCGTTTCCCATCTGGGGCGTGCGTTACTTCCGCTTCTGGGTGGTCAAGACGTTGATCCGCACCGCGCCCGTCGTGCTGTTCCGCGGCAGCCCGCTCTACAGCATCTATCTGCAGCTTCTCGGCACCAAGCTCGGCAAGAACGCCGTCATCGAATCGAAATCCGTGCCCGTCTGCACGGATCTCATCTCGATCGGCGCCAACACCATCCTGCGCAAGGAATCGATGATCCTCGGCTTCCGGGCGCAGTCCGGCTATATCCACACCGGGCCGCTGACCATCGGTCGCGATGCCTTCGTCGGCGTCGGCTCGACGCTCGACATCGACACCAGGATCGGCGATGGCGCCCAGCTCGGCCATTCGTCCTCGCTGCACCGCGGGCAAAGCATCCCGGACGGCGAACGCTGGCATGGCTCGCCGGCCGTGCCGACCACGGCCGACTATTGCAAGGTGCGCAATGTCGATCCGTCCAACATCCGGCGCTTTCTGTTCGAAGCGGTTCAGCTGATCGGGCTGTTTGCCATCGTCACTCCCTTGCCGCTCCTATTCCACAGCTATTGGGAAAACGTCGGCGACGACTACCAGGAGACCATCGGCGTCGTCGCGATCGGCACCACGGTCACGCTGTTCGGCTACATGGCCGCATCCTTCCTGGCGGCGACGCTGGTGCCGCGCCTGGTCAGCCTGCTGTTGAAGCCCGGCCGCACCTACACGCTGTACGGCTTCCGCTACTGGCTGCAGACTGTCGCTGAATTTTCCAGCAACTCCCGCGTGCTCGGCCTGCTGGCCGGCGACAGCTCGGCCATCGTGCACTACATGCGAGCCATCGGCTGGAACCTCAACAAGGTGGTGCAGACCGGCTCCAATTTCGGCTCCAACCAGCAGCACGAAAACCCGCTTCTGTGCGAGATCGGCACCGAGACCATGGTGTCGGACGGCCTGTTCATGATCAACATGCACAAATCCGCCGCCGCCTTCCGGCTCGAGCCGACGAGGATCGGCGAGCGCAACTATCTCGGCAACAACATCTATTATCCGCCGGACGGGCGCACCGGCGACAACGTCCTGCTCGGCACCAAGGTGATGATCCCCATCGACGGGCCGCTGCGCGAGAATGTCGGGCTTCTGGGTTCGCCGGCATTTGAAATCCCGCGCATGGTGAACCGCGACAAGGAACTCATCGCCGGCATCGACGAGGACGACCGGCGCCGGCGCATCCCGCACAAGAACCGCCACAATCTGGTGACGATCCTGCTGTTCGTGGCAACGCAATGGATCATGTTGTTCGCCACGCTAGCGATCTGGGACCGGGCGCTGAACTACTATACCGAATGGGCTGAAGTCGCACTGTTCGTCGCCGTGCTCCTGACCTCGGCGATCACCATTCCGTTCTACATCTTCGTGGAACGGGCGAGCCTTGGTTTCGGCCGGCTGAAGCCGCAGATGACGACGATCTACGACGTCACGTTCTGGCGCCACGAACGCCACTGGAAGCTGGCGGATTCGCCGATCGTGCGCCTGTTCGCCGGCACGCCGTTCCGCCCGATGATCCTGCGCATGCTGGGCGTCAAGATCGGCAGCCGTGTCTATGACGGCGGCAGCAATCTGACCGAACGCTCGCTGGTGGAGATCGGCGACGACGCCACCCTCAACGAGGGCTGCGTCATCCAGGCCCATTCGCTGGAAGAAGGCGCCTTCAAGTCCGACTTCATCCGCATCGGCAAGGGCTGCACGCTCGGACCCTCCGCCTTTGTCCATTACGGCGTCGTGATGGGTGAAGGCTCGGTGGTCGATGTCGACTCCTTCGTCATGAAGGGCGAAGAGCTGGAGCCCAACTCCATATGGCGGGGCAACCCGGCCAAGCTGCACCGCTTCGTCGAGCCGATCACCGACGATGGCTCCAAGGTATCGGCCCCGGCATTGGCTTTAAGAAGGGCATCGGCTTGAAGAAGGGCATCGGCTTGAACACCGGAGATATCCGTCTCGTTGCCGTGACCGAGGCCAACCGTGCCCTGGTCACGGCCCTGGAACTGGCTCCGGAGCAGAGGGATTTCGTCGCCGGCAATGCGGAGTCGCTGGAAGAAGCCGAAACCGACAAAGACGCGCGGCGACGCGTCGTCATGGCCGGGACCCGTGTCGTCGGTTTCCTCATGTACGAGGCGCCCAAGGATGACGACGAGGCACGCATCTATCGCTTCATGATCGACCGCGCCGCTCAGGGCAAAGGCTACGGCAAGGCCGCACTGCTCGAAGTGCTGGTCGAAATACAGGGGCTCGGCCACATCAGCCACGTCTCGATCTGCTACGAACCGGAGAACGATGCGGCGCGAAATCTCTATCGCAGCGCCGGTTTCGTCGAAGAAGGGCTCGACGAGGACGGAGAAATGATCGCCGATCTCGCTTTGCCGGCCCGGACGCACGCGCCGTGATGCGGCTGCCCGAGGAAATCGCCTTGGCCGAAGCGATCGCCGCCATCGCACCATCGGGAGTCCGGATCGGATGCCGGATGATCCGCGACGGCGACGACGCCCATCTGCTGCCTGGGGAAGCGCATTCCATCCCCGCGCGTCAGCCTGGCATGCGGCGCGCCAGCGGCGCGGCCCGGTGGATCGCGCACGGATTGCTGGCGGAGCTTGGCGTTGGCGACGTCGCCATCTTGCGCTCGCCAACCGGCGCGCCGGTCTGGCCTGACGGAATAACCGGTTCGCTCGCGCACGACGACGACATGGCCGTGGCGGCGATTGCACCGATTGGCGATATCGCCTCGCTCGGCATCGACGTCGAGCCCGCGCAGCCTCTCCCGGATGACATTTTGGCGCTCGTGACAACACCCGCGGACCGCACGGACGCAGCCGACCGGCATCTTGCCGGCCGCATCCTCTTTGCCGCCAAGGAAGCCGTTTACAAGGCCGTCTATCCGCTCGATCGCGAGGTGCTGGGCTATGAGAACATCGCCATCGACCTGAACGCAGGCCGCGCAACGACGAAGACGCGCCGCAAGGCCAGCCTCGCCTATTGCGTTGCCCCGCGCGTGGTGGTGCTGGCATTTGTCGAGAAAAACGCGCGGTAGCGCGCAGCCCTATTCGCCAACGATCTCCCTATATCCCCTCACCTCGCCATCGAGCCCGCGCAGCCGCCAGTTCTCGCCGTCCCGTCCCTCGACATGGCAAGGCCCGATCGGCACCTTGCCGCCGCCCTCCGGCAGGTCGAGCACATAGACGGGGTTGCAGATGCCCGACAGCCGCGCCCGCAGCGCTTCAGTCAGCGCCTGTCCCTGTGCAATCGTCGTGCGCCGGTGCGCCATGCCGCGCGCGAGGTCGCCATGGTGCAGGTAGTAGGGTTTGACGCCGAGGCGGTACATCAGCTCGCGGCAGAGTTCTTCCAGCGCCTCGATGCTGTCGTTGACGCCCTTGAGCAGAACGCTCTGGTTCAGCAGCACGAAGCCGGCTTGCCGAAGCGTGCGGCAGGCGGCCTCGGTTGCGTCGGTGATCTCGCGCGCGTGGTTGAAATGGGTGACGACAGTGACCATCAGCCGGCCCTGCAGCGCCGCGACGAGCCCTGATGTAATGCGCGACGGCAGCACCACCGGCACGCGCGTATGGATGCGCAGCAGCCGCACATGGGGGATCGCTTCGATGCGCGCGAAGATTTCGGCCAGTGCCTTGTCGGGCAGCGACAGCGGATCGCCGCCGGTCAGGATCACCTCACGGATTTCGGGGTGATCCGCGATATAGGCCAGCGCCGGTTCCAGCGCCTGGCGCGTGTAGCCGCGGCCGATCGCGGTCAGCGATTCCTTGCGGAAGCAGAACCGGCAATAGACGGCGCATTGATAGGTCGGGAACAGCAGCACCCGGTCGGCATGGCGATGCGTCAATCGCGGCACCGGGCTGAATTCATGGTCGGCGATCGGATCGTCGAGTTCGCCTTCCACCTCCTCCAGTTCCTGCGGAGAGGGGATGACCTGCGCCCGGATCGGATCGGCCGGGTCGTTCCAGTCGATCAGGTCCAGATAGGCTTTGGGCGCACGCACCTTGTGGTTCACCGCCGCCGCTTGCGCCGCCGCGCGCTCAGCTGGCGACAACGGCAGGGACGCCAGATCGCGCACGTGGCGCACGCCGGCGCGAATTTCGGCCTGCCAGGCGGTGTCGGGGTGGAATTTGGTGTCTGTGGTCATCGGAGTTTCTCGGGCGGGTATATTTGGGCCGGACCTATCCGCTGGATGACTGATTAGGTCAACCACGCAGATTGTCAGCGCTGTGATCCTTCACACCCCCCTCTGTCCTGCCGGACATCTCCCCCGCAAGGGGGGAGATTGGATGTCGTTGAGGCGCCGATCTCCCCCTTGCGGGGGAGATGCCCGGCAGGGCAGAGGGGGGTGTTCAAGCACCAACCTTCCCACCCACCAACTTTCGCCGCATCGACCACAACCACAATTTCGGGCAAGCTCGCACCCGACAGCGCCGCATGGGGAGATGCGGCGCCGCCAGGGAGGACTGCCATGACCAATACACCGGCGCTGCCGCGCTATACCGATGCCATTGCACGCTTTCGCATCGACGATGAGATCGCAAGACTTCACGGCGATCCCGCGACGGGCATCAACGCCTGCATCGAATGCTGCGATCGCCATACCGGCCAGAACCGGCTGGCGCTGCGCGCCATCTCCGCCGGTGGCGAGCTGCGGGAGTTCAGCTTCGACGATCTCAAGGAGATGTCGGCGCGCGTCGGCAACATGCTGAAAGCGGCTGGCGTCGGCTCCGGCGACATCGTCGCCGGCATGCTGCCGCGCATTCCCGAACTGGTGGCGCTCATCCTCGGCACCTGGCGCATCGGCGCGGTCTACCAGCCGCTGTTCACCGCCTTTGGCCCCAAGGCCATCGACCACCGGCTGAAGACCAGCGGCGCGAAGCTCGTCGTCACCAACATTGCCAATCGCGGCAAACTCGACCAGGTGGAGGATTGCCCTCGGGTTGCAACCATCCTTGCCCCAGGCGAAGCCCTGCCGGCCGGCGACATCGATTTCCGCGCCGACTTCGCCGCCGCCTCGCCTGACTGCCAGCCGGTGATGCGCAAGGGCGACGATTTGTTCATGATGATGTCGACCTCGGGCACGACAGGTTTCCCCAAGGGCGTTCCGGTGCCGCTCAGCGCGCTGCTGGCCTTCGGCGCCTATATGCGCGATGCCATCGGGCTGCGGCCCGCCGACGTCTTCTGGAACATCGCCGATCCCGGCTGGGCCTACGGCCTCTATTACGCCATAACAGGCCCGCTGCTGCTTGGCATCGCCACGACCTTCAACGAGGGCGCCTTCACCGCCAGGAGCACCTACGACATCATCGAGCGCCTCGGCGTCACCAGCCTTGCCGGCTCGCCCACCGCCTTCCGCCTGCTGCTGGCCGAAGGACCCGAGGCCGCCGCCCGCGTCAAGGGCCGCCTGCGTGTGGTGAGCAGCGCCGGCGAGCCGCTCAACCCGGAGGTGATCCGCTGGTTCGACGCTCATCTCGCCGCCGCCATCCACGACCATTACGGCCAGACCGAGAACGGCATGATGGTCAACAACCATCACGGCCTGTCGCACCCCGTACGCCACGGCTCGGCCGGCTTTGCCATGCCGGGCTACCGCGTCGTCGTGCTCGACGAGGCCGGCAACGAGCTTAGCCCCAACCAGCCCGGCATTCTCGCCGTCGACATCGCCAACTCGCCGCTGCGCTGGTTCGGCGGCTATCATCAGGCCGAAACCCCTGCCATTGCGGGTGGCTATTACCGCACCGGCGACACGGTCGAGTTCGAGCCCGACGGTTCGATCTCCTTCATCGGCCGCGCCGACGACGTCATCACCTCGGCCGGCTACCGCATCGGCCCGTTCGACGTCGAAAGCGCGCTGCTCGAGCATCCGGCGGTCAACGAGGCAGCGGTCGTCGGCGTGCCCGATCCGCAGCGCACCGAAATCGTCAAGGCCTTCGTCGTTCTGGCGCCCGCCTTTCGAGGCAGCGAGGCGCTGGCCGAGGAACTGGCGCAGCATGTCCGCAAGCGCCTCTCGGCCCACGCCTATCCGCGCGAAGTCGAGTTCGTCAGCGAGTTGCCGAAGACGCCGAGCGGCAAGATCCAGCGGTTCCTGCTGAGGAAGGCCGAGGTGGAGAAGCGGAAGGGGTGACGCTGCCGATCTCCCCACTTGTGGCAGGGCTATCGCATATGGATTCTTGCGAAGAAGAACCCCCACCCTAACCCTCCCCACAAGGGGGAGGGAATGCTGCCGCGTGTCTTTAATTCTTGTTGGCGCCGAAAAGACAGGCGATGCTTCTGGGTCAGCGCCAACGGAAGTCTCCCTTCCCCTTTTGGGGAGGGGTTAGGGGTGGGGGTCCGTGCCGGGCAGACATCTCAGGAATTCCATATGCGATAGCCCTGCCACAAGTGGGGGAGATCGGCAGTTGCGCCGCCGCGCTTCTGCTCCTACCGCCCAGCGGTGCCCGCCATCGCCACAAAGGCGCTCTCGATGGTCTCGAACGTCAGCTCCGGATAGAGCGCGCCGGCTTCCGGCGTGGCCGTTTCGAGCGCCGTCTCACCGCGTATCCAAAACGCCCGCAGCAGTCCGAGCCAGGGGGCTGATGCGATCATCGCCTCAAGCTCCGCCGCACTCTGGGGCACGATGCGCGGCGAGCGGCCGCTCACCCGGCGCCACAGATCGATCATTTCGTTCTGGGTGATCTCGTTCTGGGCGATGCGGATCTCGCTGCGGATGGCACTGGGGTCGTTCAACGCGCGCAAGGTGACGGCGGCGATGTCCTTCTCGCTGACAAACGTCGCCGGCACATTGCCGTCGCCATAAAGCGTCACCTCTTCGGACGGCAAGGGCGACGAGCCGAAGCGCATCAGGTCGCCCAGCGTCGTCACCCAGGTCGAGAAGAAGCCGTTGGTGTAGATCACCGTATAGGGCAGATCCGCTTGCCTGATCGCGTCGAACACGGCTCGCTTGAGGTCGAGCGGCGGAACCGAGCCCGGTGCAGCGGCGGCAAAGTCGAGGCCGAAGCCGGCGGAAGGTACATAGCGGGAGACGCCGGCATCTCTGAGCGCGCGCACCAGCGTCATCTCGCTGGCCGAATCCACATGCACCGAGCTGATGACGCGATCCACCGCACCGGCGGCGCGGACAAGGCTGTCATAGTCGTCGAGATCGCCGACATGGATTTTGGCGCCGAGCTCCTTCAGCGAACGCAGCCGTTCTTCATTACCGGCTGTTGCCGGACGAACCAGAACGTGCAGGCGATCGCCATTGCCTGCGCTGGCCTTCGCCATCTCGCCACCCAGCAGCCCCGTCGCGCCGATGATCAGGGTGCTGGTCATATCGCCCTCCCATTGCGCAGGATGGAACCGTTCCAGTCGCGCTCGAAGCCGATGTCGTGCAAGCGAGGATTCGAGAAGCGTGAAACTCGGCGAAGCACCCGGCGGCGCTCGACGACTGCAGCGGTTCTGAGTGCAAGACCGCTCATCGCGGCGCCGATGGATTCGAAGGTCGGGTTCATTGTCCGTCTCCTGTATTTGCCTAGGCGCAAGCGTGCCGACGCCGTCCGCGGAGGACGAGCATGACGATTGCTCACACTGTTTCTGGTCGTTCAGCGCAACGGTGAGATGGAGAATCCGATCTGCATGCGCTGCTACACCAACAGATTGAACATTTCTGGGCTGGACGACAAACGACTCTTTGTGCAGGATTTGTGAGCAACGCTCACAGGTGGATCATGCCGCGCAAACTACCGCCCCTCACTGCCCTGCCCGCCTTCGAGGCCGCCGCCAGGCATCTGAGTTTCTCCAAGGCGGCGGCTGAACTCAACGTCACCCATGGCGCGGTCAGCCGCGCAATCCGCAACATCGAGGACAGGCTGGGCATCCAGCTTTTCGATCGGGGAACGCGGTCCGTTCGCCTGACGCCGGTGGGCGCCGCCTATGCATCGGAAGTCAGGACGGCGCTGGACCAGATCGCCGCCGCCACCATCGCCGCCACGCCCGACCGCACGACAGGCATCCTGAATGTCAGCACTTCGGACGGTTTTGCCGGCCGCTGGCTGGTGCCGAGGCTGCATCGTTTCCACCGCGCCAACGCCGATATCGACGTGCGGCTGTCGACCTCCGGCGTGCTTTCCGATTTCGTCAGCGACGGCATCGACATCGCCATCCGCTACGGCAAGGGCGGCTATGCCGGAGTGACAGCGGAATTTCTCGCCGATGAAGAGGTCTTCCCCGTTTGCAGCCCGGAACTGCTGCAAGGCGAACATCCGCTGCGCTTGCCGGCGGATCTCAGGCATCACAAATTGATCCATGATGCCTTTCGCATCGATTGGGCGACATGGCTGCAACATGCCGGCGTGGCAGATGTCGATCCGAAGCGCGGCGTGCGCTTCGATTCCGCCACCTTCGCCGTCGAGGCCGCGGTGCATGGCGAAGGCGTGCTGCTCGGCCGAAGCGCGCTGGTCTCGGCCGACCTTGCGGCGGGGCGGCTGGTTCGTCCCTTCGATCTCGCGTTGAAATCCGCCTCGCGCTACTATGTCGTCTACCGCGACGGCGCGCTGCGCCAGAAAAAGATCAGGGCGTTCCGCGACTGGCTGTTTGCCGAAGTGGCGGCCGACTGGATTGGCGCGACGAAGGGCGATTGAAGCGGAGGTCTACGCTTGCAAACCCAAGCGCTGCAGCGCCGCGCAGACCCCCACCCCGCTGCTTCGCATCGACCCTCCCCACAAGGGGGAGGGTGAGGAAGGCGCCCTGCCCGCCTGCCGAACAGCGCCTTTTTTGGAAATGCGGAAAAGCTGGGCTCCCTACCTCCCCCTTGTGGGGAGGTCGGACCGGAGGTCCGGGTGGGGGTTCTGGCGCAAACTTTACTAGACTGGAGTTCCTCGCCTCACGAAGTCGGGAGAGGAGGTCGGCCCGGCACTACTCCTTTGCGCGAAAAACTTCCGGCACGACGAACACTTCGTCGGCCCGGCCATAGCCGCCGTCGGCGACCTCCTCCACCAGCACCATCGTGAAGGGGCGCGCACCCTCGCCGAAAAAGTCGACGAACATGGCTGTCGTTCGATGGATGAGGTCTTCCTTCTGCGCCCTGGAGAGCGCTGCTTGCGGTAACTTGATGTTGGCGAATGGCATGATCTTTTCCTTTCTGTGGAGTTTCAGGTTCGGGGTGGAGCGGTCGGCGACGCCTCAGACGACGCCGCCATTGGCGCGGATGATTTGTCCGTTGACCCAGAAGCTGTCCGGTCCGGCGAGGAACGAGACCAGCCCGGCAATGTCGTCGGGCTGGCCAAGCCGGCCGAGCGGGATCATCTTGCCGATGGCCTCGATCTGCGCCTCGCTCTTGCCGTCCGTGAACAGGGCGGTCTCGATCGGCCCGGGCGCCACCGCGTTGACGGTGACACGGCGCGCGCCAAGCTCCTTGGCCAGGATGTGGGTCATCGCCTCGACGCCGGCCTTGGTGGCGGCATAGACGCCATAGCCCGACTGGTAGAGGCCAACGACGCTGCTGGAGAAGTTGACGATGCGGCCGCCGTCGCGAAGCCGGCGCGCGCCTTCCCGCATGCCGCGGAACACGCCGCCGAGATTGATCGCGATCTGCGTGTCGAACGAAGCATCGTCGGTCTGCGCCATCGGCGACATCTTCATGACGCCGGCATTGTTGACGAGGATGTCGATGCCGCCGAACGCCTTCTCGCCGGCGTCGAACAGCGCTGCGATCCCATTCGGATCGGCGATATCGGCCTGAACGGCGATCGCCTTGCCGCCGCCGGCTTCGATGCTGCGCACAAGCTCTTCGGCCTCGGCGCGGCCCCGTGCATAGTTGACGACGACGGCGACGCCGTCGCGGGCGAGCCGCTGTGCGATGGCGGCGCCGATGCCTTTGGAGGCGCCGGTCACGATCGCGGTTCTGGTTTGGCCACCCGTATCTGTTTGATTGGATGTCATGGAAGTCTCTCCGTGTGTTGGTGACACGGATATAGGTCGGGCGGCTTTCCGGATAATCAGCCACCTATTGACATCACTATTCGGAAACTGCGAACAAAAGCTCATGGATCGACTGGACACGATGCGGCTCTTCGTTCGCGTTCTGGAGCGACGCAGCTTCACCTCTGCCGCGGCCGATCTCGGCCTGCCGCGCTCAACCGCGACGGAATCGATCAGGCGGCTGGAAGAGCATCTCGGCGCGCGGCTTCTGGAACGAACGACGCGGCAGGTGAACGCCACGCAGGACGGCGAAGCCTACTATCGGCGCTGCCTGTCGATCCTGGCCGAAATCGAGGATGCCGAGGCCGCCTTCCGCAATGCGGAGCCTTTCGGCCTGCTGCGCATCGACGCCAGCACGCTGCTCACCCGCACATTCCTGTTGCCGCGCCTGCCGGAGTTCCTCGACCGCTATGCCAGAATCGACCTGCAGATCGGCCAAAGCGACCGGCTGGTCGATCTCGTGCGTGAAGGCGTCGACTGTGTGATCCGCGTCGGCGAACTACCCGACAGCGGCATGATCATGCGCCGCCTGGCTGTCATCCGCGAGATCACCTGCGCCAGCCCTGCCTATCTCGAGCGCCACGGCACGCCCGTCTCCCCCGATGCGCTCGACGGTCACCAGGCGGTGGGCTTTGTCTCGTCGCGCACCGGCGAGACCCTTCCGTTCGAGTTCACCGTCGCCGGCAATATCCGTGAGGTGCGGCTGCCAAGCCGCGTCGCCGCCAACAATTCCGACACCGCCGCCGATCTGGCGCGGCTGGGCCTCGGCCTCATCCAGGCGCCGCGCTATCGTTTCGAGAAGGACCTTGCCGATGGGACGCTCGTCGAGGTGCTGGTCGACTATCCGCCATCGCCAACGCCGCTGTCGGCGCTCTACCCGCAGAACCGTCAGCTCTCGCCACGCCTGCGCGTCTTCCTCGACTGGGCCTCACGCATCTTCGCCGAGGCCGATCTCTAGGGCGCAAAAACGCCCGCTCCCGGTCAATTCGGTTTTGCAAACCCGGCCAGGGACGCATAGCCGCGCACCACGCTCTTGCGTTCTTCGCGCGAAGCGACGGCGTCGATGTCATCAAAGCCATGCGGCGCCCGGCACTCGACCATGTCTATGACCGCTTCCGGCCCGCCTTGCCGATTGGCCAGCACGATGGCCGATGTGGCCGGCCGCCGCTCCCCATCATATCGCGTTAGCGCGGCTTCAACGGTAGGCTCCGCAGCCAGATGCATCGCGAGGCAACCGGCGTCGAGTATTGCCTGGCTGGCTCCGTTCGACCCGACCGGATACATGGGATGCGCCGCATCGCCGAGCAGCGTCACCCGCCCGAACGACCATCGCGGCAGCGGGTCGCGGTCGCAGTTCGGATATTCGTAGAAGCCATCCGTTGCCTGGATGATCGAGGCAGGGTCGACAAAATCAAGCTGAAACCGGTCGCGCACGAAGGGCAGCACATCGTCGATCACGCCCGGGCGGCTCCAGTCGCCGGGACGCAGCGGTGATGTGCCGCTATCACCGGTATTGGCCATCACCGCCCAGTTCGTCAGCCTGGTCTCCGGCTCTTGGCGATCCGGCTCGATCGGATAATACACGAACTTGGCGAAATTGCCGCCGGCAACCGCCATGGTGCGCCCGTCGCGCCAGACCGGCCATGGCGTGGCGCCGCGCCACAGCATCGTGCCGTTCCAGATCGGCGGCCCTTCTTCGGGATAGAGCACGGCCCTGACGGCGGAATGGATCCCGTCAGCGCCTATGAGCAGGTCGCCATGCGCCTCGCCTCGCGAGCCGTCATGCCGGCGGAAATGCGCCACGACCTCGCCCCCGCTCTGCTCGAAGGCATCGACACGGCTTGCCGTATTGATGATGTCGCCGCCAAGCCTGCTCACCACGGCCCTGTGGATCAGCCCCAGCAGTCTGCCGCGATGAATGCTGATTTGCGGAACCTCATAGCCGGCATCGATGCCGCGCAATTCCTGCCATACGATCTGGCCGAAGCGGTTGGTGTAGACAAGCTCGCGTGTCCTCACCCCCTCCGCGTCGAGCGCCGGCATCAGCCCAAGTCCGGCCAACGCCTTGACAGCGTGCGGCAACATGTTGATGCCGACGCCAAGTTCGCGGATGTCGTCGGCCCGCTCGAACAGTTCGACCTCGATGCCTGCCTCATGCAGGAACAGAGCAGTGGTGAGGCCGCCGATGCCGGCCCCGGCGATCAATGCTTTCATCAGTCACTCCCTTGCTGTGAAAAATCGGTGCTCGCAGGACGGCCACACACCCGCCGTCGCTTCAGCACGGCATCGTCACCGCGATGCGACCGCCCCGGGATATTCGAGTTGCATGGCGACGAAGTCGGCCGTGCGGGCACCGTGGCTGGCGCTAGCAAGCGCCCTGTGGGCCAGTTGGCGTAGCAATCCGTGCTCCGCCACGACAAGGCCGGCGGCACCGACACTGCTCCACAATGCAAGTCGCCAGCTCATGGGGTCCGATCTCCAGATGGCTTGACGACGAGGGTATCGGCGTTACGTTTCGTCCGAAATGACATAAATCGGGCGAATACTGCCATGCGCAGGCAAGTTGCCGTCGTCGTTCACCCCGGTTTCCAGCTTCTGGATGCGGCCGGGCCGACTACAGTCTTCGAGATTGCGGAGCGCTGCCGCCCGGACAGCTATGAGCTGGTTTTGCTGGCGCCCGGCGGCGGCGACGTTGAAAGCTCTTCGGGTCTGAAGCTCCTCACCAGGCCTCTGCGCGACGGCCCTTTCGACACCGTTATCGTATCGGGCGGCGAAATCATCCGCTCCATGGAGGCGATGGACGAGATCGTCGCCTGGTTGAGGCGCGCCTCGGCGCGGCGCATCAGCAGCGTCTGCACGGGCGCGTACCTGCTGGCAAAGGCGGGATTGCTCGACGGCCGCCGCGCGACCACGCACTGGGCCAGCAGCGACGACTTCCACCGCCGCTACCCGAAGGTCAGGCTGGATGCCGAGCGTATTTTCATCAGGGATGGCGACATCTGGACGTCGGCCGGCATCTCGGCCGGAATAGACCTGGCGCTCGCCCTCGTCGAAGATGACCTTGGCGCTGAGGTGGCGCGCCGCACCGCGCAGCAGATCGTCGTGCACCAGCGCCGGCCGGGCGGCCAGTCGCAATTCTCGGCCTTCGTCGAGCTGGGCGGGCGAACCGGGCGCTTTGCCGCGCTGATCGAATGGGTGCGGGCAAACCTGGCCGAACCGCTGACCGTCGAATGCCTGGCCGATCACGCGGCCATGAGTCCCCGCAACTTCGCCCGCGCCTTCACCGCCGAGACCGGCGTCACGCCGGCAAAAGCCGTAGAGCGCATGCGCCTTGAGACGGCCCGAACGGCGATCGAGACCAGCCATCTCCCGCTTGAGCGCATCGCCGAAACCGCCGGTTTTGGCGATCCCGGCCGCATGCGGCGCGCCTTCCTGCGTACCCTTGGCCAGCCGCCGCAGGCGTTTCGGGCGGCTGCCGAACACAGGGGCTTCAGCCGGGGCGGCCAGGCAGCGGCTCTGCCCGGCCTAAAGGCCGTTCCGGTCCAAAGGCGGACAAAAGCGAATGAGCGCACTTGATCCACAACCGAAGTTTCACGAAACTCGTCTCAAAGCCGGTTGCCGCATTCAGTGCGCCACTTTCGGTCTGTTGGACTGGATATTGCGGCGCCTGGCCCAATCGCCGCAGATGAGGAACCGGATGGCCATTATGAGGAGACTGTTTATAACGGTCGCTGAAATCGCGATGACCAAGGGGAGACGATGCGCTACATACGTCCGCTTTCAATAGAAGATGCCGTTGGCCAGTTGGCCGGGTCGGCTGGTACGGCCGCCATCCTTGCGGGAGGCAGCGACCTCCTGGTCAGAATGAAGGGCGGCTTTGCCGAACCAGAGCTGATCGTCGACATCAAGGCGATCGACGGCTTGAGCGAGATCCGGGAAACGGCTGAAGGCTTCAGCATCGGCGCGGCGGTTCCCTGCGCCGTCCTGGGGGAGAACACCGCGCTCAGGAAGGCATGGCCCGGTGTCGTCGAGGCGGCCAAGCTGATCGGATCGAAGCAGGTGCAGGGACGCTGCACCATCGTGGGCAATCTCTGCAACGCATCGCCGGCCGCCGACAGCGTGCCGGCGCTGGTTGCCGCCGGCGCCAAGGCGGTGGTCGTCGGGCCGGCGGGCAGGCGCACTGTCCCCGTGCAGAGCGTGCCGACCGCGCCGGGCAAGACGTCGCTCGCCAAAGGCGAGATCATCGAGGCGATCCTGCTCGACAGCCAAGCGCCGCGCTCGGGCGATGCCTATCTGCGTTTCATTCCACGCACCGAAATGGACATCGCGGTGGTCAGCGCCGGCGTGAACCTGACGCTCGATGAGCACGGTGTGGTCAAATCGGCCCGCGTGGCGCTGGGCGCCGTGGCGGCGACGGTGCTTCTGGTCGAAGAGGCGGCGGAGGTGCTCATCGGCTCCAGGCTGGACGAAGCGACGCTGGAGCGGCTCGCCAAGGTTTGCGCGGGGGCATGCCGTCCCATCGACGACAAGCGCGGCACCATCGAATTCAGAAGAAAAGTTGCGGGCGTGCTGGCCAAGCGGGCCGCAACGACCGCCTATGCACGTGCGGGAGGCAAATGATGGCTGGTGTAGCAGTTTCAACGACAATCAACGGCGACGCTGTCGAATATCTTTGCCAGCCCGACGAGACGCTGCTCGACGTCCTGCGCGATCGGCTGGGGCTGACGGGCGCCAAGGAAGGCTGCGGCACCGGCGACTGCGGCGCCTGCAGCATCATCCTCGACGACCGGCTGGTGTGCTCATGTCTGGTGCTCGGCGCCGAGGCTGAAGGCCGCCGCGTCGAGACCATCGAGGGCATGGCCCATGGCGATACGCTGCACCCGCTGCAGCAGAAGTTCCTCGAGCATGCGGCGCTGCAATGCGGCATCTGCACGCCGGGCTTCCTGATCGCGGCCAAGGACCTCCTGGCCAAGAACCCCGACCCGACCGAGGAAGAAATCCGCTTCGGCCTCGCCGGGAACCTGTGCCGCTGCACCGGCTACGACAAGATCGTGCGCGCCGTCCAGGACGCGGCCATCGTGATGAAGGGAGCCTGAGATGAATTTCGATCCACGTTTTTCCGGACGTAAATTCACCTCCGTCGGCACGCGTCCGATCCGTCCCGACGGCATCGACAAGGTGACGGGCCGCGCGCGCTACGGCGCCGACTTCAACATGGCCGGCCAACTGGTCGGGCGTGTTCTCAGAAGCCCGCACGCCCACGCCAGGATCGTCAAGATCGACATTTCGAAGGCGGAAAAGCTCCCCGGCGTCAAGGCAGTGATCACCGCGGCCGACCTGCCGGACCTCACCGATGGCGATGCCGCCATGTACGACGTCCTCGACAATTGCATGGCGCGCACGAAAGCCCTTTATGACGGCCACGCGGTGGCCGCGGTCGCTGCGATCGACGCCCGCACGGCCAGGCAGGCGCTGAAGCTCATCGAGGTCGAGTACGAGCTGCTGCCGCATGTCACCGATGTCGACGAGGCGGCGAAGCACACGGCGCCCTTGATCAATGATGCCATCTTCACCGAGGGTCTCGAGGAGAAGCCGGTAAAACCCTCCAACGTCACCAAGCGCAGCCAGTTTGGCCATGGCGATGTCCATCAGGGTTTCGGCCACGCCGACTTCATCGTCGAGCGCTCCTTCAAGACCGAGCAGACGCACCAGGGCTATATCGAGCCGCATGCCTGCGTGGCGAATTTCAGCTCCGACGGCACTGCCGACCTCTGGGTGTGCACGCAGGGCCATTTCGTCTACCGCCAGCATTGCGCCCAGCTGCTTGGCATGGAAGCCTCGAAACTGCGCGTCACCTCTTCCGAGATCGGCGGCGGTTTCGGCGGCAAGACCCATGTCTGGGCCGAGCCGGTGGCGCTGGCGCTGTCGCGCAAGGCAGGCCGGCCGGTGAAGCTGGTGATGACCCGCGACGAGGTGTTCCGCGCCTCGGGTCCGACCAGCGCCACCTCGATCGACGTGAAGATCGGCGCCCGCAAGGACGGCACGATCACCGCCGCCGAAGGGACGCTCCGCTACAGCTGTGGCCCGTATGCCGGCTCCTGGGCCGAGATCGGCGCCATGACCGCGTTCGCCTGCTACAAGCTCGATAACGTCAAGACGGTGGGCTACGAAGTGCTGGTCAACCGGCCCAAGACCGCGGCCTACCGCGCGCCCTCCGCGCCCATGGCGGCGTTCGCGGTGGAAAGCGCTGTTGACGAGCTGGCCAAGAAGATCGGCATGGATCCGGTCGACTTCCGGATCAAAAACGCCGCGCAGGAAGGCACAAGATCCTCCTACGGTCCGGTCTACGGCCCGATCGGCATCGGCCCGACGCTCGAGGCGGTGAAGAGCCATCCGCACATGAAGGCGCCGCTGGGCCCGAACCAGGGCCGCGGCATGGCTTGCGGTTTCTGGTTCAACTTCGGCGGCCAGACCTGCACCGACCTCAACATCGGCATGGACGGCTCGGTCTCGCTGGCCGTCGGCACGGTCGATGTCGGCGGTTCGCGCGCGTCGCTGTCGCTGGTGGCGGCGGAGGAACTCGGCATCGACTATTCCCAGGTCAAGGCAATCGTCGCCGACACCTCCAGCCTCGGCTACAACGACATGACGGACGGCAGCCGCGGCACCTTCTCGTCTTCCATGGCGACGATCTCGGCCGCCCGCAATGCGATCAAGATCCTGCGCGAACGCGCCGCGCAGATGTGGGACATTGCCGTCGACGACGTGGTCTGGGAAAAGGGCCACGCGATCGCCAAGGGCGAGAAGCACGGCAATCTCGGCAAGCTGTCGCTGAAGGAGATCGCGGTCGAATCGGGCAAGACGGGCGGACCGATCGCCGGCCACAGCGAACTCGTCGCCGATGGCGCCGGCGTCTCCTTCGCCACCCATATCTGCGATATCGAGGTCGATCCCGATACCGGCGCCGCCAGGGTTATCCGCTACACGGTCGTGCAGGACGCCGGCAAGGCGGTGCACCCGACCTATGTCGAGGGGCAGTACCAGGGCGGTGCCGCGCAAGGCATCGGCTGGGCGCTCAACGAGGAGTATATCTACGGCAAGGACGGGCGGCTGCAGAACGCCGGCTTCCTCGACTACCGCATCCCGGTCTGCTCGGACCTGCCGATGATCGACACGCAGATCCTCGAAATCCCCAACCCCAACCACCCCTACGGGGTGCGCGGCGTCGGCGAGACGTCGATCGTGCCGCCGCTGGCGGCCATCGCCAATGCGGTGTCGAACGCCGCGGGCGTGCGCATGACGCACATCCCGATGTCGCCGCCGCGCATCCTGGCGGCGATCGAGGCGGCTAGAGCATGATGCCGAAAAGTGCGAGGCGGTTTTCGGATAACATCATGCTCCATCCCGTATAGGGGTCTCGCGAATGGTCGAAGTAACGCTCTGGGGCTCGCTCGCCGCGACCGCCGGAGGCAACAGCAAGGTCGAGATCGAGGCCAAGGACATAAGGGAACTGTTCAGGAAGCTGGCGGAACAGTATCCCGGCCTTGAGCCCTGGATCGACAAAGGAATCGCGGTTGCGATCGACGGGACGATCTATCGCGATACGTGGTCGAAGAAGCTGCCGGAGGGGGCGGAGATTTTTTTGTTGCCAAGGCTGGCGGGGGGATAGGCGAACACCTGGCAGGGTAAAAAGTGCACTGTCACCGTAACTCGACACCGTAACTCGTAATTCACGTAATTCAGCGGACGCTCATCAGCGGGCGGCGCGATCTCCGCGGACACCTTTACAATCAGCGCGTCGGCCCGTGCCGGCGCGGATAATCCAACGCCTACTCAGCAAGCCAATCGTTTAGCACCTCGACATGAATAGCAAAGTCTCGTCCTTCGCCGGGTCCACCTTTGTGGACGACACCGGCGACCGCGTCGTTGCTGTCGAGAATGGGACCACCAGACATGCCCTGTGAAAGCTTTTGCGTCACTTCGATCAACTTAACACCGTGCTTGACAGGAAGTGAGCTCACCTTCCCATCTCGTACATTGAGCCTGTCGCCAGGACCAAAGCTTGGATAGCCGACTGCGATCAACTCTTGACCGACAGCAACGGCGTGAGTTGATCGCTCGAAGTCGAAATACTCGGTAGTTGGGATAGCGTGACCAAGAATCGCAAGATCACGATGCTTGTCTCGCTTGAGCACGGTCGCCGTGAATCTGTTAGCAAACTTACTCGGGTGATAGACCTCAATTTCGTCCACTCCCTCTACGCAATGCGCGGCGGTGACAAGGCCGACATCCTTGAGGAAGAATGCACTGCCCTGCAACAACTTGAGCTTCTCGCCCTCACCCTCACAATACTCGATAACCCACACAGCCCGGTCCCGGATCTCGTCCGCAGTCGGCGTCACCTCGATCTTTCGGTCCGGGAAGCTAGCGTTGAAACGGATAGCAATAGCCCGAAATACAGGGTCGGATTGGCCTCGGATGTACTTAAGCCAGGTGATCTTGCCTCCGAGATGCTTGCCAAGGTCGGACGAGCCACCATGGTCTCTCTTGAATTTCGCCTGCGCGGCCGTTCTGCCCAGTGTCTCCACCGAATAGAGCGCTGCCCGAATATTTCGGACATAGCGACGGTCTACATTGATTAGCTCGTTGATCTTGAGCCCGGTAACCATCCGGCGCGAATTTCGGTCGGCGTAGTGTGCCTTTTCGGGGTTTATCGCGAATCCGTTACTGACGACGATGTTGCGCAGGGCCGAAACGAGGAGATCGGGTGCGAAATGGCCCAAGGGCTGAGCCGGTCCCTCGAACAGCGCCGCCATGGGTTGATGGCTCGAAAGCGTGATGTCATCTGCATAGCGTGTGTAGATGCAGCGTACGCCCTTCGCGAAGGCAAGCAGTTCCTTATCCAAGCGAAAACAGATCATGTTGGAGAGGACAGGACTGGTTGGCGCGCCCTGAGGCAGATGAGAGTTGGAGCAGCAGAGACGGGTAATGATGCTTGCTACGCGACTGTCGATGCCGAGAGCTTCAAGGACGCCAGTGACTCGGCTTTCGGTGATCGATGGAAAGAAATCCTTCAGATCGATGTTAAGCACGTAGCGCTTACGCAGGTGCGCCAACGCGTTGGTCTTTACCGATTTTCCAGAGACAAAACCATGGACTGGATTTCGAACGCGATAGAGCCGGTCAAGTAGCGGAGCGATCTGCCTCTGAAGATATTTGAGGCGCTCGTTCGGCGCGCTGATAATCCTGGTCTTGTCCTTCCCCTTGGCGATCTCGAACTGGTGGTACATGCGTCCGCGAAACCACCAGATCTTTTTCAACTCCTTGGCTGACATGCCCAAATAGGTGAGAAGCGAAGCTTCATTGGCCAACTCAGGAGGTATTGTGGCGCGGACAACAGGGATACCAAAATAGGACGTCGGCACGAGGTCTCCCTTCCAATCACGCCATGTGACGCGTTTATTGATGGCGCGCACGATATGTGCAGACATTAGCTCTTACGCCGCAGTTACTACAGCGCGTATGCGAGGGGAGACCTCGTGTGACGAGGCCTATCAGTTCTTTGGTGAGTCTTCAAACCTGCTCGTAGATATTTTGCGGATCATCCGAGTTGCATTCGGCATTACGAATGAACGGCCACTTTGGCGCAGCTCTCCCGCGTGAATGACAGAGAAGGCGCAGTGCTGTCTTTCAGAGTTTCGCCTGCCATAGTCGCCTCGAGCCAAAAGCAGCCGCCTCTCCCCTACCTTTCCTCCACAATGCTTAAATAAGCCGCCGTCACAAACAGCACGATCAGCCCAACAATATCCGCCTCGCCCCCCTCCGGCATCTGCAGGATGGTCAAGAGCGTCGTCAGCACTGTCAGGGTCAACGCGCCGATGATGGTGCCGGTGTAGCCGCCGCGGCCGCCGAATATGGAGGTGCCGCCGATGACGACTGCGGCCACCGGGGGCAGCACCAGGGGTTCGGCGAGCGACAGCGAGGTGGCCTTGATCAGGCCGAAATAGAGCAGGCCGGTGATGCCGGCGAGCACGATCGAGATCACATAGAGCGCGGTGATGACCTGCCAGTATTGCACGCCGGAAGGCGTTGCGCGCTCATCGTCGCCGACGGCGTAGAGCAGGCGGCCGAAGCCGGTGCGGGCGAGCGTGAAGACGATCGGCGCCATGACTGCTTGGGCCCAACGGCGGCTCTCCATCGCCGCTTCGCAGCCCCGGCGCCTTCTGCCGGGAAGGCGCGGCAGGGCTATGGATACTTCGTCGGCGGTACCCCAGGGTTCAAATCGCCCTGCAGTTCCTTCGGCAGCGGCAAGCTTGAACATTGCAGGTGCACCTCGCGGGCGAACAGCTTTCGTTGCTTCTGCTCATGCTCCTTGATGGCTGCGACGAGCCCCATCGAGTATGGACCAAGCAGGACGCCGAAACCCCATCCCGGATGCTCCTTCTCGCGAGCCTGGTAATCCGAAGCAGCCCTGCGGGCCTGCTGGCATGCCGGCGAAGCCCATTTCTGGTCCTGCTGCGAAAGCGACGCCTCATAGTCGACCGGGGAGGTCGCACACCCAGCCACTGCCGCAGCCAATGCGAGGCAGATTGCGATTCTCATCCGAAGCCTCTCCTAAGCCTTGTAAGGGCCTGCATAGACCTCTTCATCGCACAAGGCGATAGGTGCGGTCAGGCGCCTTCCCCACCCTTCGCAACCCGGCCGGGTAGTGTGCTGAGAGTTCTGCAAATTCGCTGAGAGAGGGCGGTCATGGCAGGCTGGTGATGTTCAACGTCACCGATTCCCG